>NZ_JAURVJ010000166.1 GCF_030655615.1 Nocardioides sp.
CGCGGCGTCCTCGTCGCCGGCGGCGTGCTCGCCGCCACCGCCGCGATCCTGGGCGGCGCCGGGCGCTGGATCGGCAAGGTCCGCGCCCGTGCCGAGGACATCACGCTCCCGCCGGCCGCGGCCGGCGAGACCGCCCCGGCGCTGCCGATGGACCTCGGGCAGACCTATCCGGGCATCACGCCCCTCCAGGTCTCCAACGGGGACTTCTACCGGGTCGACACCCGCCTCGACGTCCCCGTCGTGCCGTCGGACGACTGGGTCCTCAAGATCGACGGCGACGTCGAGAACGAGTTCGAGATCAGCTTCGACGAGCTCCTCGAGATGCCGATGGTCGAGCGCGACATCACGCTGACCTGCGTCTCCAACAGCGTCGGCGGCAAGTACGTCGGGGGCGCGCGCTGGCTCGGCGTACCCCTGAAGGACATCATCGACCGGGCCAAGCCGGGCAGCGGCGTCGACCAGATGCTCGCCACCGACTTCGACGGCATGACGATCGGCACCCCCTACGACCTGCTCACCGACGGCCGCGAGGCCCTGCTGGCGATCGGGATGAACGGCGAGCCGCTACCGCGCGAGCACGGGTTCCCGGCGCGGATCATCGTGCCCGGCCTCTACGGCTTCATCAGCGCCACCAAGTGGGTCACCCGGCTGACGTTCACGACCTACGCCGAGAAGGAGTCCTACTGGACCGAGCGCAACTGGGACACCCGCGCCCCGATCAAGCCCTCGGCCCGCATCGACACGCCCCAGGCGCTGACCACGGTCAAGGCGGGCAAGGTCGTCGTCGGCGGCGTCGCCTGGGCCCAGGACAACGGCGGTGTCGCCAAGGTGCAGGTCAAGGTCGACGGCGGGGAGTGGACCGACGCCCAGGCCGGTGCCGACGTCAACAACGTCTACTGGCGCCAGTGGTACCAGGAGCTCGACCTCGACGGCGGGCAGCACACGGTCGCGGCCCGGGTGGTCGACGGCGACGGCGACACCCAGACCGACGCCAAGGCCCAGCCCTTCCCGGGCGGCGCCAGCGGCATCCACTCCCTCTTCTTCACAGTCGCCTGACCCTCGAGTGGCGCGTCTCACCCTGTAGCACACAACTCGACCCATCCGCCCGGCCGGCAGCACCGAACACATCACGTACGTCCCCTAACGGAAGGCACCACCTCCCATGAAGCTCCAGACCCTCCGCCGCGGCACCGCCGCCGCCGCGATCCTCACGATGTCGCTGACCCTCGCCGCCTGTGGCGAGGAGGACGACAGCAGCAGCGACAGCGGAGCGAGCGACACGCCGTCCGCGACGTCCGACGCTCCCGAGGAGACCACCACGGACGCTCCGGAGGAGACTCCCTCCGAGGCCACCGGTGACCTCGACGCCGTCTTCGGCCCGGCCTGCGACCAGCTCCCGGCCGACGGCGAGCCCGGCTCGCTGACCGGCATGGTCGTCGACCCGGTGGCCACCGCCGCCGGCACCAACCCGCTCCTCACCCAGCTCGTCGGTGCCGTGGGCGCGGTCGAGGGTCTCGACGGCGTGCTCAACTCGGCTCCCGAGCTGACCGTCTTCGCCCCGTTCAACGGCGCGTTCGAGGAGATCCCGCCGGCCGACCTGACCGCCCTGGTCGACGGCGCCAAGGCCGACGGCGTCAACTCCGACCTGGCCGTCATCCTGTCGCACCACGTGCTCCCCACGCGCCTGGCGCCCGACGCGATCGTCGGCGACCAGCCCACCCTCATCGGTGACTCGCTGACCATCGCGGGCGACCCCGAGGCCGGCATGACCGTCACCGACGGCACCGTCACCGCCAACGTCCTGTGCGGTGGCATCCCCACCGCCAACGCGACCGTCTACGTCATCGACAAGGTGCTCACCGGCGCCATGCCGGCCAGCTGACGTTCGACGACTCGAACACAGACACGGCAGACTCGGTCCATGACCAGACTGACGCCTGAGCCCATCGGCACCCCGCAAGGGGTGCCGATGGCACCGGGCGACGTCCTCTCGGACCTGCTCCGACGCTCGGCCAAGGGCGACCAGCAGGCCTTCGCACAGCTCTACGACGCCACCTCCTCCCGGATCTTCGGGCTCGCGGTCCGCGTCGTGCGTGACCCGGCCCAGGCCGAGGAAGTGGTGCAGGAGGCCTACCTCGAGGTCTGGAAGACCTCGACCCGCTTCGACTCCGAGCGCGGCAGCGCTCTCTCGTGGCTGATGACCATCACCCACCGCAAGGCGGTCGACCGGGTCCGGTCGGCCGAGGCGTCCACCCGACGCGACACCGGCTACAGCCAGCAGAACCAGAGCATCGACCACGACAGCACGTCGGACGCAGCACAGGCCTCCATGGAGGCCGCGCGGGTCCGCAGCGCGCTGAAGGGGCTCACCGACGTACAACGCGAGGCGATCGAGCTCGCCTACTTCGGTGGCTACACCCACACAGAAGTGGCGGGGATCCTCAACCTCCCCGTCGGCACCGCCAAGACAAGAATCCGAGACGGCCTGATCCGGCTGCGCGACAAGATGGGAGTGCACTCATGAGCGTTGACATCCACGCACTCTCAGGTGCATACGCCGTAGATGCAGTAGACGAGTTCGAGCGGGCTCAGTTCGAGCGCCACCTCGCCGACTGCCCGACCTGCCAGGCCGAGGTCGACTCGCTGCGCGAGGCCGGCTCCCTCATCGGGGAGACGTCGGCCCTCACGCCGCCCGACTCGCTGCGCGAGTCCGTGCTCGCCGGCATCCAGAGCGTCCGCCCGCTCCCGCCGGTCATGGTGGCCGCCGCCGAGCGAGGGCGGGCGACCCGACGCCGATTTCCGGCACTGGTCGCAGCGGCTGCTGCACTGATCGCCATCGGTGGCATCGGTGCCACGGCCATGGACCTCGCCGGCGACGACGACAAGAAGCCCGGCGTCGAGCTGGCCGACAGCCCGACCGACCAGGTCCTCAACGCGTCCGACGCCCAACGTGTCGTCCGCAACCTGCCCGACGGCGGCACCGCCACCGTGGTCCGCTCGGTCAAGCTCAAGCAGGCCGTCATCGTCACCGAGGACCTGCCGGACGCGCCGACCCTCCACACCTACGAGCTGTGGCTGCAGCGCGGGAGCGACATGATCCCGGCCGGCCAGATCGGCGGGGGCAGCAGCACGGTCCTGCTCAAGGGCGACGCCGCCATGGCCGACGGCGTCGGCATCACGGTCGAGCTGGCCGGCGAGCAGCCGACCGAGCCCAGCGACAAGATCGTCGACGTGATCGGGTTCGAGCAGGCGTGAACGCGCGGAGGATCGCGGTCGTCGGTTCCGGCGTCGCGGGGCTGACGGCCGCCTACGTCGCCTCGCGCACCGCCCACGTCACGCTCTACGAGGCCGACGACCGGCTCGGCGGGCACGCCGACACCCACGTCGTCCCCGAGGGCGGGCGTGACCTGCACATCGACACCGGCTTCATCGTGCACAACCCCCGCACCTACCCGGTGCTGCTCCGGATCTTCGCCGAGCTCGGCGTGGCGACCCAGCCCTCCGAGATGTCGATGTCGATCCGCGACGACGACAGCGACCTGGAGTGGGCCGGAGCCCTGGGCCGCAAGGGCCTGTTCCCGAACGCGGCCAACGTCCGCAAGCCGCGCTACCTCGCGATGCTCGCCGAGATCCCGCGGTTCCACCGCCAGGCCAAGGCCCTCCTCGCGGTCGAGTCCGACACCAGGACCCTGCGGGAGTTCCTGGCCGATGGCCGGTTCAGCTCCTACTTCGTGCGGCACTTCATGGAGCCCGTGGTGGCGTGCGTGTGGTCCTGCGAGCCCGAGGTGTCCCTCGACTACCCGGCCCGCTACCTCTTCACGTTCCTCGAGCACCACGGCATGCTCGGCATCTTCGGCTCGCCCCAGTGGCGCACGGTGTCCGGCGGCTCGCACTCCTACGTGCAGAAGATCGGCGCGCTGCTCCCCGAGGTCCGGCTCGGCGCCAAGGTGACCTCGGTCCTCGAGACGGCCACCGGCGTCGAGGTCACCGACGGGTCCGGCGCGGTGGCTACCTACGACGCCGTGGTGGTCGCGACCCACCCCGGCCACGCGCTCTCCATGCTGGCCGAGCCCACCCCGCTGCAGCGCGAGCTGCTCACGGCCATGCCCTACGCGCCCAACACCGCGCTGCTCCACACCGACACCTCGCTGCTGCCCGAGGCCACCGACGCGTGGGCCTCGTGGAACTTCCGGCGACCCGGCACCGACGTGCAGCGGCCGACCGACGACGGCGTCATCGTCACCTACGACCTCACCCGGCTGCAGCGCCTCGACACCGACACCCACTACCTCGTGACGCTCGGTGGCGCCGACCTCGTCGACCCGGCGACGGTCATTGACCGGATGGAGTACGAGCACCCGCTCTACAATCCCGTCTCCGTCGCCGCCCAGGCACGACTGCCCGAGATCGACACCGACCGGGTCGTCTTCGCCGGCGCCTACCACGGTTGGGGCTTCCACGAGGACGGTGCGCGCTCGGGCCTGGCCGCCGCCACCCGTCTCGGCCTCGAGTGGCCCGAGGTCCTGCCTGCGGTCGACCCCGAGGTCACCACCGGCATCTACGCCACCACGATCAGCCACACGCGGCGCCGCCCCTTCAAGCGCCGCTTCACGACGAAGTCCCAGACGTGGGTCGTCGACCTCGACGACCTGCCCGACCACGGCGTCCTGGGCCGGTTCGAGGCCCGCGACCACCTCGGCGACCCGGAGACCTCCATCCGGGCCAACGTCGTGGCGTTCCTGCGGCTGCACGGCGTCGAGGTCGGCGCCGGCAAGGTCTTCATGGCCGCCCAGGCCCGGGCCTTCGGCTACTGCTTCAACCCGATCAGCGTCTACTGGTGCCACGACGAGGGCGGCGCTCTCGCCGCCACCGTCGTCGAGGTCCACAACACCTACGGCGACCGGCACGCCTACCTCGTCCACACCGACGACAAGGGCCGCGCCACGACGCCCAAGGCGATGTACGTCTCGCCGTTCCACGGCACCGACGGCACCTACGAGCTCGCCGTACCCGCTCCCACCAAGCGCGCGGGCAGCCGCCTGCACGTCGTCGTCGAGCTCGAGTCCGACGACGGAGCCCGGTTCAGCGCCTCCATGGTCGGCACCCCGGCCGACACCACCGCCCTGCGGGCCGCCCCGGCGGCCCTGCGCGGCTCCCTCCTCATCCGCGTCCACGGCATCGTGCTGTGGCTGCGCCGACTGCCGGTGCGTCAGCGCCCGGCACACTCCCAGGAAGGGGTACAACGATGACGGTCGCCCAGGAGCGCGTCAGCGCCAACCACTGGCCCGGACTCGACGTCGTGCCCTCCGGCCCGCGGGCCCGCGTGTCCGCCCGGATCGCCAAGCGGCTGTTCCACGCCGCCATCAACCGCCTCGACGTCACCGTGGTCGCCGACGGCGAGACCTTCGGTCGTGGCGGCCCGACGATGGTCATCACGCGCCCCGAGGAGTTCTACCTCCGCATCGGGCGCCACCAGCTGATCGGGTTCGGCGAGGCCTACCTCACCGGGGCCTGGGACGCCGAGGACCTCGCCGGGTTCCTCCAGGTGCTCGCCGCCGAGATGCAGCACCTCGTGCCCGAGAGCCTGCAGAAGCTGCGCGCCGTGGTCGTCAAGCGTCCGCCGCGCACCCAGAAGAGCACGTCCAAGAACTCGCAGAGCAACATCGCGCACCACTACGACCTCTCCAACGACCTGTTCGAGCTGTTCCTCGACCCGACGCTGAGCTATTCGTCGGCGCTGTTCGCGGGCGACCCGTCGGTCGCGACCGCGGCCGACCTCGAGGAGGCGCAGGGTCGCAAGATCGAGCGCCTGCTCGACGAGGCCGGCGTCGGCGAGGGCACCCGTGTGCTCGAGATCGGCTCCGGCTGGGGCGAGCTCTGCATCCGCGCGGCCCGTCGCGGCGCCACCATCACGTCGCTCACCCTGTCGGTCGAGCAGAAGGCGCTCGCCGACGAGCGCGTCGCCGCCGCCGGGTTCGGTGAGCAGTGCAGCGTCGAGATCTGC
Source organism: Nocardioides sp. (assembly GCF_030655615.1). GTDB lineage: Bacteria > Actinomycetota > Actinomycetes > Propionibacteriales > Nocardioidaceae > Nocardioides. The sequence continues at coordinate 6,005 of NZ_JAURVJ010000166.1, forward strand.
GACTACCGCGACGTCGTCGGCTCCTACGACGCGATCGTGTCGGTCGAGATGATCGAGGCCGTCGGCTGGCAGTACTGGCGCACCTACTTCGAGACCATCGACCGGGTGCTCGCGCCCGGCGGCCGGGTCGCGATCCAGGCGATCACGATGCCCCACGACCGGATGCTCGCGACCCGCAACACCTACACCTGGATCAACAAGTACATCTTCCCCGGCGGGTTCCTGCCGTCGGTGCAGGTCATCGACGAGATCACCCGCGAGCACACCGGCCTGCGGATGGCGCCGGCCCACTCGATGGGCCAGCACTACGCCCGGACGCTCGAGCTCTGGGACGAGGCGTTCCTGAGCCACTCCGCCGAGGTGCTCCGCCTCGGGTTCGACGACACGTTCCTGCGGATGTGGCACTTCTACCTCGACTACAGCCGCGCGGGCTTCGCCTCCGGCTACATCGACGTCAACCAGCTGACCTTCGCGAGGGACTGACCATGACCACCACCCAGACCGGCACGACCCCGGCCCGCGGCCGCAGCGGCGGCGTCGCCCAGCAGCTGGCCGACGCGGTCGCGCCGTTCATCGGCGGCGAGCTCCCCGTCCGCCTGCGCGCCTGGGACGGCTCCGAGGCCGGCTCGGCCGACGGCCCGCTCGTCGTGCTCCACTCCGCCGACGCCGTACGCCGCCTGCTCTGGCACCCGGGCGAGCTCGGGGCCGCGCAGGCCTACGTGACCGGTGAGCTCGACGTGCCCGAGGTCGACGGCTGGGACCTCGACAAGGCCCTCACCTACGCCTTCGCCGTCGCCCGCGAACGCGGCCTGTCCGGCACCCGTCCCCGGCCGGCCGCGATCGTCCAGGCCGTGCGCACCGCCCTCGACCTCAAGGCGTTCGGCCGCCCGCCGGCCGCCCCGGCGTCGCAGGCCAACATCAAGGGCCGGCTGCACAGCGCGCTGCGCGACCGCCGCGCGATCAGCCACCACTACGACCTCTCCAACGAGTTCTACTCGCTGATCCTCGAGCCGCACATGGCGTACTCGTCGGGCTACCACTCCTCACCCGACCAGCCGCTGCAGGAGGCCCAGGAGGCCAAGCTCGACCTGGTCTGCACCAAGCTCGGCCTGACCGAGGGCTCGACCCTCCTCGACGTCGGCTGCGGCTGGGGCTCGATGTCGCTGCGCGCGGCCGAGAAGTTCGGCGCCCGCGTCGTCGGCGTCACGATCGCGGCGGAGCAGAAGAAGTTCATCGACGCCCGGATCGCCGAGCGCGGCCTGCAGGACCGCGTCGAGATCCGGCTCCAGGACTACCGCGAGGTCCCCGAGCGCGACCACTTCGACGCCGTGTCGTCGATCGAGATGGGCGAGCACGTCGGCCAGAAGAACTACCCGACCTACGCCTCCGTGCTGCGCCGCTCGGTCAAGCCCGGCGGACGGGTGCTCATCCAGCAGATGTCGCGAACCGGCAAGTGGCCCGGCGGCGGCCCGTTCATCGAGTCGTTCATCGCGCCCGACATGTACATGCGCCCCGTCGGCGAGACCGTCGCCTTCCTCGAGCGCGCCGGGCTCGAGGTCCGCGACGTCCACGGCCTGCGCGAGCACTACGTGCTCACCGTCGCCGGCTGGCTCGAGAACTTCTACGCCCACCGCGACCGCCTCGTCGAGCTCACCGACGAGGAGACCTACCGCGTCTGGGAGCTCTACCTCGTCGGCGGCTCGATGGCCTTCCGCGACGGCCGCATGGGCGTCGACCAGATCCTGATGGTGCGTCCCGACGGTCCGCACGACCTGCCGTTGGTGCGGGGGGTCTGACCCCTGGTGGAGATTCACCGCTTCAGCGGTGGATCTCCTCCCTCTGCGACGAAACTTCGTCGTAGAACCGGTAGAAACGCTCGACAACCTCCCCATGAGGAAAACCCCCGCCTCAGCGGTGAATCTCCACCTCCCGCGACGAAACTCCACCCAACGCGACCGATCCGAGCCAGACGGATGGGTTCCGGTGCGGGCGGGTCCGTCAGACTCGCGGCATGGACAACGTGCTGGTCGCGCTCGGCGCGTCGCTGCTGACCGTGGTGGTCGGGATGGGCGTCACCGCTGTCCGGATCCGCCAGCTCGACAAGGCGGCGGTGGTCGACGTGACGTGGGGTGCGGGGTTCGTGCTGGTGGCCCTGGTGGCCGCCGTCGTCGCGACCCTGAGCGACGAGGGCGACGCCTGGCACGCCTGGTTGCTGGTCGGGCTGGTGGCCGTCTGGGGCGGGCGGCTCGCGTGGCACGTCCGTGGTCGCGCGCTGGGTGACCACGCCGGCAAGGAGGACCCGCGCTACACCGAGATGCTCGGCGGGCCGGTCTCCGAGGTCGGCATCGGGACCGTCGTACGACGGGTCCTGCTGGTCCAGGGGACGGCGCAGTGGTTCATCGCGATCCCGGTCGCCGTCGGGGCGTTCTTCACCGTCGATCTCTGGCCGGCGGTCGTCGTCGGCGTCGTGGTCTGGGGCGTCGGGCTGTTCTTCGAGACGGTCGGCGACCGACAGCTCGCGGCCTACAAGCAGATCCCCAAGGACCAGCGCCCGCAGGTCATGGAGACCGGGCTGTGGGCCTGGACGCGTCACCCCAACTACTTCGGCGACGCGGCCGTTTGGTGGGGGCTGTGGCTGGTCGGCGGGCTCGCGTCGGGCTGGGTCGTCGGCCTCGCGACCGTGCTGTCGCCGATCGCGATGACGCTCTTCATCCGCAACGTCACCGGCGCGAAGCTGCTGGAGAAGACGATGATGAAGCGCCCCGGCTTCCCCGAGTACGCCGAGCGCGTGCCGCTGTTCTTCCCGCGCCCGCCCCGACGTGCCTGAGGACGTGCTGAGGTCGTGCCTGACGTCGTCTCGCTCCACGTCGTCGACGCGGGCACCGGCGAGGTCCTCGTGTCGGAGGCCCCGGACACCGTGCTGCGCACGGCCAGCGTGGCGAAGGTGCTCGTGCTGTCGGCCCTCGCGGTCGCGCTCGAGGCCGGCGACGTGGCGCCCGACGAGGTGCTGTCGCGCACGGTGACGCCGCGCGTCGGCGACTCCGGGCTGTGGCACCTGATGACCACCGATGCGCTGCCGGTCCTCGACGTGGCGCTGCTGGTCGGCGCGGTGAGCGACAACTGGGCCACCAACGTGCTGGTCGACCGGCTCGGCCACGACGCGGTCAACGCGTTCGGCCTGCGCGACACCGGTCTCTGGGACGTCGTCCGCGACACCCGCGGGCCGTCGGACCCGCCGACGCTCAGCACCGGCACGGCTCGCGAGTGGACCGACGTGCTCGTCGCGCTCCACCGGCGCACCTGGGTGTCGGCGGCGGTGTCGGAGCGGGTGCTCGGCTGGCTGGCCGCCGGCCTCGACCACTCGCTGGTCGCCTCGGCCTTCGCGCTCGACCCCCTCGTCGCTGACGGGGCTGACGGCGCACTCGTCAACAAGACCGGCACAGACACCGACGTCCGCTGCGACGTCGGCCTGGTCACCGGCCCGACCCGCGTGGCGGCGTACGCCTGCCTCGGCAACGGCGACCCGGCGGTCCTGGTCCCGCGGCTCCGAGCCGTCGGCGACCGGGTCCGCGACCTGGTGGCGGCGGCGCCGCTCTGAAAAATGAGGAACGGGCCGGCCCGAGCCGGCGACGTTCCGTTCCCCGTCCCGGAATGCGCCTCCGGGTCAGGGAGTGTGCGGGTGGTCCGCGGGGTCCGCATGCCTGCGGTCGCGGAGCCTCCCTCCCTCTTCGGCGACTCTCCCCAGTGCCGCCGGAACGAGCGTAGGGACTGCCGGCCAGCGACCGACAGACCCCGGACGGGCTGGTCGGGCATGGTCACTCCGGGGGGTGCGGAGCCTGGGGTCCATGGCCTCGTAGGGTGGTCCCGTGCCCGCCGACGACGCCCGCTGGGGCGAGGAGATCACCCGGCTGGCCTCGGCCGACAACTTCCGCGACGTCGCCGGCCCGGGCTACACGACGGCGGCCGGTGAGCCGCTGCGGCCCGGCGTCCTGTGGCGCTCCAACGAGCTGCAGCTGCTCGACGAGGACGCCGCGACCCTGGCCTCGCTCGGCATCACCGCGGTCTTCGACCTGCGCAGCGGCCACGAGGTCGAGGCCCATCCCGACGTCGCCGTCCCCGGCACGACGTGGCAGCACGTGGAGGTCGGCGGCATCCCGCCCGGCGCAGGGGCCGAGCTCCCCGACGCGCCCGCGGCCGTCGCGGCGATGCTCGACGTCTATCGCCGCTTCGTCACCGACCCCGACGCCCGCCGCTCGTTCGGCACCCTCCTCGCCTCGCTCGCGACGTCGTCGACGCCCCAGCTGTTCCACTGCACGGCCGGCAAGGACCGCACCGGCTGGGCCGCCGCGCTCGTCCTCCGGGTCGCGGGCGTGGCCGACGCCGTCGTCGAGGCCGACTACCTGCTCACCAACGAGCGCTCCGCCGACACCCGGGCGAAGTACCTCGGTCTGGTGGCCGAGCACCTCGGCGCCGACCGGGTCCCGACGTTCGAGCCGATCATGGTTGCCGACCTCGCCTACCTGCACGCGGGCCTGGCGCAGGCGGTGGGGTCGTACGGCTCGGTCGAGGGCTACCTGCGCGACGGGCTCGGCCTGACCGACGACCTGCTCGTGGCGCTGCGGTCCCGGCTGCTCGCCGGGTAGGTCATGATCGGTGGATGCGCCCCGAGATCCGCAACCGCGTGACCATGCTCGACAGCATGGTCACCGCCGAGGTCGACGCGTCGACCCCTGACCGGCGGGCGTGGCTGATGATCGAGCCCGACCAGGGCGAGAGCGTCGTCCTCGTCGAGGTCGAGACGTCCGACGACGTCGAGCCCGACGCCTACCTGGCGCCGGAGGACCTGGTCGAGGTGCGGCGTACGACGTTCGCCTCCGTCGACGCGGCAGTGACCCACCTCGACGGGAGAGGGGTCGACACCGACACCTTCGAGGCGCCCTGGGACACCGACAACCCGTTCTGAGCCCGGCCCCAGCCCGGTTCGAGCCGGCTAGGAGACCCGGCCCTCGCCGGGGTGCTGCTGCACGACCGACGTGGGCGCCGGCCCGGGCTCGACGGCGGCGTCGACCGACCCGCGCAGGTCGGGCGCCTTCTTGTCGGGCTCGAGGACGATCTCGTGGGTGTCGCCGTCGCGCCCGTCGAAGCGGACGACGACGGTCTCGAACCCCTTGTGACGCTGCATCTGGGCGTACATCGCGTAGGCGCGACGGTCGGCCTCGGTGAGGTCGACCGAGTCGGTGAACGGTGTGAGCAGTGCTCTCGGCCACAGTCGCCGGGCGAGCACGACGTTGACCTCGACGCCCAGGATCGCCATCACCGCGGCGATGTAGATGAGGCCGATGAGCCCGAGGACGAAGCCGAACGTCTGGTTGAGCGACGTCGGGCCGTCGAGCACCGCGTTGACGTAGGCCGCGCCGATGTACTGCAGCAGCTGCCACAGGAGCGCGACGGTGAACGCACCCGGCGCTGCGCGGGTGATCCGGTGGCTGCGGGCCGACGCGAAGCGCATCAGCACCGTCAGCGCGAGGCCGACCACGAGCACCGTGGCGACCTGGATGGCGATCTTGATCGTCGTGTTGGTGCTGGCCCCGAAGACCTCGGTCTGGCTCCCGACCGCCGAGATGACCGATACCCCGACGACCGCGATCCCGGCGAAGAGCAGCAGGAGCAGGCTCTTGGCGCGGAGCAGGACCGGGTTGGGCCGGCTGTTGCGCGGGATCGCCCACGCCGTCGCCATCAGGTTCTGGATCGCCTGCCCGAGCCCGAGCGAGCCGTACGCCGCCGCGAGGGCACCGCCGATGACCGCGCCGGTCGACCCGCGCAGGCCTTGGGGCCGGCCGAGCTCCTGGCCGACGATCGGGAACTGCGCCAGCGCCGAGTTGAGCACCTGGTCCTGCAGCTCGGGGTTGCCCTGCAGGATGAAGCCGAAGATCGACGACGCGAGCAGCAGCAGCGGGAAGATCGCGATGAACGCGTAGTAGCTGATCGCAGCCGCCAGGTAGTTGCCCTGGTCGTCGAAGAACTTGTAGATCACCGCGAGTGGGAAGCCGAGCACCGTGAACCGGCGCTGGGTGCGATCGACTCCACTGACCGCACCCATGGGGGGAATCTACCGACGTGCCGTCGGCGGGAGGTCACCTCGCCGGGTAAGCCGCTCCCCGGCGCCTCTAGGGGAAGCGCAGACCGCCGCCCTCGTCCTGCTGGAAGAGCTGGATCCCGTCGACCTCGGGGCGGTCGGCGTTGAGGGCGACGGCGATCTTGTTGGCCGAGTTGCGGGTCACCTCGAGCACGACCTCGACGGCCTGGGCCGGGGTGAGGTGACGGCGTACGGCGTCGAGGTCCTGGGCCCGCAGGTGCGCCGGGGTCCAGATCATCGCGTCGGTGAGGGCGAGGGCGGCCTGCTCGGCGTCACCGAGCCCGCTGGAGCGGTACTGGTCGACGGCGTCGAAGGTGACGGCGGTGGCGCCCGCGTCGATGGCGTCGAGGCTGCGGCGCGACATGCAGAGCCGGCAGGTGTGCTGGCGGGCGCCGCGCAGGCGCACCAGCTCGGTGGTCACCGGGTCGAGCGCGTCGAGGAGGCCGACCTCGCGGATGAACTCCTCCATGACCAGGCGCCCGTGCCGGGTCGCCGAGAGGCCGACGTCGAACCAGGAGTCGCTGCCGAACAGCGCGTCGAGCGCCGCCCGCGCCCGGGGCACGAAGTCGGCGACCCAGACGACGAGGGTCGCGTCGAACGCGGCGTGGCCGACCACGGCGTACCAGCCCCGGCGCAGGCCGTCGTCGACGACCGACACGTCGACCGCGAACTGCTCGGCGAACGGCATCACGCCGGCCACGGGCTCGAGGGGCTCGCTGCGCGGACCGGCGGGCGCGTGCCACAGCGGAGTGAGCCCAAGGCCCTCGGCCGTGACGGCGCGGATCGTCGTCAGCTCGGCCTCGCCGACCCCCACCGGCCAGACCGACACGAGGCCGGACAGCGCGACGGCCGCCGTGGGCGCGTGGGTCTGGAGCGCCGTGGCGCCTCCCACGGACCACGGATCAGGCATTGGATCACCCTATGACCTCAGTAGGACTTCGGGAGTCCCAGGGAGTGCATGGCGACGAAGTTGAGGATCATCTCGCGGCTGACGGGGGCGATCCGGCCCACGCGGGTGGCGACGAGGAGGCCGGCCATGCCGAACTCCTGGCTGGCGCCGTAGCCGCCGTGGGTCTGCACGGCGCGGTCGACGACGTCGCAGGCGGCCTCGGCGGCGGCGTACTTGGCCATGTTGGCGGCAGGACCGGCGGCGGACTCGTCGCCGGCGTCGTAGAGCGCGGCCGCCTTCTGGGTCATCAGCCGGGCCATCTCGATCTCGATGTGGCTCTGCGCGAGCGGGTGCGCGATGGCCTGGTGGCCGCCGATCGGGCCGTTGAAGACCACGCGCTCCTTGGCGTAGGCGACGGCCGCGTCGAGCGCGTAGCGCGCGAGGCCCAGCGAGAACGACGCCGCCATGATGCGCTCGGGGTTGAGCCCGGCGAACAGCTGCACGAGCCCGCCGTTCTCGTCGCCGACGAGCGCGTCGGCCGGCAGCCGGACGTCGTCGATGAACACCTGGAACTGCTTCTCGGGCGAGACCATCTCGACGGGGATGTGGGTGAACTCGAAGCCCGGGCTGTCGGTCGGTACGACGAGCAGCACCGGCTTGACCTTGCCCGTCCGGGCGTCCTCGGTGCGCGCGACGACCAGCACGTTGTCGGCCTCGTCGACGCCCGAGATCCAGATCTTCTGGCCCTTGAGGACCCACTCGTCACCGTCGCGGCGGGCGGTCGTGGTGATGTTGTGGGTGTTGGTGCCGGCGTCGGGCTCGGTGATCGCGAACGCCATCGTGCTGGTGCCGTCGCACAGGCCGGGCAGCCACTTCTGCTTCTGCGCCTCGGTGCCGTACTTGCTGATCACGGTGCCGCAGATCGCCGGGCTGACGACCATCAGCAGCAGCGGGCAGCCCTGCGCGGCCAGCTCCTCGCAGACCGCGGCGATGTCGCCGATGCCACCGCCCCCGCCGCCGTACTCCTCGGGGATGTTGATGCCGAGGTAGCCGTTCTTGCCGATCTCGAGCCACAGCTCGGTCGTCTTCTCACCGGCGCGGGCCTTGGCGGTGAACCACTCGCGGCCGTACTTGCTCGCGAGCTTGTTGACCTGCTTGCGGAGCTCCTGGCGCTCCTCGGACTCGTTGAACAGGGTGGTGGTCATGACTTCTCCTTGGTCGGACGGGGCTTCGAGGCTCGCTTCGCTCGCACCTCAGCCGCCGTCCTCTTCGACGACGGCGAGGACTTCTCCCGAGGCCACCTGGGCTCCGGCCTGGACGTTGATCTCGGTGACCGTGCCGGTGGTCGGCGCGCTCACGGTGTGCTGCATCTTCATGGCCTCGAGGACCAGGACCGTGTCGCCGGCCGCGACCTGCTGGCCCTGGCTCACGGCGACGCGGACGACCGTGCCGGGCATCGGTGCCAGCAGGCTGCCGCTCGCGACGGCGTCGGCCGGGTCGACGAACCTCGGCACCCGGCGCAGCGCGACGTGGCCGCCGGGCCAGTCGACGTCGTGGGCGCCGTCGGGTCCCGCGGCGACCTCGTAGGACGTCCGCACCCCGTCGACCTCGAGGGTGACGGTCGTCGGGGAGGCCGCGACCACCGTGACCCCGTCGACCCGGTAGCCGTCGCGCCCGCCCCACCACTCGACGACGACGTCGCCCTCGAACTCGACGCGCTGGGGCTGGCTGATGACGTTGCGCCAGCCGACCGGGGTGCCGCGCTGGACGGTGCGGTCGCGACGGCCGGCCTCGGCGGCGGCGAGGGCCGCGGCGACCTCGGGCCGGCCCACGGGTGCGGGTCGCTCGAGCATCTGGTCGAGGAAGGCGGTGCTGACCTCGCCGGCCAGGAACCGGTGGTCGCCGAGGATCGCGAGCAGCTGGTCGCGGTTGGTGGTGACGCCGTGGATGCGCGCGCGGCGCAGGGTGCCGGCCAGGGTGCGGGCCGCCTCCTCGCGGGTGCGGCCGTAGGCGATGACCTTGGCCAGCATCGCGTCGTAGTGGGTCGTGACGGTGGTGCCGGTGGCGAAGCCGGAGTCGACGCGCACGTCGGGCCCGGTCGGGATCTCGAAGCGCGTCAGCAGCCCGCTCTGCGGCTGGTAGTCGTGGTCGGGGTCCTCGGCGTAGAGCCGCACCTCGATCGCGTGCCCGTCGGGCTTCTCGGGGTAGTCGACGTCGGAGGTCTCGCCCTGGGCGGCGCGCAGCTGCAGCTCGACGAGGTCGGTGTGGAAGACCATCTCGGTGACCGGGTGCTCGACCTGGAGGCGGGTGTTCATCTCGAGGAAGAAGAACCGCTCGGCCTGGTCGTCGTAGAGGAACTCGACGGTGCCCGCGCCCTGGTAGCTGATCGCCCTGGCCGCGAGGAACGCCGCGCGGTGCATGGCCTTGCGGGTGGCGCGGGTGAAGGCGCCGGGCGCCGGCGACTCCTCGACGACCTTCTGGTGGCGCCGCTGCAGCGAGCAGTCGCGCTCGCCGAGGACGGCGATCCAGCCCTGTGCGTCGCCCCAGACCTGCACCTCCACGTGCCGTCCGCGCTCGACGTAGGTCTCGACGAAGACGGTGCCGTCGCCGAACGCCGACAGCGCCTCGGCGCGGGCGATCTCGATCTCGCCGGCGAGGTCGGCCAGGTCGCGGACGATGCGCATCCCGCGACCGCCACCGCCGGCGCTGGCCTTGACGATGAGCGGCAGGTCGGCCTCGGTCGCGGACTCGGCGTCGAGGTTGGTGAGGACGGGTACGCCGGCCACCTCCATCAGGCGCTTGGCCTCGATCTTGGAGCCCATCGCCTCGATCGCCTCCGGCTGCGGGCCGACCCAGGTGATGCCGGCGGCCTGCACGGCGCGGGCGAAGTCGGCGTTCTCGGACAGGAAGCCGTAGCCCGGGTGGATCGCGTCGGCCCCGGTCCTGAGCGCGGCCTCGATGACGAGGTCGGCGCGCAGGTAGGTGTCGGCCGGCGCGTTGCCCGGCAGGTGGACCGCCAGGTCGGCCTCGGCGACGTAGGGCAGCTCGGCGTCGGCGTCGGAGTGGACCGCCACCGTCTCGATGCCGAGCGTGCGGCAGGTGCGGAACACCCGGCTCGCGATCTCGGCCCGGTTGGCCACCAGGAGTCTCCGGATCATCGGACTGTCTCCTGGGTCGCCGGGGCTTCGAGGCTCGTCGCCAGCGCTCCTCGCACCTCAGCCACCGGCGCGGCGGCTGAGGTGCGAGCGAAGCGAGCCTCGAAGCCCCGCGCCGCTGCTCGCTTGATCACGGCCGGAACACCCCGAAGCGGTCGGTGCCGGAGAAGGCCTTGGTGTCGATGACGGACAGGCAGATGCCGAGGACGGTGCGGGTGTCGCGGGGGTCGATCACCCCGTCGTCGTAGAGCATCCCGGACAGGAAGTAGGGCAGCGACTGCTCCTCGACCTGGGCCTCGACGACCTGCTTGACCGCGGCGAAGCCCTCGCGGTCGAACGGCTCCCCCTTGGAGGCCGCCGACTGCTCGGCGACGATCTCGAGGACGCCGGCGAGCAGGGCCGGGCCCATCACGGCCGACTTGGCGCTGGGCCAGGTGAAGAGGAAGCGCGGGTCGTAGGCGCGGCCGTTCATGCCGTAGTTGCCGGCACCGTAGGACGCGCCCATGATCACCGTCAGGTGCGGCACGGTGGAGTTGCTGATGGCGTTGATCATCATCGCGCCGTGCTTGATGATGCCGCCCTGCTCGTAGTCCTTGCCGACCATGTAGCCGGTCGTGTTGTGCAGGAACAGCAGCGGGGTGTCGGTCTGGTTGGCGAGCTGGACGAACTGCGTCGCCTTCTGCGCGTCCTCGCTGAAGAGCACGCCCTGGGCGTTGGCGAGGATCCCGATCGGCCGGCCGTGCAGACGCGCCCAGCCGGTGACGAGCGAGGTCCCGTAGAGCGGCTTGAACTCGTCGAGCACCGCGCCGTTGGTCGACGACACCCCGTCGACCAGGTGGGCGATCACCTCCCGCGGGTCGAAGGGGACCTTGAGGTCGGTGGGGATCAGGTCGAGGAGGTCGTCGGGGTCGCCGGCGGGCTCGGCGTACGGGGCTTCGAGGCTCGTTCCTCGCACCTCAGCCGGCAACCGCGCCTTGCGCCAGTTGAGCCGGGCGACGATGCGGCGTCCGATCCGGATCGCGTCGCGCTCGTCCTCGGCGAGGTAGTCGGCCAGGCCGGAGGTGCGGGCATGCATCTCGGCACCGCCGAGCGACTCGTCGTCGGACTCCTCGCCGGTGGCCATCTTGACCAGCGGCGGCCCGCCGAGGAACACCTTGGCGCGCTCGCGGACCATCACCGTGTAGTCGGACATGCCGGGCACGTAGGCGCCGCCGGCGGTGGAGTTGCCGAAGACCAGCGCGATCGTGGGCTCCTTGCGGGCACTGGCGCGGGTGATGTCGCGGAAGAGCTTGCCGCCCGGGATGAAGATCTCCTTCTGGGTCGGCAGGTCGGCGCCGCCGGACTCGACGAGCGAGATGGTCGGGAGCCCGTTCTCCTGGGCGATCTGGGAGGCGCGGAAGATCTTCTTGACCGTCCACGGGTTGCTCGCGCCGCCCTTCACCGAGGGATCGTTGGCGGTGATCATGCACTCGACGCCCTCGACGACGCCGATGCCGGTGACCACGCTCGCGCCGACGGCGAAGTCGGATCCCCAGCCGGCGAGCGGGCTGAGCTCGAGGAACGCGGAGCCCTCGTCGACGAGCAGCTCGATCCGCTCGCGCGGCATCAGCTTGCCGCGGTCGTGGTGGCGCAGGACGCTGCGCCCACCTCCGCCCGCGACGGCCTTGGCGTGCTCGGCGTCGAGCGCGGTGACCTTCTCCAGCATCGCCTCGCGGTTGGTCATGGTCTCGGTCATGCCTCGAGCACCTTCTTCATCCTCTCGAGCGTGGTCCGCATGCCCCTGTCGTTGGTGCGTCCGCGCAGCGGCCCGAGGAGCAGCCAGTAGAGGCGCATGTGGAGGTCGGGCTGGAGGCGGAAGTACTCCGTGACGTCGGTCCCCGCGCCGGCGGCTGCGAGCCGGTAGCCCCAGTTGTTGAGCGTGATCGAGCCGGTGCCGACCGAGAACTCGAACAGCTCGCCCTCGACGTACTTCGTCACCGTGCACGGCGCCCAGTACGTCGGCCCGATCCCGTTGCGCTTGACGTGGCCGGCGAACGACGCGCCGACCTCGGGCCCCGTCGACCCGCGCGTCCACCTCGCCTCGAACGTCTCGGGCGAGAACTCCCCGATCCGCGTCACGTCGCTGACCAGCGCCCACACCTCGGCGACCGGGGCCTCGATGTGGACGGTGACCTCGCTGCCGAGGGGCTTGAGGAGCCTCACGACGCGTAGCCCAGCAGCCGCGCGGCCAGGTCGGCCAGCACCTCGGTGGCCCCGCCGCCGATGGGCAGGATGCGGGCGTCGCGGTAGTGCCGCTCGACCTCGGTGCCGTGCATGTAGCCGGCGCCGCCGTGCAGCTGGACGGCCTGGTCGACGACGTGGGTGGCAGCGTCGCAGGCGGTCTGCTTGGCCAGGCAGGCCTCGGCGATGACGTTCTCGCCGTCGACGTGGCGGCGGGCGACGTCGCGGGCGTAGACCCGGGCGACCTCGACCTGGCGGCGCATCTCGACGAGCTTGTGGCGCACGACCTGGTTGGCGACCAGGGGCTTGCCGAAGGTCTCGCGCTCGCGGCAGTAGGCCGCGGTGAGCTCGAGGGCGCGGCCGGCGATGCCGTAGGCGTGGGTGGCGAGGCCGATCCGCTCGACGACGAACTGCTCGGCGATCTGGTAGAAGCCGTAGTCGACCTCGCCGACGAGGTTGGCGACCGGGACGCGGACGTCGACGTAGGACAGCTCGGCGGTGTCGGAGCAGTGCCAGCCCATCTTCCTGAGCGACCGGTCGACGGTGAAGCCGGGCGTGCCCTTCTCGACGACGAGCAGGCTGACGCCGCCGTGGCCGGGTCCGCCGGTGCGGACGGCGGTCGTGACGTAGTCGGCGCGCACGCCCGAGGTGATGAAGGTCTTGGCGCCGTTGACGACGAAGTGGTCGCCCTCGCGCACGGCGGTCGTGCGGATGCCGGCGACGTCGGAGCCGCCGCCGGGCTCGGTCACCGCGAGCGACCCGATCAGCTCGCCGGCCAGGGTGGGTCGCACGAACCGGTCGACCAGGTCGTGGTCGCCGCTCCTCACCGCTGCGGAGACGACGTGGGGCAGGGCGATGCCGTGCGTGAACAGCCCGGCCATCAGCCCGGACGACGCCCCGGCCGAGAACATCCCCTCCTGCAGGTCGGTGGTGTCGAGCAGCGAGCCGCCCCCGCCGCCGACCTCCTCGGGGAAGCCGACACCGAGGATGCCCTGCTTGGCCGCGGCGGCGTGGAGCTCGCGCGGCATCGTGCCGTCGTCCTCCCAGCGGTCGAGGTGGGGCACGACCTCGCGGCGCGTGAACTCGGCGCCGAGGTCGAACAGGTCGGAGGTCGCAGCCATCAGAGGAGTCCTTCCTGGATGTGCACGGACCGCGACCGGACCCACTCGCCGAGGCCCTTGGCCTGCGGGTCGAAACGGGTGGAGGCGGCGACGCCCTCGCCCAGCAGACCGCGGATGAGGACGTTGACGGCGCCGAGGTTGGGCAGCAGGTAGACCTCGACCGCGTCAGGGGGGAGGTCGGCGGCCTCGGGGACCAGCTCGCGGACCTTGCGCGGCGTCACGAACTTGGCCAGCCAGGTGACGCGCTCGTCGTACTTGTCCGAGTCGTCGTGGGCGACCCAGAGCCCGAGGTTGGCGTCACCCCCCTTGTCGCCGGAGCGGGCGTGGACGAAGGTGCCGAACGCCGCGCGGCGGGTGAGCGAGTCGGCGGGGGCCGGGAAGGGTGAGGGGCGCCGGCCGAGGCCCTCCTCGACGACGGCGTAGGCCGGGGGGTCGGCGACGACCTCGCGGCGCCCGTCGGCGTGGACGACGGTGTGGGTGACGGCCGCGCGGTCGACGTACTCGGGCCGGTAGACGCCGTAGGGCGTGGGCGGTCCGGGCGGCGCGGTCATCGTGAAGCCGGGGTAGGAGCCGAGGGCGAGCTCGACGAGCGGGCCGGTGAACGCCTTGGCGACGGGTCCGGCCTCGGCGTCCTTGACGGTGACCCGGAGCAGGCAGGACGCGCCCTCCTCGGTGTCGGCGTCGGTGACGGGGAGGGCGGTGCGGGTCCAGCTGACGGTCGAGGCGGTGAGCGCGCCGTCGACCTGGGAGCGGACCCAGTCGGCCTTGGCGTCGATGTCGAGGCCGGTGAGGACGAGCTCCATGGTGTTGCGGAAGCCGCCGAGCGTGTTGACGCAGACCTTGAGCCGCTCGGGCGGCGCCTCGCCGCGGACGCCGGTGACGGCGACGCGGTCGGGCCCGGCCTGGGCCAGGCGGATCGAGTCGAGGTGGGTGGTGACGTCGGGCCCGAGGTAGCGCGTCGTCTGGATCTCGTAGACGAGCTGGGCGGTGACGGTGTCGACGGTGACCGCGCCGCCCGTGCCGTCGTGCTTGGTGACGACGAACGAGCCGTCGGCGGCGATCTCGGCGAGCGGGAAGCCGAGCGGACGTCCGTCGAGCGGCAGCGTCTTGAACCCCGAGAAGTTGCCGCCGGTGGCCTGGGTGCCGCACTCGAGGACGTGGCCGGCGACCACGGCGCCGGCGAGCTCGTCGTAGGACGTCGCGGTCCAGCCGTGGTGGGCGACGGCCGGTCCGACGACGAGCGAGGCGTCGGTGACGCGGCCGGTGACGACGATGTCGGCTCCGTCGCGCAGGGCCGCGGCGATGCCGAGGCCGCCGAGGTAGGCGTTGGCGGTGAGCGCGCCGTCGAAGCCCAGGGCGCGCAGGTCGTCGCCCTCGACGTGGGCGATGGCGGGGGCCAGCCCGAGGGCCGACGCCACCTCACGGAGCTTGTCGGCGAGGCCGGCGGGGTTGAGGCCGCCGGCGTTGCTGACGATCCTGGTCCCCTTCTCGAGGGCGAGGCCGAGGCAGTCCTCGACCTGGCGGACAAAGGTGCGCGCGTAGCCGAGGCTCGGGTCCCTCATCGTGTCCTTGCCGAGGATCAGCATCGTGAGCTCGGCGAGGTAGTCGCCGGTGAGGACATCGAGGCTCTGCCCGTCGACGCCGCCCTCGAGCATCTCGCGCATCGCCGAGAGGCGGTCGCCGTAGAAGCCGGAGCAGTTGCCGACGCGGAGCGGCTCAGCCACGACCGACCGCCTCGCGGCCGGGGCCGGCGGGACCGGCGAAGGACTGCGCGACGTCGAGCCACGCGTCGGCGCCAGGTCCGGTCGCGACCAGGTCGGTGTCGGCGCGGTGGACCCGCTGGGTCACGAGCTGGCAGAAGTCGAGGGCGCTGCCGGTGACCGACTCGGGCGCGTCCTCGGAACCCCACGCCCAGGTCGCGCCACTGGGCGCGGTGAGGACGACGCGGACCTCTGCGGTGGGTACGTCGAGGCCGCGGTTGACGAAGGAGTAGCCGCGGGTGCGGACGCCGATGTGGGCGACGTGGCGGATGCGGTCGGTCTGCTCGACCTCGAGGCCCAGGGCGGCGTGGACGTCGAGGGCGTGGGCCCAGGTCTCCATGAACCGCGCCGTCACCATCGACGGCGGCGCCATCGGCGGCCCGAACCAGGGCATCCTCTCGCCCGCGGGGACCGCCCGCAGCGCCTCGGCGAGGGCGAGCCGGCCGGCGTCCCAGCGGGCGAGGAGGTCTGCGGGAGCGAGGGTCGCGAGCTCGTGCGCGCCGGTGTCGACGAAGCCGGTGGGGTCGGCCATCCCGGCGATGACCAGGGTGTCCCAGGGCTCCGGGTCGAGGTGGGTGCGGGCGGCGGCGGTCGCCGCCTCGTCGGTCCAGGCCAGGTGGGCGACCTGGGTGGCGACGGTCCAGCCCGCGGCCGGGGTCTCGGTGGCCCAGCCGCCGTCGGCGCCCGGGCCGAGGTCGGCGACGACAGCGCGCAGTCGGTCGCCCTCGGCGGTGAGGTCGGTGAGCAGGTCGTCGAGCAGCGTCATGCGCTCGCTCCCTTCAGGTGGGTGTCGAGCACGAGGGCCCACTGGTCGAGGATGCGCTCGCGCCGCCTGGCGTCGTCGGTGATCGTGGTGGCCAGCCCGAGGCCGCGGACCAGGTCGAGGGTGCCCTGCACGAGCTCGCGCACCCCGGGCTGCGCCTCGTCAGCGCCGAGCGCGTCGACGACCAGGCGGTGCGCCTCGCGTCCCACGCGCTGCTCGAGCGGCGCGACGGCGGCCAGCAGGGTCTCGTCGGTGCGGGCGGCCACCCACAGCTCGAGCGCGGCGAAGAACACCGGCGAGGCGAAGTGGTCGCCGAGCATCTGCAGCACCGCCCGGGTACGCCGCGCGCCGGTCGGCAGCGCCGCCGCGGCCGCCGCGAGCTCGGCCCCGCGGACCACGGTGAGGTGCTCGACCGCGGCCAGCACCAGGTCGTTCTTGCTGGGGAAGTGGTGCAGCTGGGCCCCGCGACTGACCCCGGCGCGCTCGGAGACCAGCGTGGTCGACGTACCGGTGAACCCGCGCTCGACCAGGCACTCCACGGTCGCCTCGAGCAGCCGCGCCCGCATCACCCGGGTCCGCTCCTCCTGCGGCACCCGGCCGACGGAGGGCTGCGTCGAGGCGGTCGTCACACCCCCGACCCTGCCCGAGACGCCAACAAACAGTCAAGCCTGACTTTAACTTGGCAGGGTCGTCGCGGGGGTCGGACCCGGCAGTCGCTCGGCGAGGCCGGCGGGCCCGACCATCATCAGGTCGAACTCGATGGCGCGGAGGGTGTCGCGGTCGCGGTTGACCGGGAACATGCCGGTGGTCTCGAAGCCGGCGGACTCGTAGAGCGCGAGCTGGTCGATGAAGCGGGGCATGCCGTCGTAGATCGGGACCATCGCCACCTCGGACTGCAGGCCGTAGAGCTGCCCGACCCGGTCGCCCGCGCCGCGGAAGGTCTCGACGTCGAAGCCCTGGGTGTCCATCTTGAGGAACGGGCGCGGCGTGTCGAGGCCGGCCAGCACCTCGTCCCACACGTCGGCGAGGCGGCGGATGGTGATCTCGCGGGTGGTGGTCTGGTCGAGCGAGTCGTTCCACTGCCTGCCGAACTCGCTGGCGGGCAGCAGCGAGCTGAGTGTGCCCGGCGACCAGTTGATCTCGGCGGTGCCGTCCTCGTCACCGAGCGCGCAGGGCACGACGTGCCAGTCGGGGTCGTCGGCGGCGGCCTGCTCGAGCACCTCGACCAGGTCGGGCACGGGTTCGAAGGAGACGATCCGGCCCCGGTAGCCCATCCGCCGGGCGTGCTTGGCGAACTGGCCGATGTTGGCGCCCACGTCGAGGACGACGTCGACGCGGAGCTCGCGCAGCAGCCAGGCCGTGTGCTGGGCGGCCAGGAAGCTCGCGACCCCGCGCTCGAAGCGGCCCTGCCGGCGCCGGGCCAGGCCGGGCTCGAACACGATGGTGGCGAGCTGCTCGGGCGGGCCGAGACGGCGCACGCGGCGGCGTACGCCGTCACGCACGAAGAGCCAGCTGTCGTCGTCGACCCGGCGACGCTCGTAGCCGGGGATCTCGGGGTCTCCGCTGGGCTGGGGCGACATGGTGGACACCGTAGGTGGTCAGGCCTCCGCGCGGTGCCGCCAGGCCGCCCATCGCGACCAGGCCGACCGGGCGTCGGTGCACCACAGCGCCCAGACCACCAGCAGCGGCTGGAAGAACAGCCGCACCACCCGGCTCGTCGTGCTGTCGAGGCCGAACGACGACGACCCGTGGACCGCCTGCCACACGTTGCCCGGGAACACGGCGACGAAGAAGACCGCGACCACCAGGCCGAGCACGGCGAGCCGTCGCCCGCGCAGCACCAGCAGCGCGACACCGAGCGCCAGCTCGACGACACCCGAGACGATGACGATCTCCTCGCGCAGCGGCAGGAACGTCGGCACCTGCCCCAGGAACTCGTCGGTGCTGCGGAAGTGCGCCACCCCCGCGACCAGGAGCGCACCGGCGAGCAGCACCCGACCCACGACCCGCAGCGTCCTGTCCACCCGTCCGAACCTACGGCCCCACCCACCCGTCCCCGCGAGTCGGCGCAGAGTTGAAGTCAGATGGGGCCGAGTCGGCGCAGAGACTCAGCCGTTGCGCCGACTCGCCGGGGGGTTCAGCGGTAGGTGAGGTGGTGGCCCTCGAGGTGGGGGTGCTCGTTGAAGGTCAGCAGGCGCGCGCCGGTGGAGCCGACGACGAGGCGGGAGACCGACGCGTTGACCATGACGGCGTTGAAGCGCGACCAGCGGCGGGCGAGGCTCGCCGGGTCGTCGTCGTCGGGGTCGGCCAGGACAGCGGCGACCACGCCGATGACGCCCCCCGACGTGACGACCACGGTGGTCTCGCCGGAGCCCGCACCGGCGGCGACGCGGTCGAGGGCCGAGCGGACCCGGGCAACGAAGCCGACCCACGTCTCGTCGTAGTCGCCCTCGCCGGAGGTCCAGCGGGCGGTGGCCTCCTCGAAGACGCGCTGGAACGCGCGCCGGTCGAGCGAGCCCGAGTCGGTCAGCGACGGTACGTCGGGGTGGCCGGCCACGATGCCGAGGTGGTCGAACTCGTCCCAGCCGGCGTCGACCGTGGCGTCGGCACCCCAGCCGGCGGTCTCGGCGACCGCCTCGAGGGTCTCGCGGTGACGGCGCATGTCGCCGCGCACGAGCGAGGTCGGCGTGACGCCGCGCTCGCCCAGCCAGGTGCCGAGGAGCCGGCCCTGCTCCCACCCCGTGGGCGAGAGCACGTCGTAGTCGTCGGCGCCGAACGACGCCTGGCCGTGCCGGACCAGCAGGACGCGCCCCATCAGCCGGCAGCGATCAGGGTGCGGCAGCGCGTCTCGAGGTAGCCGACGGCCGGACCGAAGACGGAGTAGGCCTCGTTGGTGGTCTGCTTGTTCACGTAGCGGTACCAGATCTGCTGGGCGATGACGGCGAGCCGGAACAGCCCGAACACCTCGTAGAACAGCCACCCGCCCTCGGGCAGCGTGAGCCCGGAGCGCTCGAGGTAGGTGTCGACGAGGCGCTCGCGCGTCCACATGCCCGGGGTGGTGGTGGGCTGGCGGCGGAACAGCTGGAAGACCTCGTCGTCGCCGGCCTCGACCCAGTAGGCGAGCGCGCCGCCGAGGTCCATCAGCGGGTCGCCGACGGTCGCCATCTCCCAGTCGAGCACGGCGCGGACGCCGAGCGTGTCGGGGTCGAGGACGAGGTTGTCGAGCCGGAAGTCGTTGTGGATCATCCGCTGCCCGACGTCGCGGGGCTGACGGTCGTCGAGCCAGGTGAGGACGTCGGTCCAGTCGCCCGTGTCGTCGGTACGGGCGTCGGCGAACCGCCGGGTCCAGCCACCGACCTGGCGGCCGACGTAGCCGTCGCCCTTGGCGAGCGCGGCCAGCGCCGGCACCGCCTCGACGTCGACGCCGTGGAGCGCGACGAGCGTGTCGAGGGCGTGGTCGCAGAGCGCGTCGGCCTGCTCGGGCGTGACCGGGAAGCCGAAGTCCTGGCGGGGGATGACGCCGTCGACCTTCTCCATCACGTAGAACTCCGAGCCGATCACGCTCTCGTCGGTGCAGTGCCCGACCATCGCCGGCACGTGCGGGAAGACCGGCGCCAGCGCGGCCTGGACGTCGTGCTCGCGGCCCATGTCGTGGGCGCCCCTCGCCTTGGCGCCGGCGGGCGGGCGCCGGAGGATCAGGTCGGGCTGCGCCGCGTCGTCGTACCGGAGCAGGTAGGTGAGGTTGCTGGCGCCGCCGCGGAACTGGCGGACCTCGGCGATCGGACCGCGGTCGAGCCAGGCGGAGACCGCCTCGACGTCGAAGGAGTCCTCGTCGCGGACGGCGCGGGCCGGGTTGCCGTCGTGGCTGGGATCGGGCACCCGGCGGACGTTACCGCGGTCGGTCCCGGGCCCGACCCGCGCGGGCCCAGAGGTCCGGTCGGGCCGGGGTGGCGGGCTCGCTCAGCCAGTCCCCGATCGTGCGTGCCAGGTCGTCGGGGCGGGCCGTCGACGCGTCGAGCCGCAGGGCCTGGTCGGACCAGGGGTAGGCGCTCACGCGCTCACGGACGAGCCCCTCGTCGAGGTCCGTGGCCTGCGTGCGTCGCCGGAAGCGGTCGACAGCCACGTCGGCGGGTACGACGACCTCGACCACCCACAGGGGCGCGGCGGGAACGGCGTCGAGCACCCGCAGCAGGCTCGTTCGTTGCTCGGCCCGGCTGTAGGTGCACTCGAGCACGACCGTCCAGCCGCGGCGGAGCACCCGGACGGCGACGTCGTGCGCCGCCTCGTAGGCGAGCATCCGGTCGTCGGGGTTGCGGTCGGAGTCGGGCAGGAGGAGGTCGAAGAGGGCGTCGACCTCGACGTGGACCCGGCGAGGATCGGCCGTGGTGCGCGCGAGCGCATGGCCGACCGCGGACTTGCCGGCGCACGGAGGTCCCGTCAGCACCAGCACGCCCGCACGGGTCAACGGCGAGCGCCGTACTTGCCGAGCTCGAGACGCGCGATGACGCCGCGGTGCACCTCGTCGGGACCGTCGGCCAGGCGCAGGGCGCGCGCCGTCGTCCACGCGCCGGCGAGGGGGTGGTCGTCGGAGAGGCCGCCACCGCCGTGGAGCTGGATGGCCATGTCGATGACCTGCTGGGCGACGTTGGGCGCGGAGACCTTGATCTGGGCGACCTCGCTGAGGGCGTTGAGCGGTCCGCCGACGTCGAGCTTCCAGGCGGCGTTGAGCACGAGCAGGCGGACCGAGTCGATGGCGATGCGGGCCTCGGCGATGCGCTCGCGGTTGCCGCCGAGGTTGGCGATGGGCTTGCCGAACGCGGTGCGCTCGAGCGCCCGCCTGCAGGCCAGCTCGAGGGCCATCTCGGCCAGGCCGATGAGCCGCATGCAGTGGTGCACCCGGCCGGGACCGAGGCGGCCCTGGGCGATGGCGAACGCCTCGCCGGGCCCGCCGATGACGTTGGCCAGGGGCACGCGGACGTCGGTGAACGACACCTCGCCGTGGCCGAGCGGCTCGTCCTGGTAGCCCATCGTCGACAGCATCCGCTCGACCTTGACGCCCGGCGCGGCCGTGGGGACCAGCACCATCGAGTGACGGTGGTGGCGGTCGGCGTCCGGGTCGGTGAGGCCCATGAAGATCATCACGCGGCAGTCGGGGTGGCCGATGCCGGAGGTCCACCACTTGCGTCCGTTGACCACGACCTCGTCGCCGTCGACGACGGCGGTGGCGCCCATGTTGGTGGCGTCGGACGACGCGACGTCGGGCTCGGTCATGGCGAACGCGCTGCGGATCTCGCCGGCCAGCAACGGCTCGAGCCACTCCTTCTTCTGCTGCTCGGAGCCGTACTTGAGCAGCACCTCCATGTTGCCGGTGTCGGGCGCGTTGCAGTTGAGGACGAGCGGCGCGATCGCGGACCGGCCGGTGAGCTCGGCGATCGGGGCGTAGTCGACGTTGGTCAGGCCCTCGCCGTAGCCCTCGGAGTGGCCGGCCGGGAGGAAGAGGTTCCAGAGCCCCCGCTCGCGCGCCTTGGCCTTGAGCTCCTCGATGAGCGGCAGGGGCTGCCAGGGGTCGCCGGTGCGCCGGGCCTCGGCGAGGTCGCGGTGGTAGTCGCGCTCGGCGGGCTCCAGCTCCTCGGCGAGGAACGTGCGCACGCGCTCGGTCAGGTCGGCGGCTCGGGCAGAGGGGGCGAAGTCCACGTCAGGCACGTTATCCGCCCGTGGGAGGATCGTCGCCGTGCGTCCCCTCCCGGCTCTCGCGGTCGCGCTGACCGCGGTGCTGGCCCTGGCCGCCTGCGACGCCGACGACTTCGCGCAGAACGACGACGTGGAGGCCGTGCCCGCCACGGTCCGCACCGGACTGGCCGTGCTCTACGCCGGCGCCGACGCGGCTCCGGGCGTCGCGGCCGAGGGCGCGTGCTTCGCCACCGGCCTGACCGACCGCCTCAGCCTCGACGAGCTGGTCGACGCGGGCCTCGTGCTCGACGACGGCCGGGTCGCCGCGGCCACGCCGATGCTCGAGATCGACGTGGCGGACGCCTGGGTCGACGCCATGCTCTCGTGCACGCCGTACGCCGACGTGGCGGCTCGGGCCGCCGGGGCCGACGTCACGACGTACACCCTCTGCCTCGACGACGCGATCCCGCCCGACGAGGTCCGGGCCGCGCTGGTCGCGACGCTCAGCGGCGGGTTCGACTCCCCCGAGGTCGACGCGCTGCGCGCGGCCGAGGCCACCTGCGCCTGACGGCGGCTCCCGACCCGCCGGCCGCCTCAGGCGACCGCGACCGCCGTGACCACGCGGGCCCGCTGGAACGGGTCCGACCAGGCGGTCCGCACCCGCAGCAGCCGCGCGACCGACCAGCCGAGCAGGGGCACCGCCAGCAGCGGCGCGACCAGCGGGCTGTCGGCGGTGGCGAGCAACGAGAACAGCACGCCGGTCATGGTGGTCGAGAGGGCCAGGCGCGAGGAGTAGGCGACCATCATCGCCGGCGGCGCGGGGGTGGCGCGCGAGGAGCGGAAGTCGACGGCGTAGGGCCGCTGGAACGACCAGCGCATCGACGCACCCACGACCTGCACGACGACGACCACCATGGTCGCGAGGAGGGCGGTGAGCTCGGAGCCGTCGGGCATCCCGGCGCGCAGGCCGGCGACGAGCACGGTGAGGAACGACGCCGTCAGCAGGAACTCGCCGAGCACGTAGGCGCGCGCGTCGAAGACCGTGGCCGGGGCCACCGGGAGGCTCTCGCGCCACAGGGCGCCGCGGCCGTCGAGGCACCAGGCGTTGACGCCGTAGAGCAGGGCGCCGCCGGAGGCGACGAGACCCGGCAGGATCGTCATCGTCTCCCACTGCAGGCCGCCGAGGAGCGCGACGAAGGCGGGGCCGAGCGCGAGGACCATGACGCCGCGCCGCATCGGCACGGCCCGCCAGACCGACGCCCGGTCGGTGCGGACCATCGCGCCGAGCACGGTCGTGGCCGTCACCCGGGCCTCGTGGTGACCGGACTCGACCTTGAGCTCGTCGCGGGGGGTGCGGTGGGCGGCGATGTGGGCGGGTACGGCGCCCAGCGCGACGAGCAGCACCAGCGCGACCGTCGTCACCGCGACGGTGACGGCCCAGCGGGTGCTGAACCCGAAGGCCATGCTGACCACGAGCTCGCGCGTCGGGATCTGGTCGAAGAACCGGACGAGGTTGTTGGAGACCTGCAGCCCGAGGGCGACCCCGAAGACGGCGACGGTGAGCATCCGCACCACCGAGATGCCGTGCGGGACGCGACGCACGCCCTCGAGCGACCACGCCAGCACCTGCGCGAACGCGGTGCCCGTCGCGAGCCACAGCACGAGGAAGACCTGGGCGGGCAGGAGCGCGGCGGCGCCGACGGCGTACGACGTCACGCCGAGGAGCGCCCAGGCCTGCAGCATCCACGCGATGTTGAGCGGGGCGAGCAGGAGCGCGCCGAGGTGGTCGGTGGTCGGACTGATCGGGAAGATCGCGGAGGGGTCGCGGGCCAGCAGCTCGCGCCCGCCGCCCGAGGCCGACGCCGAGACGACGGCCAGGAGGACGAAGCCAGCCAGAGCGGTCGGCAGCACGACCAGCAGGTCGCGCGCCCCACCTGTGTCGTCACCGGCGCCGGGCAGGAACGCCGGGAGCACCGCGATCGTCACGGTCAGGGCGAGGAACGTGAGGCCCGCCGCGGCGGTGAGTCCCTTGCGCCCGTGGGCCGCCCGGAAGCGCAGCAGGTGGCCCACGTCGGCGACGGCGCGACGCGCGGCCGCGACGGTGCCCTCAGTCGAGGAGACCGCGGTAGGCACGGGCGCCTTCCTCCCCGAGCATCTCGGACGACGCCATGGTCGCCACGCGCGCACCACCGCGGAGCACGCTCACGGTGCTGCACGCCTCGACGGCGAGCTCGCGCAGGTGGGTCGAGACGAGGACGCACGCACCGCGCGCCCGGGCGTCGCTGACGACGTCGAGCGTCGCCTCGACCCCGATCGGGTCGACGCCGTCGAACGGCTCATCGAGCAGCAGCACGCCGGGCTCGTGGAGGGCTGCGAGCAGGACGCTGAGCCGGCGCCCCATGCCGTGGCTGAACCCGGCGGTGACCCGGTGGGCCACGTCGCCGAGCTCGAAGCGCTCGAGCAGGTCGCGGGCGCGGTCCTCCCACGCCGGCATCCGGCGCAGCCGGGCCGACAGCTGGATGTGCTCCCACGGCGTCGCGCGCGGCACCAGGCCGCCGACGTCGGGGCAGTAGCCGATCGCCTGCTTGACCCGCAGCGGGTGCTGGTGGACGTCGTGCCCGGCGACGAGCACGGTCCCCGCGGTCGGCGGCACGACGCCCGCGAGCACCCGCATCGTCGTCGACTTGCCCGCGCCGTTGCGGCCGAGCAGCGCGGTCGACTGGCCGGCGTACGCCGTGAGGTCGACGCCGGCGACGGCCTCGACCTCGCCGAACCTGACGTGGAGACCGCGCACGTCGACGAGGGGAGGGCTGGTGGGGGACACCGAGTCATCCTCGCCCCCGTGGCCCGCACGGGCCACCGCGCCGACCCGAAATCACCCGGTTGGGTCGGGGGTCTGACCGATCGGGCGAGCGGGTGCGCGAGGGCCAGCCAGGCTCCCAACTCGTGCGATCGCACGAGTTCGACACCCCGACCCGCGCACGCCGACACCCAACTCGTGCGATCGCACGAGTTCGACACCCCGACCGGCGAACCCCGACGCCCGACTCGTGCGATCGCACGAGTCGGGCCGCCGGACCGCCGCGTCACTCGTTCTGCGGGAACCCCAGGTTGAGCCCGCCGTGGCTCGGGTCGAGCCACCGCGAGGTGATCGCCTTCTCGCGCGTGAAGAAGTCGACGCCGGAGGGGCCGTAGGCCTTGGCGTCGCCGAAGAGCGAGGCCTTCCAGCCCCCGAAGGAGTGGTAGGCGACCGGCACCGGGATGGGCACGTTGATGCCGATCATGCCGACCTCGACGTCCTGCTGGAAGCGCCGGGCGGCGCCGCCGTCGTTGGTGAAGATCGCCGTGCCGTTGCCGTAGGGGCCGCCGTTGATGAGCGCCACGCCCTCGGCGTACGACGCCACGCGGACGACCGACAGGAGCGGGCCGAAGATCTCGTCGGTGTAGACGGTCGAGTCGGTCCCGACGTGGTCGACCAGCGACGGGCCGAGCCAGAACCCGTCGGCCGCCCCGTCGGCCTCGACGCCGCGGCCGTCGACGACGACGGACGCGCCGTCGCTGGTGGCGACGTCGAGGTAGCCGGCGACCTTGTCGCGGTGCTCGCGGGTGATCAGCGGACCCATGTCGGCGTCGCCGCGGCCGTCGCCGGTGACGAGCTTGCCCATCCGGTCGCGGATCTTGCCGACCAGCTCGTCGCCGACCGGGTCGACGGCGAGGACGACCGAGATCGCCATGCAGCGCTCGCCGGCCGAGCCGAAGCCCGCGTTCACGGCGGAGTCGGCGACCAGGTCGAGGTCGGCGTCGGGCAGCACCAGCATGTGGTTCTTGGCGCCGCCGAGGGCCTGCACGCGCTTGCCGGCGGCGGTGCCCTTCTCGTAGACGTACTGGGCGATCGGGGTCGAGCCTACGAACGAGATCGACGCGACGTCGGGGTGCTCGAGCAGCGCGTCGACGGCCTCCTTGTCGCCGTGGACGACGTTGAAGACACCGTCGGGCAGACCGGCCTCCTGCCACAGCGCGGCCAGCCAGTTGGCGACCGACGGGTCCTTCTCGGACGGCTTGAGGACCACGGTGTTGCCGGTCGCGATCGCGATCGGGAAGAACCACATCGGCACCATCGCCGGGAAGTTGAACGGGCTGATGATGCCGACAACCCCGATCGGCTCCTTGATCGAGTAGACGTCGACGTCGGTCGACACCATCTGCGAGTAGGAACCCTTGGCCAGGTGGGGCATGCCGCACGCGAAGTCGACGACGTCGAGGCCGCGGGCGACCTCGCCGGCGGCGTCGGAGAGCACCTTGCCGTGCTCGCTGGTCAGGATCGCGGCGAGCTCGTCGCGGCGGGCGTTGAGCTTCTCGCGGAAGGTGAACAGCACCGACTGCCGCTTGGCGATCGAGGACCTGCCCCAGCCGCCGGGACCGGCGTACGCCGCGCGCGCGGCCGCCACGGCGGTGTCGACGTCGGCGACCGAGCCGAGCCGGACGTTCTTG
>NZ_JAURVJ010000173.1 GCF_030655615.1 Nocardioides sp.
CTTTCGTCGTCCCGTCAACCGCGCCGAGCCGTCAGGTCGACGACCTGACCGCCGGCATCGGTCAGGTTGCGGTTGCGACGCGCCCCCCGCTCCTGCCTGCGGTCGAGCGCCTCCTCGTACGGCAACCGCTTCCCGGCCCAAGGCGGCGGGTCACCGCCCTGCAGCACCCGCTTGCTGACCCGGTTGTTGCGTACGTCGATGGCGAAGAGCTCCCGCGTGTCGCGCCGACACCCGACGATCGTCCCGTTGAGCACGTGGTCGAAGGTGAACTCGGCGAAGGCCGGGTCTCCCCGGTGGCGTGCGGCAGCTCGGGAGGAGAAGAAGTGCTGGACGAGGTAGCGCATCCACTCCACGGGCGCGTAGGGCTTCTCGATGCCGTCGTACGTCAGGCAGTCGCCGTCGCCGCACGGCACCCAGTGGCACCACAGCTCGGGCTGCCCTGCCGCCGTACGGTTGTAGGTCTCGACGGCCACCTTCTCGTCCCGGGCCTCGGCGTACGGGTTGCTCGACACGAAGTAGGGCCCCTCCGGTCGGTCGAAGTGCCGGGTGCGCGTGAACGCCGTCAGGTAAGCGGTCTCGGCGTCGTTGAGCGGTGGGGCGATGTCGATGTGGCCCACGAAGTCGGTCTGGTATCCCACGGTTCCTCCTCAGGTCGGAGCCACGACCCTCACCCCGGAATACTTCCCCGCGCCACCACGTCGACGGCGCCTGTGGATGACCGCGGCAGCGACCTCGCCGTTCGGTGCACCCTCGTGGCATGGAACTCCAGCCCTACGACTTCCGAGACCCTGAAGCACTCATCACCGAGATCGCCGAGCGGGTCCCGCTCCGTGCCGGCGACGTCTACCTCGCTCTCGTCGCCCATCCCTCGACCGAGCAACGGATAGACCAGCTCGTCCTGCTCGGTCTCGATGCGGTCCAGGAGCGCTACCAGCCGCTCAGTGAGGAGATCCGTCACGTGATGGACAGCCTGTCGTTCCCTGAGGCCCGTCCCCGACGCACGGGGCCGTGACCATCGTGGTCCGCCCCGGCCTGACCGTGCTGGGCGCGGGCGAGTACGCCTGGCTCAACGGCTGGCGCTACGCCAACCACCTCCGTAGCTGCTACTCGTCCGGACTGATGCTCGTCACCGGGCACGGGTGGATGGACTTCATGACCGAGTGGGGCGGAGAGTCGCCCGCCATGATGGCGTCGTGAATCGGCCGGGCGCCCACACCCAATCTGGGTGTAACGTCGATGGCGTGCCCAAGGTGATCCAGGTGCGCAACGTTCCCGACGAGACTCACCGAGCGCTCCACGAACGCGCGGCATCGGCCGGGATGTCCCTCTCCGACTACGCCCTCCAGGCCCTCGTCGAGTACGCCGCCCGCCCCCCGATCGCCGACACCCTGCGCCGTGCCGCAGCCCGTCGTGGTCGGGTCGACCCGGCCACGATCGCCGCGGTTCTCGACGACGCGCGCGGCCAGTGATCGTCCTTGACACCTCGGCCGTCGTGCACTGCTCGTCAGCGGCGCACCCTCGCGGCGGCTGACGACCCGGGTGACGACCGCGTCGAGTATCCACGCTCCACACCTGTCGGACACCGAGGTCGTGTCGGCGCTCCGCGGACTCGTTCTGGGCAAGCACCTCACCGTTCGCCGGGCCAGGGCCGCTCTGGACGACTTCCTCGATCTCCCAGTGGTCCGCTACCCCGCAACCCCCTTTCTGACTGAGGTCTGGCGACGTCGGGACGCCCACACCGCCTACGACGCGACCTTCATCGCGCTTGCTGCCGCACTTGGCTGCCCGCTGGTGACGAGTGACGCCAGGACACGTCGGGCACGTGGTGTCGTCGTGGAGGTGTACGAGAGCTCTGACTCATGAAGCGTAAGACGACGAGTCGCCAGCGTTCTGTCGACGTCCTGTGATCAGCTTCGGGGGTGCCTGACTCCCCCCAAGGATCACCCGTCGCTCGCCGGGGCCTCCATGAGCGACTGATCACCGCCGAGCTGCGTCAAGCACTCGACGCGCTTGACGAGATCGGCGCGGACGTCACGGAGATCATCGAGGTAGACGACAGCGAGGAGCTTGAGGTCCTGGCCCGTCACGTCTATGACGTGACGCTGAGTGCTCTGCGTCAAGAGCGCGACGCGAAGCAGCGGGTGTCGTTGATCAACGCCATGATGTCGACACTCGACAGGCCGGACCTCGCGCTCGCGCCGTCACGCCGACTGATGCGTGTCGACGCACGCGACGTTGGCGCGCCGACCTACGGAAAGGTACGACCGTCGACCCCGTTGTCGGACGCGGCGCTCCTCACCAACGCACCCGGTGAGCCCGGCCTCGGAGCCGAACTTCGCACGGAGATCGACACCTCCGACGAGATCGATCTTCTCTGCGCCTTCGTGAAGTGGCACGGCCTCCGGCTGCTCGAACCCGAGCTTCGGCGCCTGAGCGAGCGTGGGGTGCGTCTTCGCGTCATCACGACGACCTACATGGGCGCTACTGAGCGTCGCGCGCTCGATCGTCTGGTGCGTGAGTTCGGCGCGGACGTGAAGATCCACTACGACAACGCGCGCACCCGGCTACACGCCAAGGCCTGGATGTTTCGGCGCCACACCCACTTCGACACGGCTTACGTCGGCTCGTCCAACCTCTCCCGAGCGGCCCTGCTCGACGGAGTCGAGTGGAACGTCCGGCTTTCTCGGGTGGGAACGCCCCACCTGCTCGACAAGTTCGCGAAGACGTTCGACACCTACTGGAGCGACCCGAGCTTTGAGGGCTACGACCCCGATCGGGATGCCGACCGCCTCGACGACGCCCTGGCCCAGGCGGGCGGACCCCGCGATGACAGCCGCGTCACGATCTCTCTGTCTGGGCTCGAGGTCCGGCCGTACCCCTACCAGCAAGAGATGCTCGACGCGATCAACGCCGAACGTCGTGAACACGACCGGCATCGCAACCTCGTGGTCGCCGCCACCGGAACGGGCAAGACCGTGCTGGCTGCGCTCGACTACCGCAATCTGTGCGACGAGTGGGGCAGACGACCTACACTCCTCTTCGTAGCCCACCGGCGCGAGATTCTCGATCAGTCGCGACGCACCTATCGCGAAGTGATGGTCGACGCGTCGTTCGGAGAGCTGTACGTCGGTGGCGAGCGACCGCGGGAGTGGCGGCAGGTCTTCGCTAGCGTGCAGTCACTGAGCAACGCCGCCGGAGACCTCTCGCCCACAGCATTCGACGTCATCGTTATCGACGAGTTCCACCACGCCCAGGCACCCACCTATCGCGCCCTGCTTGAGCACTTCTCACCACACGAGCTGCTCGGCCTCACCGCAACGCCGGAGCGTGCCGACGGACTCGACGTGCGCGACTACTTCGATGGCCGCATCGCCACCGAGTTGCGCCTCTGGGAGGCGCTGGGCGCTGACCTGTTGTGCCCCTTCCACTACTTCGCCGTGGCGGATGGCACGGACCTCCGACAGATCAGTTGGAACCGCGGTCGCTACGACGACAGTGAGCTCGACAACGTCTACACCGGCAACCAAGGCCGAGCGGCCATCGTCCTGAAACAGCTCCGGGACAAGGTCCTCGACCCTGGCTCGATGCGCGCGCTGGGGTTCTGCGTCAGCGTTGCGCACGCCCAGTACATGGCCACCGTCTTCTCAGACGCCGGGATTCCCGCGAGAGCCGTCAGCGGCGCAACCCCGGCGGTCGAACGCCAGGCGGCGATCGACGACCTCAAGTCCCGGAAGGTGAACGCCCTCTTCGCAGCAGACCTGTTCAATGAAGGCCTCGACATCCCCGAGATCGACACTGTCCTCTTCCTGCGTCCCACGGAGAGCGCCACCGTCTTCCTCCAACAGCTGGGGCGCGGCTTGCGCCGCACACGGGACAAAGCCGTCCTGACGGTCCTCGACTTCATCGGTTTCCACCGCAAGGAGTTCCGCTTCGACCTCAAGCTCCGAGCCCTCACCGGTCAGACGCGACGAGGGCTCGAACGCGACATCGAGCGGGGATTCCCGTTTCTGCCCGCGGGGTGTCAGATCATGATGGAGAAGCAGGCACAGGAGATCGTGCTGGCCAACATCCGAGCGCAGGTCGGCAGTCGTTGGAATCAGATCGTCGCCGAGCTCCGGTCCTGCGGCGACCTCGACCTCGGCCCGTTCCTCGACGAGTCCGGGCTCGAACTCTCCGACATCCTGCGTCGCGGATCGTGGACCCGCTTGCGTCGTGAGGCCGGACTGCCGTCGTCCGCTGCAACGCCGGGTGAGGACAAGCTCCTGAAGCGAGTACGCGCGTTCGCCCATGTCGACGATCGCCTACGGGCGCTGGCCTACGACGCGTTGCTCGACGACAGTGCGCCGTCCTACGCGGAGCTGAGCTCCGTCGAACAGCGCCTCGCCCAGATGCTCTTTTTCTCGATCTGGCCTGACGGGGGTGGCTACGACTCGTACGACGACGGCCTCGCCGCCCTGCGAGGCCAGCATGCCGCACGTGCTGAGCTTCGCAGCGTGGTCGATCTGTCCTTTGAAGCTGGTCGGCACCAAGCGCTCGAGCTCACGGGGTCGTTGGCCCAGGTCCCGTTGCGCGTGCACGCGCGCTACCAGCGTGAAGAAGTGCTTGCTGCCCTGGGATACGCATCCCTGGCTCGCAAGCCGAACTCCTTCAGGGAAGGCGTCC
Source organism: Nocardioides sp. (assembly GCF_030655615.1). Classification (GTDB taxonomy): domain Bacteria; phylum Actinomycetota; class Actinomycetes; order Propionibacteriales; family Nocardioidaceae; genus Nocardioides. The sequence goes on from NZ_JAURVJ010000173.1 coordinate 4,663, forward strand.
TCTACGCACCCGATGTCAACGTTGATGCATTCTTCGTGACCTTGAAGAAGTCCCAGGCCGACTACTCGCCGACGACGATGTACCGCGACTACCCGATCAGCCCGGAGCTGTTTCACTGGGAGTCGCAGTCCGTCACCTCGCAGGCCTCGAGGACCGGCCAGCGCTATCTCACTGGTTCGAGCACGGTGTTGCTCTTCGTCCGCCAGGAGCAGAAGGACGAATTCGGCACGTCGTCCTACCTCTTTGCCGGCCCGATGACGTACGTATCTCACCAGGGTGAGAAGCCCATCGCCCTGACCTGGAAGCTCGAGCACGCTCTCCCGTCCGACTTCTACAACGCCGCAAGCGTCGTGGCTCTCTAGAAGAACCGACCGACTCACCGCGATCGGACACTCCCCACCTCAGCGTGCGGAGGAGGTCCACCACCTTCTCGCTCTACGGCTGCCAGGTCGTCGAGCGGCGAGCGACGTCGTGGATGGCATCGACCGTGTCGACGCTCAGGAGGTCGCCGTGCCGGAGGAGCCACTTCGCGACCTGCATCCGCGGCGTGACGTGGACGCCGTCCGGAGCCTTCTTGACGACGACGTCCTGGGCGTTGACGGTGACGATGAGTCCCTCGACGTGCACCGGGAAGCCGCATGCCGCCGTCAGCAGCCTGGCGGCACGGGCTGCCTCGTAGCGGCTGTTGCGGATGTAGGGCTGCTTGTGGCCGTCGACCATGAACGTGGTGCCGCCGACCCAGATCTTCGCTTGGGGGTGGTGCTTGGTGTTGACGGTGAAGATGCCGCCGGGCCCGATGACGAGGTGGTCGATGTCGGAGCCGCGGTTGCCCACGGGGATGGCGTGGATGAATCGCCAGCGGGGGTCCTTCTTGGCGGCCTTGACGAGCTGGGCCGCAACCAGCTCCTCGCCGTCGGCCCCGATGCGCCAGGCACGCTCTTCGGTGTGGACGCGCAGGGCGCGGGCGAGCAGCGTCTTCACAGGCGCGGCCTCGCGGGCGGCCAGGGCCTGCTCGCGTGCTTCGGCGCCCGGGCGGTTGGTCGTGAGGTCGAGCCAGGGGCGGTGGGTCGACGGCACGTCAGGCGTCACGACCCGCGACGGGACGGTGGCCCGCGGCTGGGGCGGGTCGGCGGCCGGGACCAAGTTCGGGACGACGGCAATCGGCTCGGCTGCCGTGATCTGGCCGGTGTGGCTGGCTCGCCAGTCCTCGACCGCCTCGACGAGGGTGGGCAGGTGCTCGGGGGTCTCCGCATGGGCCTCGTCGGTGACGAGGTCCCAGTAGCCGATCTGGGCCTCGTCGGCCGCGACGTAGAGCCGGTCCTTGCCGTAGCGCTTCCACCTCGTGACCTGCACGGTGCTGCTGTCCATGCCGTCATCATCGGCGGCGCCGCGCCTCGACTTCAGTGTCCAGAAACAACAACGCGGTAGATCGGATCAACAGAGTTGATCCGATCTACCGCGTTGTCTGGCGTCGGGCGCTCCGACGCCGGAGGTCAGCTGCAGCCGCTGGTGGAGCCGCAGCCCTCGCACACGTAGCAGGAGCCGGCGGGGCGCATCTTGGTGCCGCAGGTCATGCAGAGGGGCGAGTCGACGGCGGTGCCGGTGAGCTGCTCGAGGAGCTCGGCGCTGGTGTGGGCGCTGGTGGCCCGCTCGGCGGGGACGGCGCGGGTGTTGGAGCCCTCGGTGCTCTTGGTCTCCACGACGGCCTCGGGGGTCTCGGCGGCAGGAGTGGACGCCACCGGCGAGAGCTCGACGCCGGACTCGATGAGCTCGGAGGCGTTACCGGTCTCCTCGGCGGGCAGGTCGTAGGACCCGGTCTCGAGGTGGCGGCGGCGCTCGTCGGCGGAGTAGATGCCGAGCATCGAGCGGGCGTCGAAGTCGAGGTAGTCGAGGGCGAGCCGGCGGAAGACGTAGTCCATGAGGGACTGGGCCATCCGGACGTCGGGGTCGTCGGTGAGGCCGGCGGGCTCGAAGCTCAGGTTGGTGAACTTCGAGACGTAGGTCTCGAGCGGGACGCCGTACTGCAGGCCGATGGACACCGCGATCGAGAAGGCGTCCATCACGCCGGCCAGGGTGGAGCCCTGCTTGCCGAGCTTGAGGAAGACCTCGCCGAGCTGGCCGTCGTCGTGGGCGCCGGAGGTCATGTAGCCCTCGGCACCGCCGACGGTGAACGACGTGGTGCGCGAGGCGCGCGACTTGGGCAGACGCTTGCGGGTCGGGGCGTAGACGACCTTCTCGATGACCTTCTCGACGACCTCGGCCTCGGCGGCGGCACCCGTGGCGTTGGAGTCCTTGCCCTTGTTGTCGCCCTTGCCGTCGGAGAGCGGCTGGCCGACCTTGCAGTTGTCGCGGTAGACGGCCGTCGCCTTGAGGCCGAGCTTCCAGGACTGCAGGTAGACGTCCTCGATCTCCTCGACCGTGGCGGTCTCGGGCAGGTTGACCGTCTTGGAGATGGCCCCGGACAGGAACGGCTGGCAGGCGGCCATCATCCGGACGTGGCCCATGGGCTTGAGCGAGCGGGCGCCCATCGCGGTGTCGAAGACGTCGTAGTGCTCCTGGCGCAGGCCGGGGGCGTCGATGACGTGGCCGTTGTCGGCGATGAAGGCGACGATCGCCTCGACCTGCTCGGGCTGGTAGCCCATCTTGCGCAGCGCACGCGGGATGGTCTGGTTGACGATCTGCATCGAGCCGCCGCCGACGAGCTTCTTGAACTTGACCAGCGAGAAGTCGGGCTCGATGCCCGTGGTGTCGCAGTCCATCATGAAGCCGATGGTGCCGGTGGGCGCGAGCACCGAGGCCTGCGCGTTGCGGTAGCCGTGGGTCTTGCCGAGCTCGACGACATCGGCCCAGGCCTGGGTGGCGACCTTGTGGACGGCGCTGTCGGAGATGGCGAGGGTGCGGATCGTGTCGTTGGCCGCCTGGTGCTTGCGCATCACGCGCTGGTGGGCCTCGGCGTTGCGGGCGTAGCCGGCGTAGGGGCCGACGATCGAGGCGAGCTCGGCCGAGCGCTTGTAGGACTGGCCGGTCATCAGCGAGGTGATGGTCGCGGCCATCGCGCGGCCGCCGTCGGAGTCGTAGCCCAGGCCCATCGCCATGAGCAGCGCGCCGAGGTTGGCGTAGCCGATGCCGAGCTGGCGGTAGTTGCGGGTGGTCTCGCCGATCGGCTCGGTCGGGAAGTCGGCGAAGCAGATCGAGATATCCATCGCGGTGATGATGAACTCCACCGCCTTGGCGAACAGCGGGGCGTCGAAGGTGTCGTCGTCCTTGAGGAACTTGAGCAGGTTGAGCGACGCCAGGTTGCACGAGGAGTTGTCGAGCGACATGTACTCCGAGCAGGGGTTGGACGCGGTGATGCGGCCCGTCTCGGGGTTGGTGTGCCAGTCGTTGATGGTGTCGTCGTACTGCAGGCCGGGGTCGGCGCAGGCCCACGCGGCCTGGCTGATCTTGGTGAAGAGCTCGCGGGCGTCGACGCGCTCGATCTCCTCGCCGTTCTTGCGGCCGCGGAGCGCGAAGTCGGTGCCGTCCTCGACGGCGCGCATGAACTCGTCACTGACGCGGACCGAGTTGTTGGCGTTCTGGTATTGCACCGAGGTGATGTCGACACCGCCGAGGTCCATGTCGAAGCCGGCGTCACGGAGGGCGCGGATCTTGTCCTCCTCCTTGGCCTTGGTCTCGACGAACTCGACGATGTCGGGGTGGTCGACGTCGAGGACGACCATCTTGGCCGCGCGACGCGTGGCGCCACCGGACTTGATGGTGCCGGCCGAGGCGTCAGCGCCGCGCATGAACGAGACCGGACCGGACGCCGTGCCGCCGCTGGAGAGCAGCTCCTTGGACGAACGGATGCGGGAGAGGTTGAGGCCGGCGCCGGAGCCGCCCTTGAAGATGAAACCCTCCTCCTTGTACCAGTTGAGGATCGAGTCCATCGAGTCGTCGACCGAGAGGATGAAGCAGGCCGAGACCTGCTGCGGGCTCTGGGTGCCGACGTTGAACCAGACCGGGCTGTTGAAGGAGAAGTACTGGTTGACCAGGAGCCAGGTCAGCTCGTGCTCGAAGACCTCGGCGTCGCCGGGGGTCGCGAAGTAGCCGTGGTCGACGCCGGCCTTGGTGTAGGTGACGACGATCCGGTCGATGAGCTGCTTGAGGCTCCACTCGCGGGCGTCGGTGCCGACGGCGCCGCGGAAGTACTTGGTGGTCACGATGGTCGAGGCGTTGACCGACCAGCTGTCGGGGTATTCGACCCCGCGCTGCTCGAAGACGGTGGCGCCGGTCTTCCAGTTGGTCTGGACGACGTCGCGACGCTCCCAGGTGAGCTCGTCGTAGGGATGGATGCCCGGGGTGCTGAAGACACGCTCGAGGGTCAGGCCCTTGCCGGTCGCGGCCCCATCGCTGGCCGTGGTCTTGGCGCTGACGGTCTCGGTCATGTGCTGTCTCCTTGAGGATTCCCGAACGGGGAGGGGGTGACGGTTGTCAGTGTTGCGGGGACCACCGACAGTCCTGAGGGGGTCGGCGTCGTCCCGGGGTGTGGGGGGTGAGGTGGTACGCCCGGCAGGCAGCTTCCCCACTGCCTACCGGGCGGTCTGTGGTCAGCCCGTGGGCTGAGCGAGGGGTGGGAGGGCGTCGGCGTGCATGGACGCGATCTCCTTGATGAAGTCGTCGGCCGACTCGAAGGCGCGGTAGACGCTGGCGAACCTGAGGTAGGCGACCTCGTCGAGGGCCCGGAGCGGGCCGAGGATGGCCAGCCCGACCTCGTGGGCGGGCACCTCGGCGGCACCGGTGAGGCGCAGCGCGTCCTCGACGTCCTGGCCGAGGCAGGCGAGCTGGGCGTCGGTGACCGGGCGGCCCTTGCAGGCCTTGCGGACGCCGGCGACGGCCTTGTCGCGGGTGAAGGGCTCGGTCGCGCCGGAGCGCTTGAGCACGGTCAGCTGCATCAGCTCGACGGTGGTGAACCGCTTCTCGCACGACAGGCACGAGCGGCGGCGGCGGATCGAGCCGCCGTCGTCGGCGACGCGGGAGTCGAGGACCTTCGTGTCGGTGCCGCGGCAGTAGGGGCAGTGCACGATGATCTCCTCTCCTGGGTCGTCTCGGGCGTGCTCGTAGGACCCGTGAGGGCCTGTGGATAACGCAGCTTCTCCTGGGGAGAACATCCGCGTGGCTGTGGGTCTTCCGCATCTGGATGTGGACTAGATGTGGATAACTACATCGTTGTAAGTACTAGATGTTGTGGTGACAGTACGCGGCCCGCGGACGGGTGCGCAACCCGATCGGCACAATTGATCGAGGTTGTTTGCCGCGCGGACCGCCGGTGAGGCAAAGCCGCAGGTCAGGGGCCTGTACGACGCCCCGACGACCTGGTCCGGACCACCCGGGCGACGGCGTGTCGGGGCCGCCCGGGTCCCCCGCACGAGGGGTTGCCGAGGCCGGGAGGCCCGGCCTAGCGTCGACCCGTGCCGGCTCCCCTCCTCGCCTCGGTCACCGACCTGCGCGGCGCCCTCGGCCTGGTGCTCCTGCTGCTCGTGGCCTGGGGACTGTCGAAGGGCAGACGCCTCGTCTCGTGGCGGACCGTCGGGGTCGCCCTCGGCCTCCAGGTCGGCTTCGCGCTGCTCGTGCTGCGCTGGGGCCCCGGTGAGCGCGGCCTCGGCTGGGTGTCCGACCGCGTCGAGTCGCTGATCGGCTACGCCAACGAGGGCACGGCGTTCGTGTTCGGGCCGCTGCTCGAGGTCGGCGAGGAGAACGAGACGATCTTCGCCCTTCAGGTGCTGCCGGTGATCGTGTTCCTCGGCGCCCTCATCGGCCTCCTCTACTACCTGCGCGTGATCCAGTGGACGACCTACCTCGTCGGCGGTGCCCTCTCGAAGGTGCTGGGCGTGGGCCGGGTCGAGGCCCTCTACGCCGGCACGGTCGTCTTCCTCGGCATGAGCGAGGCGCCGCTGATGATCCAGGGCTACCTCGCCCGGTTGCGCCGCTCCCAGCTCTTCACCGTGATGACCGCCGGCTTCGCGGCCGCCGCCGGGTCGACGCTGGTCGGCTACTCCCTGTTGGGCGCGCCCCTGGAGTACCTCCTGGCGGCGACCGTGATGAACGCCCCGGCCTCGCTGCTGATGGCCAAGCTGATGTGGCCCGACGGCGCCGACACCCCGACCGACACCCCGGCCGGCACCCCGACCGACACCCCGACCGCACGGACAGCCGACGCCGATGAGATCGACGTGCGGGACGTGCGCGACGAGGAGTCCGCCAACGTCATCGACGCCCTCGGCCGCGGCGCGATGGCCGGCGGCCGGATCGCGGTCACGGTGGGAGCGCTGCTCATCGCCTTCGTGGCCGTGATCGCGCTCGCCAACGGCATCCTCGGGGCGGTCGGCGGCTGGTTCGGCGCCGACGACCTCACGTTCGAGCTGCTGCTCGGGCGGGCCTTCGCACCCCTGGCCTGGCTGCTCGGCGTGCCGTGGTCGGAGGCGACCGACGCCGGCTCGTGGATCGGGCAGAAGACCGTGCTCAACGAGTTCGTCGCCTACGCCGACTTCGGCCCGCAGGTCGGCGACCTCTCGCCGGTGACGGTCGCGGTGGTGACGTTCGCGTTGGCCGGGTTCGCCAACTTCTCCTCCATCGCCATCCAGATCGGCGCGCTGGGGTCGCTGGTCCCCGAGCGCCGGGCGGAGGTGGCCAGGCTCGGCCTGCTGGCCCTGCTCGCGGGCAGCCTCGCCAACCTTGCCAACGCCGCGATCGCCGGCGTCGTCATCTCACTCTGACTCCTCCTCGCGCCCCCTCCCGCTCGGCGCGCCGACGTCGCTGGGGACGTCGGTGACAATGGGCGGGTGGCACAGGGGAAGCGAGCCGGAGCGCGGCCGAAGCGACGGTTCCGCCCGATCCTGCTCGGGCTCGCGCTCGGCGTGACCGCCGCCGTGGTCGCCTGGGGCTACCTCGTCCTCGCCGCCATCGACTTCGGCACCAGTGCCCGAGACGGCGACGAGACCGCCTGGTGGTTCCTCGCCATCGCCGCCGTCGGTGCCGTGCTGTGCCTGTTCCTGGCCCTGGTCCTGGTCGCGCGGATCGGCCGCGCGCTCGGCGTCACGCGGGCGCCTACCTCCGACGCGCCGAGCGCGGCTCCCGACGAGCCGGGCGGGCGTCGCGCGGCTCGCTGACACGACCCGGGCGACGGGCCGGCTCACGGGTTTGGGCGTTTTCGTGGCGCGCGACGCCGCGGACTCCTAACCTGAGGTCGCCCTGCGAGACCGAGGTGGACCCGTGGCCACGAAGTACGACGTCCGCGTGACGGAGGCGAGCGCCTCCGCCACCCGCTTCCATGCCGTCTGCGCCTGCAGCTGCGGCTGGTACGGCAACGCCGAGGCCACCCGCGAGCCGGTCGCCCTCGCCGAGGCCGCGCGCGAGCGCGTCGAGCACCTCCTCGAGGCCCACCCCAAGCAGACGCCGTCGGCGTTCTTCCGACCGCGGGCGCACGCGCGCTACAAGCACCCGCGCTCGCTCAGCGCCGCCAGCCCGCACGGCAAGCGCTGGTCGCGCTACGCCGCCTGCGCCTGCGGCTGGACCGACACCGTCAAGGCCGGCTCCCCCGACGGCGCTGCCCGGGTGGCCCGCGCCCGGCACCGCGCCCACGTGCAGCTGCAGACCGGGCGTACGCCGTGGCGCGACTACGCCGTGATGGCGCTGGTCGTGCTCGTGGTCGTCGGGCTGTGCGTCGCCCTGGCCGTGGTTGCGATCGAGGCGGCAGGCGGGGATCCGAAGGACCTCACCGACCTGGGGTCGTTGCTCGGCTGAGCGCTCCGGCGCCTCTCACCTGCAGAGGCTGTCGGGTGCGGGAGTCGTCTTCCCTCGACTCCGCACCCGACAGCACTCTGGGGGTTCGCCCGCCGGGGTCGAGTCGGCGGGCGAAGCTAGGGGCCGTCAGGCCGGGACCTCGAGGCTCTGGCCGGCGCCGAGGACGACGGAGTCGAGGCTGTTGAGGTCGACGAGGTGGTTCATCATGTCGCGCACGTCGCGGCCCTCGGACACGTCGGAGGCGATCTCCCAGAGGGTCTGGCCGGGCTCGACGACGACCGTCTCGGTGGCCCCGGCCTCGTTGGTGGCAACTGAGCCGTCGGCGAGGAGGACCGCCATCGCGATCAGCGTGGTGAAGGCCAGCACGAACACCACCAGACGTCCACGGCGGGTCAGCCGGTAGTCGGGAACGTGGGTCATGGTCGTGGTGTTCATGGGTGCCTCCTGGGGAAGTGGTGCGCTCTCGACCTGATGTCTAGTGGTGGCCACCGACAGTTCAGATCAGTTCGAACACCTGAGCGACTCTAGATCAGGTGTTCGAACGCACGCAAGCCCTCAGGCGAACATTTGTTCTAACGCCTCCGCAGCGCCCGGCGCCCCTGCTTCTCGAACAGCGCGATGCCGGCACCCGCCAGCGACGGCGCCAGGGTGGAGGCCCGCATCGCTCCCCCGCGCCAGGCCGGGATGGTCCGCAGCACCCGGCGCGACCCCACCAGCCCGAGCACGGCGTCGGCGACCTCGTCGGTCGTGAGCAGCCGCCCGCCGGAGCTCACGAGGCGCTTGCCGGTGCCGTCGGACATGGCGTCGACCATCGCCGTCGCCACCCCGTCGGGCAGCACCGCGTGCACGTCGACCCCGGCCGGCGCCTCGATGGCGACGGAGGTCGTCACCGAGACGACCGCGGCCTTGGTGGCGGCGTACGTCGACAGCCCCGGCACGGGACCGAGGCCGGACAGCGAGGCGACGTTGACCAGCGACCCGGCCCCCGAGCCCGTGGCGAACGCGTCGAGCGCGGCCCGCATCCCCCACAGCACGCCGAGCAGGTTGATCTCGACGAGCCCGCGGACCTGCTCGTCGGAGAGGGCGACCAGGTCGCCGTCCCAGCCGACGCCGGCGTTGTTGACCCACACCCCCAGCGGCGCGAGCCCGCTCGCCGCCTCGGCGACCGTCCGGTGGGAGGCCGGGTCGCGGACGTCCTGGGCGATCCCGGTCGCCCCGATCTCGGCGGCCGTCGTGGCGACCGCCCCGGCGTCGACGTCGGTGACGACGACGCGGTGACCGGCGGCGACGAGCCGCTCGGCGACCGCCCGCCCGATGCCGCGGGCGGCCCCGGTGACGACGGCGGAGGTGGGCGAGGAGGCGGTGACCATGGGCCAAGAGTCCCAGGCCGGACCACGCGACACGCCGTTCGAACACCTGTTTGAAATCGCCGGTCGTCGGTGGGACCCTGAGCCCATGCCAGACACGCCTGCCAAGCCCCGCACCAAACGCGACAGCAACGTCTCCGAGCTGCCCGACGGCCCGGCCGACGCCACCGGCCTGACCCCACGCCAGCTGCGCGTGCTGGCCCACATCAAGGACAGCATCGAGCTGCGCGGCTACCCGCCGAGCATGCGTGAGATCGGCGAGGCCGTCGGCCTCACCAGCACCTCGAGCGTGGCCCACCAGCTGCGGACGCTCGAGCAGAAGGGCTTCCTCAAGCGCGACCCCAACCGGCCGCGTGCGCTCGAGGTGTTCCTCCCCGAGGTGATGGCCGCGCGCCGCTCCCTCGCCAGCTCCGACGAGACGTCGTTCGACGAGACCGGCATCGGCGACGTCGCCGTCCCCGCGGTCAACGTGCCGCTGCTCGGGCGCATCGCGGCCGGTGGCCCGATCCTGGCCGAGGAGACCTACAACGACGTCTTCCCGCTGCCCAAGCAGCTCGTGGGCGACGGCCAGCTCTTCATGCTCGAGGTGACCGGCGAGTCGATGATCGACGCCGCGATCTGCGACGGCGACTTCGTCGTCATCCGCCAGGAGCAGACGGCCGACAACGGCGAGATCGTCGCCGCCATGATCGACGGCGAGGCGACGGTCAAGACCCTGCAGCGCAAGGACGGCAAGGTCTGGCTGCTCCCCCACAACCCCGCCTTCGACCCGATCGACGGCACCCACGCCACGATCCTCGGCGTCGTCACCGCGGTGCTCCGCAAGGTCTGACCCTTCGAGGCTCGCAGGCTCGCACCTCAGGGCAGGCCCGCAGGCATACGCCGGGTGAACGCTCGGCATCGAGACCGCCGCCGGGCATCACCCGGCGGCGGTCTCGTCGTTGAACGACCTGTGACGACGAAACCCACCGGGGTACGGCGACGTACCGTGCTCGCGACCGGCTCCGCCGGCGCGGCCCTGACCGCCCTCCCCGCCCCCTCGACCGCCGCCCCCTCGACGGCCGCCCTCGCGACGGCCGCCCAGCGCGCCGGCACCCGCTACTTCCAGCACGGCATCGCCTCCGGTGACCCGCTGCCGACGACGGTCCTCCTCTGGACCCGGGTCACCCCGACGGCCGCCAGCCGGCCCGGCTCCGGGAAGGGACCGCGGGTCACGGTGACCTGGGAGGTCTCGACCCGCAAGGACTTCCGCCGTGTGCTGCGCCGCGGCGCCTTCGTCACCGGCCCGAGCCGCGACCACACGGTCAAGCTCGACGTGACCGGGCTCAAGCCCGCGACCTGGTACTACTACCGCTTCGGCTTCCGAGGCACCCACAGCCGTACCGGCCGCACCCGCACCGCTCCCGCCGCCGACGCCACCCCCACCAACCTGCGCTTCGGCGTCGTGTCGTGCACCAACTGGCAGGCCGGCTACTTCGCGGCCTACCGCGGCTTGGCCGCGCGCAACGACCTGCACGCCGTCCTCCACCTCGGCGACTACCTCTACGAGTACGGCGCGGGAGGCTACGGCTACGGCAGCGGCGACGTCGACATCCGCACCCACGACCCGAGGCACGAGATGGTCTCGCTGTCGGACTACCGGCGCCGGCACGCGCAGTACAAGACCGACCCCGACCTGCAGGACGCCCACGCCAAGTTCCCGTGGGTGATCACCTGGGACGACCACGAGGTCACCAACGACCAGTACGCCACCGGCGCCGAGAACCACCAGCCCGGCGAGGGCGACTACCTGCGGCGCCGGGCCCGCTCCCACCGTGCCTACGACGAGTGGATGCCGGTGCGGATGAACGACACCGCCGGGCTGCGAGACGGCGACCGCCTCTACCGTCGACTGACGTTCGGCCGGCTCGCCGAGATCAGCATGCTCGACCTGCGCACCTACCGCTCGAAGCAGGTCGTCACCCTCGCCCCCACCCCGGTCCCGGCGATCGAGGCCGAGGTGAGCGACCCCGACCGCACCATCACCGGCGCCGCGCAGATGCGCTGGCTCAAGGAGTCGCTCGCGCGCCCGAAGCCGTTCTGGAAGGTCATCGGCAACCCGGTGATGATCACCCCCGTCTCGTTCGTCCAGGTGCCGGCCGACCTGCTCGGGCCGATCAACGACGTCACCGGCCTCCTGCCCGAGGACGGCTTCCCCTACAACGTCGACCAGTGGGACGGCTACACCGCCGACCGCAAGGAGGTGCTGCGGTTCATCAAGGACCGCCACGTCCAGAACGCGCTGTTCGTCACCGGTGACATCCACTCCGGGTGGGCGGCCGAGGTCCCCTACGACGTCGGCAACTACCCGCTGGGCGGCACCGGCGCCGTCGAGTTCGTCTGCACGTCGGTGACGTCCAACAACCTCAAGGACATCACCGGCACCCCGGCCCACACCACGAGCGCGGTCGTCGAGGCGGCGATCCTCGCCAACAACCGCCACATCAAGTACCTCAACTTCGACGACCACGGGTTCTCCGTGCTCGACCTCAACGCCAAGAGGGCCCAGATGGACTGGTTCGTGATCGGCGACCGCGCCGACAAGAACACCCCGATCCGCTACAGCCGCTCGTTCGTCTCGGTCGCGGCCAGCGGCCGGGTCAAGGAGACCGACCGCCCGCTGCACACCCAGAAGCCGGGGCAGAGCTGATGTGCGGCTGCGGCGACCGGCACGCGCCGGGCGAGCCCACGCCCTACGACGTCGGGCAGGCCGAGCTGACCACGGGGCGTCGTACCCTCCTCAAGGCCGGCGGCGGCCTGGCCTTCTCGACCGCCGCGCTCGCGGCCGGGGCGGGCGCCGCCGACGCAGCCCCGTTGGCGCGGACCAGGAAGCGGGTCTACGTCCTGGTCTTCGACGGGTGCACGCCCGAGGAGATCAGCGGCGGCCAGGCGCCCCACCTCGCCGACCTGATGTTCGGCGGCAAGCGCTTCGCCAAGGCGCAGTCGATGCCGATCATGGAGACGATCCCCAACCACGTGATGATGATGACCGGGGTCCGGCCCGACCGCTCCGGCGTCCCGGCCAACTCGGTCTTCGACCGCAAGCTCGGGGCCGTCCGCGACCTCGACCGGTCCAGCGACCTCAGGGCCGACACCATCATCGAGCGGCTCAACCGGCGCGGGCTGCGCACCGGAACGGTGCTCAGCAAGGAGTACCTCTACGGCGTCTTCGGCACCCGCGCGACCGCGCGCTGGGAGCCGTTCCCCGTGCTGCCGATCACCGGCCACGCGCCCGACGAGTTCACCATCAACGCCGCGATGGCGATGGTCGAGGACGTCGACCCGCACCTGATGTTCGTCAACCTCGGCGACATCGACCGCTTCGGCCACGCCGACGTCACCGGGCCCCTCGGCGTCAAGGCCCTGCGCCGCCTCGCGCTGGCCAAGACCGACCTCTACGTCCAGCGCTTCGTCGACCTGCTCAAGTCGCGCGGCACCTGGAAGCACTCGATGCTCGTCGTCCTGGCCGACCACTCGATGGACTGGTCGACCACCAACCGGGTCGTCAGCCTGGCCGGCCCGCTCGACGAGGACCCGGTGCTGCGCGGCCGGGTCCAGATCGCCGACAACGGCGGCGCCGACCTCCTCTACTGGACCGGTCCCTCGGCCCAGAAGGAGGACGCCGTACGCCGGATGGTGCGGATCGCGCGCGCCGAGACCGGCGTGCTCTCGGTCTTCGACCGACGCCACAAGTCCCTGCGGCTCGGCCCGCAGGCGGGTGAGGTCGTCGCGTTCTGCCGGTCCGGCTGGCGCTTCAGCGACCCCGACCCGGTGACCAGCAACCCGATCCCCGGCAACCACGGGCACCCGGCGACCCGGCCGATCCCGTTCTTCATCAACGGTGGCCACCCGCGCCTGCAGCACTACGCCGCGTCGTCGCTGGTCGCCCAGACGATCGACGTGGCTCCCACCGTCGGGAGGTTCTTCGGGCTCACCGGCGCGCCAAAGGGCGGGTACGACGGCCGCGCGCGGATCTAGCCACCGGATCCCGGCAATAGTCACACCGGGCCAGGCGCGATGTCGGCGGGGCGGGTTACGGTGAGCGCCGTCCACTCCCCACTCCGTATCGGAGCAACGATGCCCCACCGCCCCGCCCGCGTCCGGGCCGCCGTCGCGCTGCTCGCGACCGCAGCGCTGACGACCACCATGATGGCGGCCTACGCCGCCCCGACGGCCGGTGCCGCCGGCGCCACCGGGGCCACCGTGGCCCGCGGCGACGCCTCCGGCGGCAAGGCCGCCGCCGCCTCGCGCGCCGAGAAGCGCGCGATGTCGGCCGTCACCACCGCCCGCGCGATCGCCGAGGGCCGCCAGAAGGGCGACCTGACGATGGCCCTGCGCGAGGTCGCCAACACCCGGACCTCGCTCACCGGCGCCGACCGGGCTGCGGCCGAGGCCATCCTCAAGCGGCCCACTGCGACCGGGGGTGACGGCACCCTCAGCTACACGGTCCCCGAGGCCACCCCCGTGTGCTCCGCTGACATCTGCGTCCACTACGTGTCCACCAGCGTCGACGCGGTCAACCCCGCCGACGCCAACTCCAGCGGCGTGCCCGACTACGTCGAGCTGACCCTGGCCGTCCTCACCGGTGTGCACAACGACTACATCGCCGCGGGCTACCGCGAGCCCAAGCCCGACGGCAACCTCGGCGGCGCGGGCGGCAAGATCGACGTCTACCTCGGCGAGCTCGGCCCCGACGGCCTCTACGGCTACTGCACCTCCGACCAGCCCGAGCCCGACCCGACGCCCAACAGCTATGACCGCTGGGCCTACTGCGCGCTCGACAACGACTACTCCTCCGACGAGTTCCCGACCAACACCCCGGTCGAGAACCTCCAGGTCACGGTCGCCCACGAGTACTTCCACGCCACGCAGTACGCCTACGACCGCTACGAGGACTCCTGGCTCCTCGAGGCCACCGCCGCGTGGGTCGAGGACGAGATGTTCGACGCGGTTGACGACAACCTCCAGTACCTCGCCAGCAGCCAGCTCCGCAGGCCCGACACCTCGCTCGACACCTTCGGCAACAACGGGTTCCACTACGGCACCTGGTCGTTCTTCCGGTTCCTCACCGAGAAGTACCGCACCAGGAAGGGCAAGCTCCCCCGCCTGGTGCTCGACATCTTCCTCAAGGCCGACGGCGCCAAGGGCAAGCCCGACCAGTACTCCTGGCAGGCGATCAACACCGTGCTGAAGAAGAAGCGCACCACCGGGGCCGCCATGCTCGGCGCCTACGCCGTGGCCAACCGTCGCCCGGCCCAGCGCTACAGCGAGGGCAAGGCCAACCACTACCCGGTCGCCCCTCTTGCGGGCAGCCTCAAGATCACGGCCCGCAAGGGCGCTCGGGCCAACATCAGGCTCAACCACCTCACGACCGCCACCGGTCGCCTGACGCCCAAGAGCCTCACGGCGGGCAACTGGAAGCTCAAGCTCACCTTCGACCTTGCCCCCAAGGTCCGCGGATCGTCGGTGCTCATCACCAGTGCCGCCAAGGCCGGCAAGGTCCGGACGAGCAAGGTCCGGCTCAACCGCCAGGGCGACGCCGTCAAGCGGATCCCGTTCAGCTCCAGCAAGATCGCGTGGGTCGAGGTCACCCTCGTCAACGGCAGCGGCCGGTTCAAGTGCTTCACCCAGGGTGCCTACTCGTGCCAGGGCAAGGCGCTGGACCAGAAGGTGCCGATGAAGTTCACCGCGTTCGCCGTGCGCTGACCCCTCGGTCGGCCCAGCTCGACCCAGCCCCACGTCGTACGCCCCGGTCGCTCCCGCGACCGGGGCGTACGTCCGCTGGCGGCGGGTGCCGGGTCCGCTCAGCCGACAGGGGTCGCGGTCGCCGCCAGCCGCGCCAGCGCCTTGCGCACGACCTGGGGGTCGGTGGTCGCCCACATCGGCGGCAGGCTCGCCTTGAGGAAGCTGCCGTAGCGGGCGGTCGCCAGCCGCGGGTCGAGGACGGCGACGACGCCGCGGTCGGAGGTGGTGCGGATGAGGCGACCCGCGCCCTGGGCGAGCAGGAGCGCGGCGTGGGTCGCGGCGACCTGCATGAAGCCGTTGCCGCCGGCCTGGTCGGCGGCCTTCTGGCGCGCGCTCATCAGCGGGTCGTCGGGCCGGGGGAACGGGATGCGGTCGATGAGGACGAGCTGGCAGGTGTCGCCAGGCACGTCGAGGCCCTGCCAGAGGCTGAGCGTGCCGAACAGGCAGGTGTGGGGGTCGCCGACGAACTGGGCAGCGAGCTCGGGGAGCTGGGCCTCGCCCTGGGCCAGGGTGGTCAGGTGGGGCAGCCGGGTGCGGACCTCCTCGGCGGCGGCCTCGGCGGCGCGCCGGCTCGAGAACAGCCCAAGGGTGCGGCCCTCTGCGGCGTCGACCAGCTCGACGATCTCGTCGAGCTGGGCCTTGACCAGCCCGTCGCGGCCCGGCGGCGGGAGGTGGCGGGCGATGTAGAGGATGGACTGCTTGCCGTAGTCGAACGGCGAGCCGACGTCGAGCCCGGTCCAGGGCAGGACGGTGTCGGTGCGCTCGGAGGCCGCGCCGCGGTCGCGCTCGGCGGGCTTGAGGCCCACGCTGGTGGCGACGGCGTCGAAGTCGCCCCCGAGCATCAGGGTCGCCGACGTCATCACGACGGTCTTGTCGGTGAGCAGCTTGTCGCGCATCGTGCCCCACACCTGCAGGGGCGCGACGTGGAGCCGAGGTGGGACGCGGTCACCGCCCTCGGAGAGCCAGAGGACGTCGGCGGTGGAGCCGGCGGCCATCCGGTCGGCGTTGACGAACACGTCCTGCACCGTGCCCTTGGCCTGCTGGAGACCGGGGTCGCCGTCCTGGGCCGACGGGTCGGGCTTGGGGTAGGCCGAGAGACAGGCGCGCGCGGCGTCGCGGACCAGGACCAGGGCGTCGGCGAGCTGCTGCGGCACCGTGTCGAAGCGGCCCGGGGACGACTCGGCCATGGCGTCGCGCAGCGCGTCGGCGGCGTCGGCGAGGTCGTCGGCCTCGGCGCCGTCGACGTGGCGCTGGGACCGGCGGGCCGCACGCTCGACGTCGGGGGGCGAGAGCTCGTCGGTCGCGGCCTGGGTCACGCGCGCCACGAGCTCGTGGCCCTCGTCGATGATCGCGACGTCGTAGTCGGGGATCATCGGGATGCCCTCGATCGCATCGATCGCGAGCAGCGAGTGGTTGGTCACGATCAGGTGGGAGCGCTGGGCCTTCTCGCGGGCGAGCTCGACGAAGCACTCCTGGCCGAACGGGCACTTCGAGGCGCCCAGGCAGTCGCGGTGGCCGACGCTGACCTGGCGCCACTCGCGGTCGGTGTGGCGCGGCGCGTTGTCCCGCTCGCCCGACCCCTTGCCCTCAGCCTCCTTCTCGGCCCACGAGCGCAGCTCGAGCACCTTACCCGCCATCGACCCCTGGGGCACGTCGACCAGGACGCCCTGGTCGTCGGGCACGCCCTCACGGATGCGGTGCAGGCAGGCGTAGTTGGAGCGGCCCTTGAGGACGGCGTAGGACGTGTCGAGGCCCTCGACGTCCTTGACGGCCTCGATCAGCCGCGGCAGGTCGCGCTCGACGAGCTGGTGCTGCAGCGCGAGCGTGGCGGTGGCGACCACGACCCGCTGGTCGTGGACGAGCGCTGGCACGAGGTAGGCCAGCGACTTGCCGGTGCCGGTGCCGGCCTGCACCAGGAGGTGCCGCTCGGACGACAGCGCCTCGGAGACGGCCTCGGCCATCGCGACCTGGCCCTCGCGCTCGCTGCCGCCCAGCGCCGTCACGGCACGCGTCAGCACCTCCCGGACGGCAGGGTCGACAGCAGGGTCGACGGCTGGGGTCTCGGGCACCAGAGCACCCTAACGACGACCACCGACAACGCGTGGGACGCCCGGCGGAGCCTGTGGAAAGTGCTACAGCAACCGCGCGACCTCGGCCGCCACCAGCCTGCCGAGCTTGCGCTGCCCGCGCACGGTCGGGTGCAGGTCGTCGTCGAGGTAGTCGAGGTCGACCTGCGCCAGGGAGAGGTACGACGCCCCGAACCCGGTCGCCATCCGTGCGAGCGCCGCGTCGACGCGGGGCACCTCGGCCGCGCGGGAGGGCGCCGGCGGCGGACCGACGACCAGGACCGGGTGCCCGGCGAGCACCTGCATCAGCCGGACGAACCCACGCTGGATGTCGTAGTCGTTCTGGGCATGGTCGTTGAGGCCGCCCTCGACCACGACGAGCGCCCCGGGACGGCCGGCGACCGCCCGGGCCGCGCGGTCGGCGTACGAGACGGCGCCGCAGGGGCTCGCGGTGGCGCTGAACCCGGAGCCCGAGAAGCCGTCGACATGCACCCGGCCCGGGAGCCGGGTGGGCCACGACTGCAGCAGGTCGACTCCCGCGCCGACGGAGTAGGAGTCGCCGATCACGACGACCGCTGGGCCGGTGCCGGTGTCGAGGCTGCGGCGCTCCTCAGCCCGCTCAGCGGCCCGTTGGCACCGGGCGGATACCTCGTCGACCGGCGCGCCGCCGGTCGCCCGCGCGACGGCGAAGACGGTCAGACCGAGCGCGATCGCCAGGACGACGAGCGACGCCACGAGCCTGCGGCGGGTGAGCGCGGTGCCGAGTTCCACCCGAGGAGTGTGGTGCGGCGCGGCCGATCGCGCAGGAGAACCGGTCAGACGGCGTACTGCTCGAGCTCGCCGGCCAGGTCGGCGTTGGCCCGGCCGCGGACGACGGTGCCGTCGCCGGTGTGCTCGAGGGAGTCGATCTCGCCGTGCTGGTGGAGCTGGTTGATGAGGTCGCCGCGCTCGTAGGGCAGCAGCGCGTGGAACTCGACCCCCGGCCGCGGCAGCTCGCTCTCGACCAGCCGCAGCGCCTCGGCGATGCCGGCACCGGTCTTGGCGGACACGACGACCGAGTGGGTCTCGTGCTGGCGCAGCCGCGCGAGCACGAGCGGGTCGGCGGCATCGGCCTTGTTGATGACGATCAGCTCGGGCACGTCGGCGGCGTCGACGTCGGCCAGGACGGCACGCACCGCGGAGATCTGGCCCTCGGGGTCGGGGTGGGAGCCGTCGACGACGTGGAGGATGAGGTCGGCGTCCGCGACCTCCTCGAGCGTCGAGCGGAACGCCTCGATCAGCTGGTGCGGCAGGTGGCGCACGAACCCGACGGTGTCGGACATCGTGTAGACGCGGCCGTCGGCGGTCGTCGTACGACGGGTGGTCGGGTCGAGCGTCGCGAAGAGCGAGTCCTCGACGAGCACCCCGGCGTCGGTGAGCCGGTTGAGCAGCGAGGACTTGCCGGCGTTGGTGTAGCCGGCGATCGCGACGCTCGGGATGTGGTGGCGCTTGCGGTCGGCCCGCTTGGTGTCGCGGGTGCCCTTCATGTGCTTGAGCTCGCGGCGCAGCTTGGCGATCTTGTCGTTGATGCGACGCCGGTCGGTCTCGATCTTGGTCTCACCGGGGCCACGGCCGCCGATGCCGCCGCCGTCGGCGCCGACCCGGCCACCGGCCTGGCGGGACAGCTGGCCGCCCCAGCCGCGGAGCCGCTGCTTCATGTACTGCAGCTGGGCGAGCTCGACCTGGGCCTGGCCCTCACGCGACTTGGCGTGCTGGGCGAAGATGTCGAGGATCAGGGCCGTACGGTCGACGACCTTGACCTTGGTGCGGTCCTCGAGGTTGCGGAGCTGGCTGGGCGCGAGGTCGCCGTCGCAGATGACGGTGTCGGCGCCGGTGGCGGCGACGATCTCGGCGAGTCCCTCGACCTTGCCGCGGCCGATGTAGGTCGCCGGGTCGGGCGTCTGCCGGCGCTGGTAGATCGCCTCGAGCACCTCGGAGCCGGCGGTCTCGGCGAGCAGGGCGAGCTCGGCCATGGAGTTCTCGGCGTCCTGGACGCTGCCCTCGGTCCACACGCCAACGAGGACGACGCGCTCGAGCCGCAGCTGGCGGTACTCGACCTCGGTGATGTCCTCGAGCTCGGTGCGCAGCCCGGCGACCCGGCGCAGCTGGTGGCGCTCGGCGAGCTCCATGGCGCCCGTCGTCGGGTCGGCCTCGGGGTCGGGCTCGTCGGCGTAGCCGGAGACGAAGTCGTCAGCCTGGTTTTCGGTGTCGTCCCACTCGGCGGTCTCGTCGAGCTCGGCGGTGAGGGAGAAGTCGCGTGCGTTCGTCATATGCCCCCAGCCTAGGTCGGGTTCCCCGGCCTGACGAACGGCTTTCGTGTAGCGCATCCGTGCGCGGCTGGTCGAGCTCATGCACCCTTCTACTCCATGCAGGCAATTCCGACCCCGCCGGACGTCCGGCTGCTCGGCATCACGGGCGCGCCCGGGGTCGGCAAGACTACCCTCGCGGCGGCGCTCGGCCGGCCGGTCGTGCCCATGGACGGCTTCCACTACGCCGACGTCGAGCTCGTCCGCCGCGGGCTGCTGGCGCTGAAGGGCGCGCCCGACACCTTCGACGCCGAGGGCTACGCCGCGCTGCTGCGCCGGGTCGCCACGGGCGAGCCCGAGGTGGTCGCGCCGTCGTTCGACCGCGACCTCGAGCAGCCGCTGGCCGGGGCGATCCGGGTGCCGGCGGTCGGCCCGGTGGTGACCGAGGGCAACTACCTGCTCCTCGACGAGCCGCGCTGGCGGGGCGTGCGAGCCGAGATCGAGGTGGTCTGGCACCTGCACCTCGACGACGCCGTACGCCGGGAGCGGCTGGTCGCGCGGCACGTCGCCTTCGGCAAGACCCCCGACGAGGCCCTGGCCTGGGTCGCCCGCGTCGACGACCCCAACGCCCGCCTCGTCGAGGCCGCCGCCGACCGGGCCGACCTGGTTGTCGAGCTCGGGCCCGGCTAGGCGGACGGTCCGCACCAACAGCGGAGCCGCACCAACGTCGTCACCGCACAACTTGCGTATTCGCAGTTTGTGCGGGTACGGTTGCGTCATGTCCATCGACCCCGCCCTCCTCCAGGCCCTCCGTGACGCCCTGGCTGCCGCCGAGCAGCACGAGGCCGACGAGGCGCTCCCCCACCTGCGGGAGGCGGCCGACCGGCTGGCCGAGCTGATCGACGGTCAGCTGGCCGAGGCGGTCGTGCACCAGCGCGCGTCGCTGCGGTCGGCCGGGCAGAAGGCCGGGCTGTCGGAGAACGCCGTGGGCCCGCGGCTGGCGCGCACGCCCGCCCTGGCGCCCTACGCCAACGACGACGGCCGGGTCACCGCCGCCGCGGTCGAACGCGCCCGTTACGACGCCGAGACCGGCGCCCCTCCCCCGGCGGGCAAGCCCGCCGCCGCCCCGATGCGCTTCAAGCCGCGTCGACCCACGAAGGGATCCTGACCATGACCGACCAGACGCTCACCCACCTCTACTTCCTCCTCGACCGGAGCGGGTCCATGCAGTCGATCAAGTCCGACATCGAGGGCGGCTTCGCGGCGTTCGTCGACGAGCAGCGCGGCACTCCGGGCGGGTGCCGGGTCACGCTGGCGCAGTTCGACGACCACTACGACGTCGTCTACGCCGACCGTGACGTCGCCGACGTCCCGGCCCTCGACCTGCAGCCGCGCGGCATGACCGCGCTCCACGACGCGATCGGCCGGACCGTCACCGAGGCCGGCGCCGAGCTGGCCCGGCTCCCCGAGGACCGGCGCCCGGGCACGGTCATCGTCGCGATCATGACCGACGGGCTGGAGAACGCGAGCAAGGAGTGGACCGGCCCCGCCGTCAAGGCCCTCGTCGAGCAGCAGACCCGCGAGTGGGGCTGGCAGTTCATGTACATGGGCGCCGACCAGGACGCCGTCGAGGTCGGCACCTCCCTCGGCGTCCCGGCCGGTCAGTCGATGACCTACGCCCGCGGCAAGGGTCGCGAGGCGATGGGCAAGAAGAGCGAGAAGATCCGCCAGATGCGCGCCGCCCGGATGACCGACGCCGCCGCCCCGATGCCGGCCTACACCGCCCAGGAGCGCTCCGACCTCGCCGACTGACGTCCTGCAGCTCGGGGCCGCGCAGCCCCGATCATGTCGCTGACCCGTCGCGGTGGTGCACCCGGATGCCCGGCTGCGGTGGTCTCGACGCGAGCCGCTCCTTCGTCGCGGCTCGCTGCTCGCTCACTTGGGGGGCATGCGGATGCCGCCGTCGAGGCGGACGGTCTCGCCGTTCATGTAGGAGTTGGTCAGGCACTCGATGACCATCGAGGCGAGCTCGGCGCCGGAGCCGAGGCGCTTGGGGAAGAGCACGTTGGCGCCGAGGTTGGCCTTGAACGCGTCGGCGTCGGGGCCCTCGCCGTAGATCGGGGTGTCGATGAGGCCGGGGGCGACGGTGTTGAGGCGGATGCCGGAGGCCGAGAGGTCGCGGGCGACGGGGAGGGTCATGCCGACGACGCCGCCCTTGGAGGCCGAGTAGGACGCCTGGCCGATCTGGCCGTCGAACGCGGCGACGCTGGCGAGGTTGACGATCGCGCCGCGACAGCCGTCGGCGTCGGGCTCGTTCTGGCTCATCGCGGTCGCGGCCTGGCGGACCACGTCGAAGGTGCCGATGAGGTTGATCTGGATGACCTTGGTGAAGGCCTCGAGGGAGTGGGCCGACTCGAGCAGGCCGTCGCGACCGATCGTGCGCTGGGCCCAGCCGATGCCGGCCGAGTTGACCACCGCGCGCAGCGGGGCGATCTCGGCGGCGGCCTTGACGGCGCCCGCGATCTGCTCGGTGTTGGTGACGTCGACCTGGGCGAAGACGCCCTTGATCTCCTCGGCCAGGGCCTCGCCCTTGTCGGCCTGGAGGTCGGCGACGACGACGGTCACACCGAGGGCGGCGAGCTGGCGGGCGGCCGCGGCGCCGATGCCGGAGGCACCGCCGGTGACGATGGCAGAAGATCCACTGAGGTCCATGGCGGGGAGCATAGCAACCGTGACACCGATGGTGTCACGGTCCAGCGCTGCCCTCTAGAGGTCGGTCGTCCCGCGCGCCACGACGACGGCCGGCCCGGTCATCAGGACCCTGCCCTCCGGCGTACGACTGATCGTGACCGTGCCGCCGGGCTGGTCGACGCGGCAGGTCATCGCGCCGTCGCCGGGCATCGCGGCGACCGCGACCGCGCAGGCGCCGGTGCCGCAGGCCTGGGTCTCGCCCGAGCCGCGCTCGTGGACACGCATCGCGACGTGGGCGTCGCCGCGGCGTACGACGAACTCGACGTTGACCCCGGACGGGTAGACCGAGGTGTCGTGGGTCGGCGCGACGAGGAGCGGGCCGGCGTCGTCGAGCTCGTCGACGAACGCGACCGCGTGGGGGTTGCCGACGTCGACGTGGGTCGCGGCCCAGGTGCGGTCGCCGACGGACACCTGGGTCTCGCCCAGGACCTGGGGCACGCCCATGTCGACGGTGACCTCGTCGCCGGTGACGGTGACGGTCTTGACCCCGTCGCGGGTGTCGACCTCGAACGGCAGGCCCGCCTCGGCGAGACCCTCCTGGACGAGGTGGAGCGCGAAGACCCGGATGCCGTTGCCGCACATCTCGGCGACCGACCCGTCGGCGTTGCGGTAGTCCATGAACCACCGGCCCGCCGAGTCGGGCGAGTCACCCGGGACGCAGAGCACCCGGAGGACGCCGTCGCCGCCGATGCCGCCGCGCCGGTCGCAGAGCGCCCGGACCCGGTCGACGTCGAGGTCGCCGTGGACGGAGCCGTCGAGGTCGGGCAGCAGGACGAAGTCGTTGTGGGTGCCGTGGCCCTTGAGGAACGGGTAGCTCATCCGTAGAGACCGCGCGCGTAGTTCTCGGGCTTGTAGTACTCCTCGAGCTCCTCCACCGTCTGCCCGCTGGGCTCGACGGTCGCGGCGATGACGGCGCGTCGCGGGACGACGCCGTCGGGGTCCCAGGTCTCGGGCTTCCACAGCCCCGAGCGCAGGAACGCCTTGGCGCAGTGGAAGAAGATCTCCTCGATCTCGACGACCACGGCGAGGAGCGGCCGGTGACCCTTGACGATCATCTCGTCGAAGAACGGCGCGTCGGACACCAGCCGGGCGCGGCCGTTGACGCGCAGGGTGTCGCCGCGTCCGGGGATGAGGAAGTGCAGCCCGACGTGGGGGTTGACCAGGATGTTCTTGTAGCCGTCGGCGCGCTTGTTGCCCGGGCGCTCGGCGATCGCGAGGGTTGTGTCGTCGACGACGTGGACGAGCTGGCCGGCCGGGTCGCCCTTGGGCGAGGCGTCGCAGCGCCCGTCGGCGTCGGCGGTCGCCATCACGCAGAACGGCGAGGCGGCGAGCCACTGCCGGTCGACATCGAGCAGCGCCGCTCGACCCTTGTCGCGGGCCCGCTGGTTGGGCTCACCGAGCAGCGCGACCAGCGCGTCGAGGTCGCCGATCTCGGTCCAGCCGGTCTGGGTGCTCGTCACCCGCCCACGGTACGACGTCGGCGCGCGAGCCGCGACACGACGAGGGTCACGGGTCGCGGTGGGCCGGGCGCAGCACCCGTGCGGCGCCGCCACCGCGGCGGGTCGGCTCGGCGACGACCGTCATGCGCCCGCCCGGCGAGATCTCGATCCCGGTGAAGGCACCGATCTCGGCCGCGCTGGTGAACGCGTCGCCCGAGGGGACGAGGTCGTGGCCGTAGGCCTCCAGCAGCGCCTCGTAGCGGTCGAGGAACGCCGGCTCGGAGCTCACCGTCGCGGTGTTGCGCTGCGATGCGCGCGGGGCGGCCACCGCCTCGGGCAGCGTCAGGCCCCGGTCGAGCCGGTTGAGCAGCACCTGCAGGACGGTGGTGATGATCGTGGACCCGCCCGGCGACCCGACGGCCAGGAACGGCTTGCCGCCGCGGAGCACGATCGTCGGCGACATCGAGCTGCGCGGACGCTTGCCGGGCTGGAGCCGGTTGGGGTCGGCGGCGTCGAACTCGAGGCTGAAGTCGGTGAGCTCGTTGTTGAGCAGGAACCCGCGGCCCGGCACCACGATGCCGGAGCCCCCGGTCTGCTCGATCGTCAGCGTGTAGGAGACGACGTTGCCCCAGCGGTCGGCGACCGTGAGGTGGGTGGTCGAGACGTTCTCGTGGTCCTCGGGCGAGGTGGAGCGGGTGCCACCGCCTGCGCAGGCGCCGTCGTAGTCGGTGACGTCGCCCGCCGGGACCGGCTTGGTGGCCGCGGTGTCGGGGTCGAGGGAGCAGGCCCGCTCGTCGGCGAACTTCTGCGAGAGCAGGTCGCGCACCGGCACGTCGGTGTAGCGGGCGTCGCCGAGGTAGGCGCCGCGGTCGGCGAAGGCCAGGGCGCTGGCCTCGAGGTAGTGGTGGAGGAAGTCGGTGTCGGACATGGAGCGAAGGTCGTCACGCTCGAGGATGTTGAGCGCCTCGCCGACGGTGGTGCCGCCGCTGGACGAGGGCCGCATGCCGACGATCTCGAGCCCCTCGTAGCGGGTGCGCGTCGGGGCCTGGACCGACGCCCGGTAGCGGCGGAAGTCAGCCGGCCGCAGGTAGCCCCTGGGCACCGGGAGCGTGGTGCCCCGGACGGTGGGTGGGCGGCGCACGGTTTGCGAGATCTCGCGCGGGATGGCGCCGTCGTAGAACATCCCCGGGTTGCGGCCGAGCTGGCGGTAGGTGCGGGCGAGGTCGGGGTTGCGGAAGCGGGTGCCGACGCGTGGCAGCTTGCCCTTCTTGAGGAAGAGCCGCTTGGTGCTGGTGAAGGCCCGGAAGCGCTCCTGGTTGTCCTTGGTCTGGGAGCGGAACGTCTGGTCGACGACGAAGCCCCGCTGGGCCAGCCGGGCGCTGGGCGCGAGCACCCGGGCCAGGGAGAGGGTGCCCCACCGGCGCAGGGCGGTGGTCCAGGTGGCGGGGGTGCCGGGCGTGCCGACCGACACGCCGCTGGTCACCAGGTCGGGGGTGAACGTGTAGGGCTCGCCGGTCGCCGGGTCGAGGAACGCGTCGCGCGGGATGGCCCGGGGAGCGGTCTCGCGGCCGTCGATGGTCTGGACGCGACCGCTCCTCGCGTCGTAGTAGACGAAGTAGCCGCCACCCCCGACGCCGGCGCTGTAGGGCTCGGTGACACCCAGGGCCGCGGCCGTCGCGACCGCCGCGTCGACGGCGTTGCCGCCGCGGCGCAGGACCCCCAGGCCGATGCGGGTCGCGTCGGCGTCGACCGAGGTCACGCCTCCGCCGCGGCCGACGGCAGTCGCCTCCTTGGGCGGCACCGGCGCCCGCTCGGTCACCGGCGGCCCGGCCGCACGCGGTGACCCGGGCGCAGCCCCCACGGCGGACGTGCCGGTGGTGCTGAGCCCGACCACCGGGGCCAGGACGAGGACGGACAGGACGGTGAGACGACGGTGCATGGACCCTCCCGAGATCAGGACGCTCCCCGCACCATGCCAGAGATCACCGACAGTCTGCAGGGGTCACTCCCGGAGCCCGGGATGGCTCCGGGTCAGCAACGGCAGCAGCAGCGACCGCGGCGTGACCTGCGAGAGGGCCGCGGCGACCCGGTTGACGGTGCCGGGGATGACGACCAGGCGGCCCCGGTCGAGGCCCTCGACGCCGACCCGGGCGACCTCGGCGGCGGACACCCACATCACCTCCGGGAGCGCGGCCTTGGCCTCCTCGTCACTGAAGCCGGCGCGCGCCCCGAACCCGGTCTCGACCGGACCCGGGCACAGGGTCGTCGCGGTCACGCCCGTGCCCTTGAGCTCGCCGGCCAGGCTCTGCGTGTAGGAGAGCACGAAGACCTTGCCGGCGCCGTACGCCGCCTGGCCCGGCAGGGGCTGGAAGGCGGCGGTCGACGCGACGTTGAGCACGCCGCCCCGACCACGGGCGACCATGCCGGGCAGGAACCGGGAGCACAGGTCGACGACGGCCACCACGTCGAGCTCGACCATCGCCATCTCCTCGTCGGGGTCGGACCGGGCGACCGCGCCAAGGGTGGAGAGACCCGCGTTGTTGACCAGGATCTCGGCGGTGAGCCCGCGCGCCTCGACCGCACCCAGCAGCCCGGCCCGCGCGGAGCGGTCGGTGAGGTCGGCCGCGACCACCTCGGCCCGCACGCCCTCACCGCGCAGCTCGTCGGCGAGGAGCTCGAGCTTGCCCACCGAGCGGGCGACGAGCGTGACCCCGTGGCCGCGCCGGGCCAGGTGGCGGGCGATCTCGGAGCCGATGCCGGAGGACGCCCCGGTGACGACGGCGGTGCGGTCGGGCGCGGGTGCGGGCAGCGTCATGCGGCCGAGCGTAGGGCGCCTGGCCGCCGCTGACGACGGACCCGACGGCTCAGTGCACGGCGGGTGCCGCCGCGCCCTCCTGGGCGGACACGCGCCCCGGCATCATCAGCGCCAGCACGAGGACGGCGACGCCCAGGACCGCCCCGACCCCGAAGCCCCACCGCATCCCGCTGACGAGGGCGTGCAGGCCGTCGGCGCCGGCCTCGGCCTGGGAGGTCGAGCGGGCGGTGAGGACCGCGATGACGATCGCCGTACCGGCAGCCGCGGCGACCTGCTGCAGCGCGCCGAGGGTGGAGCTGCCGTGGGAGTAGAGATGGGGCGGCAGCGATCCGAGGCTGAGGGTGAAGACCGGCGTGAAGACCGCGGCCAGCGAGACCATCAGCAGGACGTGGACCGGCAGCACCAGCCACACCGACTGCTCGACGGTGACCTGGGTGAACAGCGTCAGCGCGACGAGGATGCCGACCGAGCCGGGGATGAGCAGCGGCCGGCCGCCGACCCGGTCGTAGATCTTGCCGACCTGCGGCCCGAGCAGGCCCATCGCGAGACCACCCGGCATCACCATCAGGCCCGACTGGAGCTCGTCGAGGCCGTGCACGTCCTGCAGGTAGAAGGGCAGCAGGATCATCGAGCCGAGCATCGCCATGAAGGCGACCGCCATCAGGAGCAGGCCGATGGTGAAGGTGCGGTGCTGCAGGGTGCGCAGGTCGAGCAGCGGGGTGCCGGTGCGCTGCAGCGAGAGCTGGCGGAACACGAAGGCCGCGATCGCGGCGACCCCGATCGCCAGGGCCAGCCAGGCCTTCCAGGTCGCGCCGTCGGCGCCGCCCAGCTCGGAGAGGCCGTAGACGAGTGGGCCGAAGCCGAGGGCGGAGAGCACCACGCTGGCCCAGTCGACGTCGCCGGGGCGGGTCTCGCCGACGTCGGTGAGCTTGCGCAGGCCGACCAGGGCGATGGCGATCGAGATGGGCAGCACGGCGAAGAACATCCAGCGCCAGCTGGCGACGTCGAGGATCACCCCGGAGACCGTCGGGCCGAGCGCGGGAGCCACCGACATCGCGAGGGTCACGTTGCCCATGACCCGGCCGCGGTCCTGCTCGGCGACGATCGTCATCAGCGTGGTCATCAGCAGCGGCATCATGATCGCGGTGCCCGAGGCCTGGATGATCCGACCGGCCAGCAGCACCTCGAACGTCGGCGCCAGGCCGCAGAGCAGGGTTCCGGTGGCGAAGACCGCCATCGCCGAGCCGAAGGCCTGGCGGGTGGTGACGCGTTGCAGGAACCAGCCGGTGATGGGGATGACGACGGCCATCGTGAGCATGAACGCGCTGGTCAGCCACTGCGCGGTCGACTTGGTGACGTCGAGCTCGGCGGTCAGGCGCGGGATGGCGTTGATCATGATCGTCTCGTTGAGGATCACGATGAACGTGGCTGCGACCAGCCAGCGCAGGACGCCGTAGTCGGCAGCCAGGTCGCCGCTCTTGGTCGCGGTGGAGGTCTCGGGCGTCGTCGTCATGGTGGGGTCGACCCTTTCAGAGGTCAGAAGTCATCGGCACACGATTAACGGGATCGAGCGCCCGCCAGCGGGTCATGCCTGGTCCCGCCGTCGCAGCCACGTGATCGGGTCGCCGTCGTCGACTGTGCGCCCGCGCGCCCGCAGCATCAGCCGGACGAGCTGGCGGCGGGCGGCCGCGAAGGTCAGCACGTGCGCGAGCACGCTGCTGAGCACGAAGCTCTCCGGCGGGTCGCACAGGGCGTCGACGAGCACGTCGTCCCACGCGCCGCGGCGGTCGACGTCGCGCCACACCGCCTGCCAGCGGGGCGCCACGTCGTCGAGCCGGGCGACCAGCGCCGCCACGTCGTCGCCACCGCGCGAGGGCACGTCGGAGCCCTCGATCGCGGCCAGCCAGACCTCGCGGGTCCAGACCAGGTGCTCGAGGACGGCGGCCACCGAGCTCTCGTCGCCGTCCCAGGCCGTGATCGTGGCGCCGGGCAGGTGCTCGCGCCGGTAGTCGTCGTCGGCGAGGCCCTTGGCCTCGTCGAGGAGCGAGCGGGTGTCGTCGAGGTCGTGGCCGACCATCAGCTCGGTGACCGGGTTCATGGGCTGCTCCGTCGAGTGGACCCACAGCGAGGTGGGCGGGTGGAAGTGGATGCCGTTGGGTGCGGGCAGCCGGTGGTCCTGCGTGGGGGTGGTGCCGGGTGTCGCGCTGGGTGGGTGGCCGTAGGCCCGGGCGTAGGCACGGGCGAACCCCTCCACCGACTCGTAGCCCGCCGCGAACGCCGCGTCGGTGACGCTGCTCCCCCGCCGCAGCTGCCACGACGCGCGCTCGAGCATGACCCGCCGACGCATCGCGACCGGCGGCTCGCCCGCGCCGCGGCGGAGCTGCCGGCTGAAGTGGAACGGCGAGGAGTACGCGCCGAGCGCCATCGCGTCGAGGGTCGTGTTGCCCTCGTCGAGCACCGCGTCGAGCAGCTCGCGCAGGCGGTCGCGTCCGGTCTCCATGGGCCCAGTCTGGGCGCAGTCGTACGCCGGCCGCCCGACCGATCTTGCTCCGGCGACTCCCGCCGCGCAGGCGGCGTACCGTGCTCCGGTGCCGACGCCGACGACCACCCACCCGCCGTTCCAGCGGCTGATGCTCTACGGCGTCACCGGCTCCGGCAAGACCACCGCCGCGGCCCGGATCTCGGCGGCCACGGGGATCCCCTGGACGTCGGTCGACGACTTGACCTGGAAGCCCGGCTGGGTCGCCGTGCCCGACGACGAGCAGCGCCGGATCTTCACCGCGATCTGCGCGGGCGAGCGGTGGGTGCTCGACACGGCCTACGGCTCGTGGCGCGACGTCCCGCTCGCGCGCGCCGACCTCGTGGTCGGCCTCGACTACCCGCGGTGGCGCTCACTGAGCCAGCTGCTGCGCCGGACCCTGCGACGCGCGGCCACCGGCGAGCTCGCCTGCAACGGCAACCGCGAGACGTGGCGGCAGCTGGTGTCGCGCGACTCGATCCTGGTCTGGCACTTCAAGTCGTTCCGGCGCAAGCGCGCGCGGCTGCGTGCTGCAGCGGCCGCGCCGACCGGACCACCCGTCGTCCTGGTGCGGAGCCGGCGCGAGCTCGACGCGTGGATCGACGGGCTCACCAGGTCGTCAACTCCTTCTTGACGGCACCCTAAGCGTCAAGACATGATTGACGCATGGTCCACCTCTCGCTCGAGCAGCTCGTCCAGCAGATCGACACCGCGACCCCCGGCGAGGACGCCCTGCGGCGGCTGTCGCTCGCGGCGATCGGCTCCGAGGAGCTCAGCCGCACGGCCGACGACCTGGTCGGTCACTACGTCGACGAGGCCCGCGGCCAGGGGGCGTCCTGGGCCGAGATCGGCTCGGCGATGGGCGTCACCAAGCAGGCCGCCCAGCAGAAGCACCGCCATGTCTCCGACGACGTCGACGACCTCCTGGGTCTCGACGACGCGGCCCGCACCGCTCTGCAGCAGGCGAGCTGGACGGCCATGTCGCAGTGGCACCACTACCTCGGCACCGAGCACGTGCTCGTCGGGGTGCTGCGCACCGACGCGCCCCTGGCCGCCGCACTCGGCTTCGGCGCCGACGACGCCCTCGAGACGGCGATCGCGATGGTCGGCCGCGGCGAGGTCGAGGTGCTCCGTCCGCCGCTGCTGACCGCTCGCTGCCGCAAGACCATCGACCTCGCCGCCGTCGAGGCGACCGAGCGGGGGCACGACCTGGTCACGCCGACCGACCTGGTGCTCGGGATGGTGCGCGAGGGCCGGGGCATCGCTGCCCGGGTGCTCGACCAGCGCGCCGGCGGGATCGACCGGGTCCGGGGGCTGGTCGCGGCGCTCTAGTCGGGACCGGCGACCGCGGCGACGGCGGCCAGCGCCCGCTCGAGGCGGTCGGGGGCGTCGTGGGGGACCCAGACGATGCGGGGGTCCTTGGTCCACCAGCCGAGCTGGCGCCGGGCGAACCGTCGGGTGGCGAACACCGTGCGCTGCCGGGCCTCGTCGAGCGTCAGCTCGCCGGCCAGGTGGGCGGCGGCCTGCTGGTAGCCGATCGCGCGCGAGGCGGTGCGTCCCTCGGCGAGTCCCTCGTCGAGGAGCCGGGCGACCTCGTCGACCAGCCCCGCGTCGTACATCTGGTGCACGCGCTGCTCGATCCGCGCGTCGAGCGTGGCCCGGTCGATCTCGACGCCGACCTGGACGGTCCGCTGGTCGGTGTAGGTCAGCTGGGGCAGCGAGGCGGAGTAGGGGCGGCCGGTGATCTCGATGACCTCGAGCGCGCGGACCGTGCGGCGTCCGTTCTCCGGCAGCATCCGGGCCGCGGCGTCGGGGTCGAGCTCGGCCAGCCGCGCGAAGAGGGTCGCCGGTCCGACGGCGTCGAGCTCGGCCTCCCACCGCGCGCGGACCGCGTCGTCGGTCTCGGGGAACTCGAAGCGGTCGAGCACGGCGCGGGTGTAGAGCGCCGACCCGCCCACCAGCACCGGCGTCGTACGGCGACCCCGCAGCTCGGCCACGACCCCGCGGGCCCACTCCTGGAACTGCGCCACCGTCGCGGGCTCGCGCACCGACAGCAGGTCGAGCAGGTGGTGCGGCACGCCGCGCCGCTCGGCGGGCGGGAGCTTGGCGGTGCCGACGTCCATGCCGCGGTAGACCTGCATCGCGTCGGTGTTGACGACCTCACCGTCGAGCGCCTCCGCCAGATCGAGCGACAGGCCGGTCTTGCCGGCGGCCGTCACGCCCACCACCGCCACGATCGGGGGGACGAACGGGGGGTCCACGTCCGCGGGCATGTCAGTAGTGTGGCGGGCGTCGGTTCCCCAAACGCAGGAGGATCTCGTGGGCTTCATGGACAACATCAAGGGCAAGGTCGAGGACGCCGTCGACAAGCACGGCGACAAGATCGCCGACGGCATCGACAAGGCCGCCGTGACCGCCGACAAGAAGACGGGCGGCAAGCACCACGACAAGATCGAGGGTGCGACCGGCAAGGCCAAGGACGTGCTCGACGGGCTCGACGGCAAGAACGACGACATCAAGTGACGCAGCCGGTGCCCGAGGAGACCAACGAGGCCTACGACCTCGACGAGAAGCCCCCGGGCGAGCACGAGTCGGAGGCGTCGGGCGCGGACGACGGCGCCCAGGCCGGCGAGGCCACGCAGGAGGAGAACGCCGAGACCTCGCTGGACCAGCCGTCCCAGTGACCTCCCCGGTGAGCCCGGCGGAGACCGAGGGCTACTCGCAGGACTACGCCGCCGACCACGGGCGCTTCGTCGTGGTGCCGGCGGCTTACGTCTTCCTGCTGCGCGACCCGTCCGCCGGCTCCGGGGGCGGGACGCCGGAGGTGCTGCTCCAGCTGCGGCAGGGCACCGGCTACATGGACGACCACTGGGCGGCTGCCGCGGCCGGCCACGTCGAGCGTGGCGAGGACGCACTCAACGCCGCGCGCCGTGAGGCCCTCGAGGAGGTCGGCGTCACCGACCTCGACCTGCGGTTCGTCACCTCGATGCAGCGGACCCGGCACGACCTGCCGATCGACGAGCGCATCGACTTCTTCTTCACCGCCCGCACCTGGACCGGCGAGCCCCGCATCGTGGAGCCGACCAAGTGCGCCGACCTGCGGTGGTGGCCGCTCGACGCGCTGCCCGAGCCGGTCGTCCCGCACGAACGGGTGGTCCTCGACGGGCTGCGCGACGGCAGCATCCATCCCTACACCAGCTTCGGTTTCTGACCGCGGCGTCTGGAGGCGACATGTCCGAGAACCCTGACCAGTCCGACACCGAGGCCGACCTGGGCCCCAAGCCCGACGCCGAGATCGAGCCGGGCGAGCCCAACCCGGGCGGCGTCGACGCCGTGCCGCAGGCCGACGGGGTCGACGGCGAGGACGCCGAGCCCGACCCGCTGACCCGCGACCTCAACCCCGACGACAACCCGGTCACCGGTGAGATCCCGCTCGAGGTCAAGCAGGGCGAGGACACCTCGACGAAGGCCACCAAGGAGTCGGGCGACGAGGCCGCCGACGACTCCGAGGACGGCGCCTCCACGGAGGAGTCGCCGGCATGAGCACCCCCACCGGCGACGCACAGGCCGGACCCGACGACTACGACCTCACCGAGTCCGACCAGGACACCGAGGGCGACATGGGCGTCAGCTCCGAGCGCGTCGGCCCCACCGGCCCCGGCCAGGTCGGCACGACCGGCCTGCGCGACGTCTCCCCCGCGCCCGACTCCGACGGCGACGACGACGCCGAGGCCCTCCCCGAGCAGTCGGCGGGCGGCCCCGAGGCCAACCCCGACCCGCCGATCCCGCCCAAGTCGGGCTACTCGAGCAGCGACCCGCGGTCGGACTGAGCGGCGCCGCCGGGCTGGCGCCTGTCAGGGAGTCCCGACCGTTGTCAGGGGTTGCAACCCCTGACAAGGGTCGGATTCCCCGGCCGACCGGGGAATCCGCCACCGCCCGCGCCCATCACCCCAGCAGCCGCGTCTCCAACGGGGTCTCGACAGCGGCACCGTCCGGACCACGCTCGACGAAGTAGCCGAGCGCGCCGTCGCGCTCGGAGAGCGCCTCGACCATCTCGGTGCCGCGGTAGAGGAGACCGGCCCCGTCGTCGGTGGCGTAGCCGGCGGGCAGCGCGCCCGACGCGACCAGCGACTGGAAGAGCGGCCGGCGCTGCTCCTCGGAGTCGTAGTGGACGCCGTTGGAGAAGGGCAGGAGCCCCAGCCCGTTGGTGACCGGGCGCAGCTCGGGACCGAAGGAGTCGGTGGTGCCGCCGAGGTGCCAGCAGATCGAGCCGGCACTGACGCCGGTCAGCACGACCCCGGCCTCCCACGCCGCGCGCATCGCGTCGCCGACACCGTGCAGCTCCCACATCGCGAGCAGGCCGGCGACGCTGCCGCCGAAGACCCACACGACGTCCTGCGCCAGCAGGTGCTCGGCGAGGTCGGGCACGTTGGGCATCGGGAAGAGCTGGAGGTGCGAGCCCTGCCAGCCCTCGGCGATCGCCATGTCGTAGAAGTTGCGCACGCCGTCGGCGCTGTCGCCGCCCGCCGTGCCGAGGTAGCAGACGCGCGGCGCACGGCCCTCGACGCCGGCGAGGTCGACCGCGTGGTGGGTCAGGGCGCCGGCCGCCCAGCGGGTGCGGGTGCCGAAGGTGATGCCACCCGAGGTGGCCAGGATCGTCGGTGCGTCGGCAGCCATCGGCCGACCCTATGACAGCCCGGGACGACCGACTAGCCGCAGGCGGGCGCCGTCGGCAGCGGGGCGGGTACGCCGATCGTCGGCATCCCGAGGCCGACCCCGGCGGGCACGGGGGCGAGGGTCCGGGCCTCCCACGCGTCGCCCGAGCGGGTACGCCGGGTGGCCACCACGCGGTCGGCGACGAGGTGGTGTGGCGCCGCGTAGGTGATCTCGACGGTGGCCGAGTCGCCCGGCCGCACCGGCGCCAGGTCGTCGCCCGGCATGGCGAAGTGGACGAGCCGGTTGTCGGGGCCGCGACCGGAGAGACGGCGGGTCGCGGCGTCCTTACGACCCTCGCCCTCCGAGACCATCAGCTCGACCTGGCGACCGACGAGAGCCTTGCTCTCGGTCCAGGCGACGTCGTTGACGAGGGTGACGAGGCGGTCGTAGCGGTCGCGCAGCACGTCGGCCGGCACCTGCTCGTCCATGGTGGCGGCGGGGGTGCCGGGTCGCTTGGAGTACTGGAAGGTGAACGCGCCGGCGAAGCGCGCCTCGCGGACGACGTCCATCGTGGCCTGGTGGTCGTCCTCGGTCTCGCCGGGGAAGCCGACGATGATGTCGGTGGTGATCGCGGCGTCGGGCATGGCGGCGCGGACGCGCTCGATGATGCCAAGGTACTTGTCGCGACGGTAGGAACGACGCATCACGCGGAGCAGCCGGTCCGAGCCGGACTGCAGCGGCATGTGCAGCTGGGGCATGACGTTGGGTGTCTCGGCCATCACCTCGATGACGTCGTCGGTGAACTCAGCCGGGTGGGGGCTGGTGAAGCGCACCCGCTCGAGGCCTTCGATCGCGCCGCACGACCGCAGCAGCTTGGAGAACGCCTGCCGGTCGCCGAACTCGACGCCGTAGGCGTTGACGTTCTGGCCGAGCAGCGTGACCTCGGAGACGCCGTCGGCGACGAGCGCCTCGATCTCGGCGAGCAAGTCGCCGGGGCGGCGGTCCTTCTCCTTGCCGCGCAGCGCCGGGACGATGCAGAACGTGCACGTGTTGTTGCAGCCGACGGACACCGAGACCCAGGCGGCGTAGGCGCTGTCGCGCTTGGTGGGCAGCGTCGACGGGAACACGTCGAGCGACTCGAGGATCTCGACCTGCGCCTCCTGCTGCGAGCGCGCCCGGTCGAGCAGCGCCGGCAGCGACCCGATGTTGTGGGTGCCGAAGACGACGTCGACGTAGGGCGCCTTCTCGGTGATCGTGGCGCGGTCCTTCTGCGCCAGGCAGCCCCCGACCGCGATCTGCATCGCCGGGTTGCTGGCCTTCACCGGCGCGAGGTGGGACAGGTTGCCGTAGAGCTTGTTGTCGGCGTTCTCGCGGACCGCGCAGGTGTTGAACACGACGACGTCGGCCTGCTCACCCAACGGCGCGGCGGTGTAGCCCGCGCCCTCCAGCAGGCCGCTGAGCCGCTCGGAGTCGTGGACGTTCATCTGGCACCCGTAGGTGCGGACCTCGTAGGTGCGCTGGCCTGTCATGACAGTCGCCAAGCGTACGGCGGTCGCGAGCCTCGGCCGGAATCCTGCGGTGGGCGACAGGGGCGAGCAGACGTCAGGTCGCCAGCCGGAACCACCCGAGCGCCACGACGGCGGCCACGCACAGCACGACGGTCAGCACCGTCCCGACCGGCGACCGCCGCCACTGCTCGGAGAGCGACGTCGACCCCGGCTCCGGCAGACCCCGCTCCCGTCGCACCTCCTGCGCACGGCGCCGGGAGCGTCGGCGGATCCAGCCCTGCCCGATCGACAGCAGCCCGGTCACCAGCCCGATGACGGGGACCAGCACGAGGTCGAGCTCGTCGGTGCCCCGGGCGATCGCGACGCCGCAGCCGACGAGCCCGGCGACCGCACCGACCAGGAAGTCACGGAGCGCTGGCGACACCGGGCGATCCTAGGAAGGGGACGCGGAGAGCGGCCCCACCCGTCCGGTGGTAGCCGGCGGGACGCACGACCGCCTACCGCTGGCCGCAACACGACCGTCATCCAGTGTTGACCGAGTGGACTGGCCCTGCGGCGCGTACACGTAGCCCGAAAGGGTGGTGGGCCGCTAGGGTCCGGACGCATGACGGTGCTGGAGAAAGGTGCGGAACCCGGCGCTGGAGGTGCGAAGGGCGAACCACTGGTCGTGCTCGAGGGCGTGAACAAGTGGTACGGCGACCTCCACGTGCTCCAGGACATCAACCTGTCCGTGAAGCGTCGCGAGGTGGTCGTCGTGATCGGCCCGTCGGGCTCCGGCAAGTCGACGCTGTGCCGCACGATCAACCGGCTCGAGACCATCGACCAGGGCTCGATCACCCTCGACGGCCAGCCGCTCCCCCAGGAGGGGAAGGCCCTCGCCGGGCTGCGCGCCGAGGTGGGGATGGTGTTCCAGTCCTTCAACCTCTTCGCCCACAAGACGATCCTGGAGAACGTCACGCTCGGCCCGATCAAGGTGCGCAAGCAGCCCAGGGCCGAGGCGGAGAAGCGCGCCCAGGAGCTGCTCGACCGCGTCGGCGTCGGGCACCAGGCGTCGAAGTACCCCGCCCAGCTCTCGGGCGGCCAGCAGCAGCGCGTGGCGATCGCGCGGGCGCTGGCGATGGAGCCCAAGGTCATGCTCTTCGACGAGCCGACCTCGGCGCTCGACCCCGAGATGATCAAGGAGGTCCTCGACGTCATGGTCGACCTCGCCGAGCGCGGCATGACGATGATCGTCGTCACCCACGAGATGGGCTTCGCCCGCACGGCGGGCGACCGCGTGATCTTCATGTCCGACGGCGCCATCGCCGAGGAGAACACCCCCGAGTCGTTCTTCACCAACCCCCAGAGCGATCGAGCCAAGGACTTCCTCGGCAAGATCCTCAAGCACTGAGATCAAGGAGAACCATGCGGATCAGCACCAGGTTCAAGGCGGCCACCGCGGCCGTGCTCCTCACCGGCGCGCTCGCGGCGTGCGGCGACGCCGGCAGTGACGGCGACGACGAGCCGAAGGTCGACGCCGAGACCGTCGACGAGGGCAAGTTCGAGGAGGGCACCTACATGGCCACCCTCGCCGAGCAGGGCACCGTCAACGTCGGCGTCAAGTACGACCAGCCCGGCCTGGGCTTCAAGGGCGCGGCCGACGACATCCCCAGCGGCTTCGACGTCGAGATCGCCAAGCTGCTCGTCGCCGACCTCGGCATCGACCCCCAGGACACGGCCAAGGTCAACTACGAGGAGACCATCTCCGACAACCGCGAGCCCTACCTCAAGGAGGGCCGCGTCGACCTCGTGCTGGCGTCGTACTCGATCACCGACGACCGTCGCAAGGAGGTCGGCCAGACCGGCCCCTACTTCGTCACCGGCCAGCAGGTGCTGGTCAAGGCCGACAGCGACGTCGCGAGCATCGAGGACCTGGCCGGCAAGGACGTCTGCTCGGTCACGGGCTCCACCTCGATCGACCGGATCAACGAGTCCGGCGCCCGCGGCGTCGGGTTCGACAGCTATTCCGAGTGCGTCGCCAAGGTGCTCGACGGCACCGTCGAGGCGATGTCGACCGACGGCTCGATCCTGGCCGGCTTCGCGGCCGAGAACGAGGGCGAGCTCAAGGTCGTCGGCGACGAGTTCTCCGAGGAGAACATCGGCGTCGGCTACAGCCTCGAGCACCCCGAGATGTGCGAGTGGATCAACGGCGTGCTGACCGAGGCCTTCGAGAACGGCGACTGGGCCGACGCGTTCGAGCGGACCCTCGGCCCCTCGGGCGTCGAGACCCCCGAGCCGCCGACGCTCGACGCCTGCCCCGCCTGACCCGTCCGGACAGCACGACCGACAGGTCCCGGGGTGACGCCTTGCGCGTCGCCCCGGGACCCATCCACCCCTGAGAGGAGCACCAGGTGGATCCCGTCCTCAACGACTTCCAGCCCTATCTGCTGGGCTTCGCCTACACGCTCCTGCTGTTCGTCTTCGCAGGCGTCCTCTCGACGCTGCTGGGCGTCGTGCTGGTCGCGATGCGGGTCGGACCGGTCGCCGTCCTGCGGGCGGCGGGAGCGACCTACGTCACCGTCGTGCGCAACACCCCGCTCGTCATCATCTTCGGCTTCTTCACGTTCGTGGCCCCGATCTTCGGCGTGAAGTTCGGCTGGCTCGACATCCGCATCGGCGACGTGGTCCTCGACGACCTCTTCGGTGCGGCCGTGGTCGCCCTGAGCCTCTACACCTCCGCCTTCGTGTGCGAGGCGCTGCGCTCCGGCGTCAACGCCGTCCCCCTCGGCCAGGCCGAGGCCGCCCGTGCGATCGGGCTGCCGTTCGGCGGCGTCCTGCGTGAGGTCGTGCTCCCCCAGGCCATCCGCGCCTCGGTCCCGCCCCTGGCCAGCGTCCAGATCGCCCTCATCAAGAACACCTCCGTCGCCGCCGTGTTCGGCGTGGCCGAGGCCGTCGCCCAGATGCGGTCGTTCACCAACAACTTCTCCTCCGAGCGCACGGGCATCTTCATCATGTTCGCCATCGGCTACGTGGTGATCGTCGAGGTGTTCTCGTTCGGGGCCACCCGGCTCGAGCGCCGCTACCGGGTGGCGACATGAGCACCGCCGTCCTGTTCGACGCGCCCGGCCCGGCGACCAGGCTGCGCCACCTCGTCTACACGATCGTCACCGTCGTGGTCCTGGTCGCCCTCGTCGCCTTCGCCGTTGTCAAGCTCGCCGCCGACGACCAGTTCACCGGCGACAAGTGGGAGGTCTTCACAACTCCCGACTACGTCCGGATCCTCCTGGTCGACGGCCTCCTGCAGACCCTCAAGATGGCCGGGGCCGCCGTGGTCGGCGCCGTCGTCCTGGGCTTCTTCCTCGGCGTCGGCAAGCTCTCCGACCACGCCGTCGTGCGGTGGCCGTGCTGGGCCTTCGTCGAGCTCTTCCGCGCCCTGCCGGTGCTGCTGCTCATGGTCTTCACGTGGTATCTGCTCGGCATCGCCAACGACGCCTCGTCGTTCCGCGCCGTCGTCATCGCCCTGATGCTCTACAACGGCTCGGTGCTCGCCGAGGTGCTGCGCGCCGGGGTGCTCGCGGTCCCGCGCGGCCAGGCCGAGGCGGCGTACGCGCTCGGCATGCGCAAGAGCCAGGTGATGACCATCGTGCTGATGCCGCAGGCGGTCAAGATCATGCTGCCGGCGCTGATCAGCCAGTGCGTCGTCGCCCTCAAGGACACGGCCCTCGGCCAGTACGTCGCGGCGCCCGGTCTGACGTTCGTGTCGCGCCAGATCTACACCGAGTTCAGCAACCGGGTGCCCTCGGTCTTCGTCGTCGCGGCCATCTACATCGTGATCAACCTGCTGCTGACGGCCCTGGCCACCTGGGTCCAGCGTCGCTACGTCGGGGAGCGCAAGCAGCTCGAGGTGCTGGCGACGGGGACGGCCGACCAGACGACGATCTGACCCCGACCGCTGCGTCCTGGCGCGGTGTGACCAGACGTGCCCAGACATGCCCTGACGTGCCCCGGATCCCTTGC
Organism: Nocardioides sp.; assembly: GCF_030655615.1. Taxonomy (GTDB): domain Bacteria; phylum Actinomycetota; class Actinomycetes; order Propionibacteriales; family Nocardioidaceae; genus Nocardioides. Next base: position 43,627 of record NZ_JAURVJ010000173.1, read on the forward strand.
CGGGACGGGTGGACGAGCCGTTACCGCGGCGTGGACCGCGCGTGTTGGGACGGCTGCGACGATGGGCGGCGAAGGATACGTGGGGTGCCTTCGCTTCGTCTCGTCGCGCGCACTCTCCCGTCTCGAACCGTCCAGGGGAGCTCATGTCCGTGCGCAGGACTGCCGTCGCGACCGGGGTCGCCGCCGTTCTGCTGCTCCTGACCGCCTGCACCGACGCAGACCCGGACGACCCGGCCGACGACCTGGTCATCGGCATCAGCGGCACCGACCCGGGGCTCGCCCTGGCCGACGGGGACGGCGGCTACAGCGGCCTCGAGGTCGACCTGGCGTCGTACCTCGCCCGGGGGCTGGGCTGGGACGACGACGACATCACCTTCGAGATGGTCGATCCCGCCGAGCGCGAGACCGCGCTGGCGAGCGGTGACGTCGACATGGTCGTCTCGGGCTACGCCATCACCGCGGAGCGCGACCTGGCCGTCGACTTCGCCGGCCCCTACTTCGTCGCCGGCCAGGACCTGCTCGTCGCCGAGGACGCGCGCACGACCGGACCGCGCGACCTCGACGGCTCGACCGTCTGCGGCGCCGACGGCTCGGCCGGCCTGGCGCAGATCGGCGAGGAGCTGTCCCCGGGCGCCGTCCTGCGCCCGGTGGCCGACACCGGCACGTGCGTCGACCTGCTGCTCTCCGGACAGGTCGACGCGGTCACCGCCGACGACGTGGTGCTCGCCGGCTACGCCGAGGAGCACCCCGACGAGCTGCGGGTCGTCGGCTCGCCGTTCACGACCCACTACTACGGCGTCGGGCTGCCCGAGGACTCGCCGGACGTGGGCGCCGTCAACACGCTCATCGCGTCGGCCCTCGCCGACGGCACGTGGCAGGCCGAGGTCGACCGGCACCTCGGGCGGTCCGGCTACACCGCGCCGTTGCCGCCGGCGCCGGGCTCGCTCGCCTTCTGAGGCCCTGGCTAGGCCTTGCGGGGCGTCACCCAGAGCTTGATGACGCCTTCGATCACGACGGTGCCGTCGTCACGGACGCCCCGGACCCGCACCGGCACGTGGGGGTCGTCGCCCGTCCAGGCACCGGGGTCGGTCTCGGCGATGCAGGTGATGTCGCTGGTGGCCTTGGCGGTGTAGGAGACGTCCATGCCCTCGGGGATCCAGCGCTTGTCGGCGGGGATCGTCCCCTCGGCCAGCGCGCCCATCGCGGCCTCGAGCCCGTTGCAGAGCGCGATCGCGTGGACGGTGCCGAGGTGGTTGTGGACACCCCGGCGCTTGGGGATCACCAGCTCGGCGTAGTCGGGCCGGATCTCGACGAAGCGCGGTCGGATCGTGGCGAAGTAGGGCGCCTTCTGGCTGAACAGGATCGAGAAGACGCGCTTGCCGACGGTGCCGCCGACGACCGGGAGGCCGCTCGCGGAGCGCCACAGGGAGAGGACCTGGCTCATGCCGCCAGCCTAGGGCAGACGATTACCGGTGGGTAACTTGGGTTCTCAACCCAGCGAGAGGACGAGCTTCTCGAGGTGCTCGAGCTGCTCGGGCGTGATCTCGCCGTCCTCGTCGACGCTGGTGCGCCACTCGGCGGCGACCATCGCGAAGCCGGCGCGGTCGAGCGCGCTGGACACGGCCTTGATCTGGTTGAGCACGGCGGGCAGGTCACGCTCCTCCTCGATCATGCGGAGCACGCCGGCCAGCTGGCCCTGAGCGCGCTTGACCCGGTTGACGACCGCGGCGCGGTCCGTCTTAACAGCCATGGTTGTCATCGTCCTTCTCGCAGTCGGAGTCGTGTGCCAGAGCAGCCCGGGCCCCCCAGTGGACGTCGAGTCATGGGCCCAACGGGGCAAGCCCCGGGGGGTTACGCCACCCCTCCGGTGCACATTCACCGCGGCGCGAGCAGCTCCACCCGATTTCCGTGCGGATCCCGCGTGTGCACGCGGAAGTAGCCGTCGAACGTCAGCCGCTCGGTGTGATCAACGTCGCACCCGAGGGCGGCGACGCGGTCGGCGGTCGCGTCGAGCTCGTCCTCGTCGGCCAGGACGAACGCCGGATGGGCCTTCCGCGCCGCCACGAACGGGTCCTCGACGCCGACGTGCAGCTCGGCCACGACGTCGCCGCGCGCGTCGTGGGCCCGGAACCAGGCGCCGCCGCGGGCCCGCAGCGCCTCGGGCTTGTCGACCTCGGTGAGGCCGAGGGCGCCGGCGTAGAACGCGCGGGCCGCGTCCTCACCGCCGGGCGGGCAGGCGACCTGGACGTGGTGGAGCCTCATCGCGCGGCCTGCGCCCGGGCGGGGACCTGGGCGACGACGAAGATTCGACGGAACGGCAGCACCACCGTGCCGTCGTCACGGACGGGGTAGGCCGCCGCGAGCCGGGCCCGGAACTCCGCCTCGAAGGCCGGGCGGAGGTCGTCGGGCAACGCCTGGAGCGTCGGCCGGGCGCCGGTCCCGCTGACCCAGGTGAACACGGGGTCGTCGCCGGTGAGCAGGTGCAGGTAGGTCGTCTCCCACGCGTCGACGCGGCAGCCGAGCGCGGTGAGGGCGTCGAGGTAGACGACCGGGTCGTGGCTGCCGGGGACGGCGACGCCGGCGGTGTGGGCGGCGTACGCCGGCTCGGCGGCCAGGTCGTGGCGGAGGGCGTGGCTCGGCTCGCCGAAGTTGCCCGGCACCTGGAAGGCCAGCCAGCCGCCGGGCGTGACGGCGCCGACGAGGGCGGGCAGGAGGTCGAGGTGGTCGGGCAGCCACTGGAGGGTGGCGTTGGAGACCAGGACGTCGGCGCTCCCCCGCCAGTCGCGCAGGTCGCCGACCTCGACGTCGATGCCGGGCACGGTCGCGCGGGCCCGGGCGACCATCTCCGGGCTGCTGTCGACTCCGGTGACGCGCGCGCCGGGCCAGCGCTCGGCGAGGAGGGCGGTCAGGTTGCCCGGACCGCAGCCGAGGTCGACGACGGTCGCGGGGGCCGTGCTCGGGATGCGGCCCACCAGGTCGACGAACGGGCGGCCGCGCTCGTCGGCGTAGGTGAGGTAGCGCTCGGGGTCCCAGGAATGCGGTGTCTTGGTCATGAGTATCTTGATATCAAGATTCTCGATGCCTGGCTAGACTGCGGGCATGACGGATCGGACGAGGGACGAGGTCGACGACCTCGTCGACGCCTGGGCCCGTGAGCGGACCGACCTCGACCTCGACCCCGTCGCCGTCTTCTCACGCATCTCCCGGCTCGCCCGCCACCTCGACCTCGCCCGGCGGCGGGCGTTCAGCGCCCACGGCATCGAGTCGTGGGAGTTCGACGTGCTCGCCGCCCTGCGCCGCGCCGGGGCGCCCTACGAGCTCTCGCCGGGGCGACTGTTGCGCGAGACCCTCGTGACCAGCGGCACCATGACCAACCGCGTCGACCGGCTCGCCGCGCGCGGGCTCGTCGAGCGCTACCCCGACCCGGGCGACCGCCGTGGCGTCATCGTGCGGCTCACGCCCGAGGGCAAGGCGGCCGTCGACGGCGCCTTCGAGGCCCTGCTCGACGCCGAGCGCCTGCTCCTCGCCGGTCTGCCGCCCCGCGACGCCTCCCGCCTCGCCGCCCTCCTCCGCACGCTCCTCGCGCCCTTCTCCGACGCCGACGCGGGATAGTCCCCCACCAACGGGATTCTGGAGTCGTTTGGGAATCCCGTTCGTGGGGGACTGTCGCGGCGGCAGCGTCACTCGAGGAGCTCGGCCGCCTCGAGCCACTCGAGCTCCACGTCGTCCTTCTCGGTGATGACGCCCTGGAGCTCGGCGGAGATCGAGGCGATCCGCTCGTAGTCGGTGCCGGCGGCGAGGACGGCGGCGTTGAGCTCGGCCTCGCGGGCGACGAGGCGCTTGAGCTGCTTGTCGAGGCGCGCGACGGTCTTGCGGGCCGCGCGCTCCTCGGCCGAGCCGGGCTTGGCGCGCCCGGAGGGTGCCGCCCCGGCGGCCGGCGTGTCGACGGAGGCCTTCGGGCCGCCCGTGTCGACGGCGGTGGTCGGCTGGGCGGCGCGACGCTCGAGGTACTCGTCGACCCCGCGCGGCAGCATCGACAGCTGGCCGTCGCCGAGCAGCGCCCACACCGAGTCGGTGACCCGCTCGAGGAAGTAGCGGTCGTGGGAGACCACGACGAGGGTGCCGGGCCAGCCGTCGAGGAAGTCCTCGAGCACCGTCAGGGTCTCGATGTCGAGGTCGTTGGTGGGCTCGTCGAGCAGCAGCACGTTGGGCTCGGTGAGCAGCAGCTTGAGCAGCTGGAAGCGGCGCCGCTCGCCACCCGAGAGGTCGCCGAGCCGGGCCGTGAGCTTGTCGCCGGTGAAGCCGAACCGCTCGAGCATCGAGGTCGCGGTGATCTCGCCGTCCTTGGTGACGGTGATCCGGCGGATGGCCTCGACCGTCGGCAGCACGCGGCCAATCGGGTCGACGTCGTCGAGGGCCTGGGTGAGGTGCTGCATCGCGACGGTCTTGCCGAGCTTGACCCGGCCGGCGGTGGGCTCGAGCGTCCCGGAGAGCAGCGAGAGGACTGACGTCTTGCCGGCGCCGTTGACCCCGACGATGCCGACGCGGTCGCCCGGGCCGAGGCGCCAGGTGGCGTCGGTCAGCAGCCGGCGCTCGCCCCGCTGCAGGTCGACGTCCTCGACGTCGATGACGTCCTTGCCGAGGCGCTGGGAGGCGAACTTCTGCAGCTCCAGGCGGTCGCGGGGGGCCGGGACATCCTCGATGAGCCGGTTGGCGGCGTCGATGCGGAACTTGGGCTTCGCCGTACGGGCGGGGGCGCCGCGGCGCAGCCAGGCGAGCTCCTTGCGCGCGAGGTTCTGGCGCCGGGTCTCGGTCGCGTCGGCCTGGCGCGAGCGCTCGGCCTTGGCCAGCACGAAGGCCGCGTAGCCGCCCTCGTAGACGTCGACGTCACCGTCGTGCACCTCCCACGTGAACTGGCAGACCTCGTCGAGGAACCAGCGGTCGTGGGTGACGACGACCAGCGCGGACGTACGCCGGCGCAGGTGGCCGGCCAGCCAGGCCACGGCCTCGACGTCGAGGTGGTTGGTCGGCTCGTCGAGCACGATCAGCTCGTGGTCGCCGATGAGCAGCGCCGCCAGGGCGCAGCGACGGCGCTCACCGCCCGAGAGCCCGTGGACCGAGCGGTCGAGCTCGACGCCGACGAGGAGCTCGGTGACGATGCCGCGCAGGGTCGAGTCGGCCGCCCACTCGTGGTCCTCGAGCCCGCGCAGGACGGCCTCGCGGACCGTGTGGGTGTCGTCGAGCTCGTCGCCCTGGTGGAGGTAGCCGACGAGCAGCCCGCGGCTGCGCGAGACCCGCCCGGTGTCGGCCCCCTCGATGCCGGTCATGACCTCGAGGAGCGTGGTCTTGCCGTCACCGTTGCGGCCGACGATGCCGATCCGGTCGCCCGCGGCGATGCCGAGCGACACGTCGGTGAGGAGCGGGCGGACGCCGTAGGACTTCGAGACGCCCTCGAGGTTGAGGAGGTTAGACATGGGCGGGCACCACGTGCGACCCGGCGACGGCACCGTTGGCGACCAGGACGACCGGGCTGCCGGTGCGCATCAGCGCCCCGGCGAGGTCGCGGGCGTGGTCGGCGGACTCGCAGAGGAAGACGACGGTCGGGCCCGACCCGGACACGATGCCGCGCAGCGCGCCCTCGCTCTCGCCGTGCTCGATGAGGCGTCCGAGCTCGGGACGAAGGTCGATGGCAGGCTCCTGGAGGTCGTTGCGGAGGGCACGCGCCAGGCTCACCGGCTGGCCGGTGCGCAGGGCGCCGAGCAGCGCCTCGGCGTCGGGCGGCGTGGGGCTGGCGTCGGGGAAGAGCTGGTCGAAGTGGCGGTAGACGGCGGGGGTCGACAGGCCCTCGAGGCTGGGCACCATCACCCACCACCACGTGCCGACGTCGGCCACCGGTTCGACGACCTCGCCGCGACCCGTGCCCAGCGCCGTACCGCCGAGGAGCGCGAAGGGGACGTCGCTGCCCAGTCGGGCGGCGATCCGGAGCAGGTCGGTGTCGCTGGTGCCGAGGTCGTGGAGCCGGTCGAGCGCGACGAGGGCGGCCGCGGCGTCGGCCGAGCCGCCGGCGAGACCACCGGCGACGGGGATCGACTTCTCGACCACGAGCCGGGCGCCGAGCTCGCGGCCGTGGTGGTCGCCCAGGAGCACGCCGGCCCGGTGGGCCAGGTTGCCGCTGTCGGTCGGGATGGCGTCGGCGTCGACCCAGTCTGCACCGGCGATGTCGACCGAGAGGTCGTCGGCCGGGTGGGCGGTGACGTCGTCGCACAGCCCGACGGCCTGGTAGACGGTCGTGAGCGGGTGGAAGCCGTCGTCGCGCGGAGCACCCACGCCGAGGTGCAGGTTGATCTTGGCGGCGGCACGCACGGTGACCGCTGTCGGTGTCGGCATCACGCCGCGTTCTCCTTGAGGGACTGGGCGAGCGAGGCGAACTGCTCGACGCCCAGCACCTCGCCGCGGGCGAGCGGGTCGATCCCGGTCGCCTCGAGCGCGCGGTCGACGACCTCGGCCGGGGCGACCGAGCGGAGCACGCCGCGCAGCGCCTTGCGGCGGTGGGCGAACGCGGCGTCGACGACCGCGAAGACCTCCTCGCGGGAGGCGGTGGTCGGCGGTGGTGCGCGGTGGACCCAGGCCACGAGGCCGGAGTCGACGTTGGGGGCGGGCCAGAAGACGTTGCGGCCGATGGCACCGGCGCGGCGCACCTCGGCGTACCAGGCGGCCTTGACCGACGGCACGCCGTAGGTCTTGCTGCCGGGGCGCGCGGCCAGCCGGTCGGCGACCTCGGCCTGCACCATGACGAGGCCGCGCTCGAGGCTGGGGAGCAGCGCGAGGAGGTGGAGGAGCACGGGCACCGAGACGTTGTAGGGGAGGTTGGCGACCAGCGCCGTGGGCGGCGGGCCGTCGAGCGCCGTGACGCGCAGCGCGTCGGCGTGGACGAGCGCGAACGAGGCCACCTGGTCGGGCGCGTGCTCGGCGATGGTCTCGGGCAGCAGGGCCGCCAGCTTGTCGTCGATCTCGATCGCCACGACGTGGCGTGCCACCTCGAGCAGGGCCAGGGTCAGCGACCCGAGCCCGGGGCCGACCTCGAGCACCACGTCGTCGGCGGTGACGCCGGACTCGCGCACGATGCGCCGCACGGTGTTGCCGTCGATGACGAAGTTCTGGCCCTTCTGCTTGGTCGGACGCAGGTCGAGAACAGCGGCCAGACGACGTACGTCGGCCGCCCCGAGGAGTCTCGGAGCGGCCGGCGTCATGGTCGTCAGGCTATCGACGGGTCCCCACCGTCAGCGGGGCAGGCCCAGCTTGGCGGCGCAGCCCGGCCACGAGCCGTAGCCGCCGGTCGCGGCACGCACGCGCTCGGCGACAGCGATCTGCGCCTCGCGCGAGTTGTTGCTCGGCAGGCCGGAGCCGCCGTAGGACTGCCAGGTGCCGAGGTTGAACTGCAGGCCGCCGTAGTAGCCGTTGCCGGTGTTGATGGCCCAGTTGCCGCCGGCCTCGCACTGCGCGAGGGCGTCCCACACGGTGCCACCGCCGGAGTAGTCGGCCGCGGCGACCTCGGGCTCGGGCTCGGCGGTGCCGACCTTGACGACCGCCGAGACGGGACGGCGGACGAGCGTCTGCCTGATGACGCGGCGGGCCTGGACCTTGCCGTTGACGACGAGGAGGCGGTAGGTGACGTCGCGGCGACCGGCGCGGCCCTCGCGGACGACGGTGGTGTCGCCCTCGGTCATCGAGTCGTCGTCCTCCTCGACGGTCGTGAAGTCGACCGCCTCGTCGTCGACGAACTTGCGCACGACCTTGACGTCGGTGAAGACGATCCGGTCGCCGCGCTCGACCTCGGTGGAGGGAGCGGGCTCGACGCGGTCGTGGCCGTCGATCGTGACGCCGACCTCGCGCAGGGCGTCGGCGACGGTGAGCGCGGGGACCGAGCGGGTGATGGGCTTGCGGCCGGCCAGGCGAAAGGTGAGCTTCTTGGAGGTGACGACCTCGAGGTCGACGCCACCGCGCGGTATGGCCAGGCCGCGGTTGAGGTCGAGCCGGGCGCCGTCGTAGGTGCCGCCGATCTCGCCCAGCGCGGACTCGACGTCGGTCGACGTCACCCAGTGGCTGGTGGTCTCGCCGTCGACGGTGAGGGTGACCTCGCGGCCGTAGCGGACGGTGATGAGGCTGCCGTCCTCGACCTTCTCGTCGAGCGAGGGGGCGACCAGGTCGTGGTCGCCGACGTCGATGCCCTCGGCGTCGAGGATGTCGCCGACGGTGCCACCGATCGCGGAGACCTCACGGGTCTCGCCGTCGACCGTGACGGTCACGTCCTTGCTGAGGGCTGCGTAGCCGAGCGTCGAACCGGTCACGGCCAGCGCGACGCCGGCGACGAGGGCGACCAGGAGCTTCTTGCTGTGCAGCGCGCGGCGCACGGGGCCGCGGCGGGGCTGGGTCAGAGGAGTGGTCTCATGGTCAGTCATCGGGTTCCGAACGTCGTGCTCCCCGGGCCTCGGGCGCCGGCGCCCCGCACGGTGGCCTCCAGCTTCGGGGACCTCCGCGGGTGTCGAGGCGTCCCAGGTGCGGGGCTCGACGCGCGCCGGACGGGTTCATCCCGATCCCGGCCAACCGCACCAGAACAGCAGTGACGTTGTCGAGAATGCAAACTCTGGCAAGCCCTCCCCGCACGCTCCGTGGCGCGGATCACGTCCCCGCCACCACACACGTCACACGAGCCCCATCCCTTGCCGACCCGTCGCCGATCGGCGACGGGTCGGCTCACCAGGGGCCACCGAAGGCGGTGTCGGTGTTGGCGTCGATGGCACGGCAGAGGGTCTCGAGGTCGTCGCCGCGGACCTCGGCCATCGCCCGGACGGTGAGCGGGACGAGGTAGGACGCGTTGGGACGGCCGCGGAAGGGCGTCGGCGTGAGGTAGGGCGCGTCGGTCTCGACGAGCACGCGGTCGAGGGGGGCCAGGACCAGGGCGTCGCGCTGGGGCTGGGCGTTCTTGAAGGTGACGGTGCCGGCGAAGGACAGGTGGGCGCCGCGGTCGAGGCACTGCCGGGCGAAGGTGGCGTCACCGGAGAAGCAGTGCATGACCCAGCGCTCGGGCGCGCCCTCCTCGTCGATGACGGCCAGCACCTCGTCGTGCGCGTCGCGGTCGTGGATGACCAGCGTCTTGTCGAGGCGCTTCGCGAGGTCGATGTGGGCGCGGAACGACGCGACCTGGGCGGCGCGGCCGTTCTCGCCGGTGCGGAAGTGGTCGAGCCCGGTCTCCCCCACCGCGCGCACCTTCGGGTGCGCCTGGGCCAGGGTCTCGATCTCGGCGAGCGCCTCGTCGAGGCGCCCGGCCGCGGCCAGCCTCGGGGCCTCGTTGGGGTGCAGGGCCACGCCGGCCACGAGGGCGTCGTAGGACGACGCGGCCTCGACCGCCCACCGCGCGCCGGGCAGGTCGCAGCCGATCTGGACGATCCGCGTGACCCCGACCGCGTGCGCGGCGGCGAGGGCGTCGTCGGTGGTGAGCCACTCGCCGTCGGCGATGTCGAGGTGGCAGTGGTTGTCGACGACGGGGTGCGGCAGCGGCGCGGGCGCCGGCGGGCGCTCGCGATCGCGCCGGGAGCCGCTCTTCTCCTCTGTCGGCGCGCGCTCGCGGGTCGGCTCGGTGGTCATGCCGGGCTCACGACCGGGCTCACGAACGGGCTCACGAACGGGCTCATGAGGTGGCCATCCGCTCGAGGATCGCCTCGGCGGCGGCCTCGGGGGCGTGGGTCGGGATCCAGTGGTCGACGCCGGCGAGTACGACGAGCTCGAAGTCGGCGTCGACCAGCGCCGCCGTGCCGTCGACGCCCGCGCGGCCCACGAAGTCGTCGCCGTCGCTCCACACCAGCGTGGTCGGCACGGTGACCCGCGCGGCCGTCTGGCGACGGTCGGTGAAGGGCAGGCCGCGGTAGTAGGCCACCCCGCCGGGGAACGCGCCGTAGTCGACGATCTCCTCGCGGAAGCGGGCGACGTCGTCGCGCGACATCCCGCTGCCGCGCAGGCTCCGGTCGAAGATCCCGCGGGGGCGGGCGGCCAGGAGCTCGGGCACGGCCGGCACCTGGAAGGCGAGCATGTACCAGGACTTCAGTCCCTGGGTGGAGCGCACGAGCGAGCGCAGGTAGGCGCGCGGGTGCGGGATCGAGAGCGACGTCCAGGACCGCACCCGGTCGGCGTGTGCAGCCACGACCGCCCAGCCCACGATCGCGCCCCAGTCGTGGCCGACCAGGTGCACCCGGCCGCCGAGCACGTCGATCAGCGCGGCGACGTCGTCGGCCAGCTCGGCCGTCCGGTAGTCGCGGCGGCGCGTCGGGCGGGCGCGCGGCGAGTAGCCGCGCTGGTCGGGCGCGACCGTCCGGTAGCCCTGCGCGTGCAGCAGCGGCGCGACGAGCCGCCAGCACGACGCGCGCTCGGGGAACCCGTGCAGCAGCACCACCACCTCGCCGTCGATCGGGCCCTCGTCGACCACGTCGAAGACGAGCCCGTCGCGCGTGAACTCGGTGATCCGGCCGACCGGCGCCGTCGGGAGGGCGCTCACGAGGCGTGCACGAGGTTGTAGACGTCGCGCTTGGGAACGCCGGCCAGCTTGGCGACCTCGACGATCGCGTCCTTGCGGCTCATGCCCCGATCCTCCCGTTCGGCGACGGCGGCCCGCAGGGTCGACTCATCGGTCGAGATGGCGGGTACGTCGTCCGCACCGGCCACCACCAGGGTGACCTCGCCCCGGACCCCGTCGGACGCCCACGCCGCGAGCTCGGCCAGACCCCCTCGGCGTACCTCCTCGTGGGTCTTGGTCAGCTCGCGGCACACCGCACCCGGCCGCTCGTCGCCCCACGCCTCGGCCATCGCCGCCAGCGTCGCGGCCGTGCGGTGCGGCGCCTCGAAGAACACCATCGTGCGCTGCTCGCCGGCCAGCGCGGCCAGCCGACGGGCCCGCTCCCCCGCCTTGCGCGGCAGGAACCCCTCGAAGCAGAACCGGTCGACCGGCAGCCCCGACACCGCGAGCGCGGTCAGGACGGCGGACGGCCCGGGCACCGCGGTCACCAGGACCCCGGCGGCCACCGCCGCGGAGACGAGCCGGTAGCCCGGGTCGGACACGCTCGGCATGCCGGCGTCGGTCACCAGCAGCACCCGCTCACCGGCCAGCAGCGCCTCGAGCAGCACCGGGGTGCGCTGCTGCTCGTTGCCCTCGAAGTAGGACACGATCCGCCCGCCCACCGTGACCCCGAGGTCACCGGTCAGCCGCTTGAGGCGCCGCGTGTCCTCGGCGGCGACCACGTCGGCACCGGCGAGCTCCTCGGCCAGCCGGGGCGGCGCGTCGGCCACCCGCCCGATCGGGGTCGCGGCCAGCACCAGGACGCCGGGCTCGGTGTTGCTCACCTGCTCGATCATGGCAGGCACGACAGCCGGACCACGCCGACCCGTCGTAGATCTACGACGGGTCAGCGTGGGTGGAGGACGGGAACGTAGGATTCCGGCTCGTGACCACGCTGCAGGAGCCGCCGCGCGCCGGCGACCCCGGTGACCCCGGCGACCGTGGCGACGGGAGAGACGACTCCGCCAGCAGGGCCGGGGCGACCGGGCTGTCCGAGACCGCCGACGGCCGGCCGGTCCCCACGGCGTGGCAGCGGGCGCGCGGGCGGGCCGTCGGGCTCGAGTCGCGCCTCAACGACCGCTTCGCCGCCTGGGCGGCCGCGCTCGCGGTCTCCGGGCTCGCGCTCGGGATGCGGCTCTGGCACCTCGGCACCCCCGACCGGTTCGCGTTCGACGAGACCTACTACGCCAAGGACGCGTGGGGCCTGCTCAACCAGGGCTACGTCCGCAACTACCAGGAGAAGCCCGGCGGCAAGGAGATCAACGACGCCATCCTGAGCGGCCAGGTCAAGGGCATCTGGGGCGACGGGCCGTCGATGGAGGTCCACCCCGAGGCCGGCAAGTGGATGATCGCGCTCGGCGAGAAGGCCTTCGGGATGGACCCGTTCGGCTGGCGCATCTCGGCCGCGGTCGTCGGCACGCTGATGGTGCTGATCATGTGCCGCCTCGTCCGACGGATGACCGGCTCCACCGTGCTCGGCTGCCTGGCCGGGCTCCTGATGGCCTTCGACGGCCTCCACTTCGTGCTCTCGCGCCTCGCGCTGCTCGACATCTTCCTGGCGTTCTTCCTGCTCTGCGGCGTCGCGTGCATCGTCAACGACCGCGACTGGTACCGCGCCAAGCTGGGTCGCCTCGTCGACGACGCCACCCCCGACTCCAGCTCGTGGGGTCCCGTCCGCGGCCTGCTCTTCCGGCCCTGGATGCTCGCGGCCGGCGTCAGCTTCGGCCTCGCGATCGGCACCAAGTGGACCGCGCTCTACCCGCTGGCGGCCTTCGGGCTGCTCGCGTGGCTGTGGAGCGCGGGCGCACGGCGCTCCTTCGGGGTGCGCCACGCGACCGCGCGGTCGGTCCTCGCGGACGGCGTACCCGCGTTCGTGCAGCTGGTCCTCGTGGCCTTCTTCGTCTACGTCGTGTCGTGGACCGGCTGGCTGGTGCACGCCGACGACTACGAGCAGGCGCTCTCGTCGACGCAGTACACCGGCTTCACCGAGGAGCGACCCTGCGTCACGGGCGCCGACGGCGAGCTCACCACCGACAACGTCAGCGACGACTCGGCGCAGTGGCCCACGGCGACCGAGCCCGACGCCAGCGGGCTCGGCGAGGTCGTCCAGTCGCTGCGGTCGCTCTGGTACTACCACCACGACGTCTACATCTTCCACACCCACTACCTCAACTGCAGCAGCCACACCTACCAGTCGCAGCCGTCGGGCTGGCTCCTCGTCAACCGCCCCGTCGGCGCCGCGACCCAGCTCGAGATCCAGCCCGGACAGCAGGGCTGCAACGCGCCCGCCGGCAGCGAGTGCTACCGCCAGGTGCTGCTCATCGGCACCCCGATCCTGTGGTGGGGCGGCATCCTCGCCCTCATCGCGGCCGGCGTCCTCTGGGTCGGCGCACGGGACTGGCGCTTCGGCGTCGCCGTGGTCGGCGTCCTGTCGACCTGGTTGCCCTGGCTGCAGTACGACGACCGACCGATCTTCTTCTTCTACGCGATCGCGTCGCTGCCCTTCATCGTGCTCGCGATCGTGCTCTGCCTCGGCAAGCTCATCGGCTCGTCCCGACAACCCTCGCCGCGGCGTACGACGGGCGTGATCGTGGCCGGGTCGTTCTTCGTGCTGGTCGTGCTCAACTTCGCGTACTTCTACCCGATCCTGTCCTACGAGGTCATCCCCAAGGCCGACTGGATCGACCGCATGTGGTTCTCGAGGTGGATATGACGTCCTGGACCCCCGGCTGGGGCGCGTTCCCCGAGCCGCTGCTCGAGTTCTGGACCGAGCGGCACCTCTGCAGCCTCACGACGCTGCGGCCCGACGGCCGCCCGCACCTGGTGCCGGTGGGGGTCGCCCTCGACCACGAGCGCGAGTGCGCGTGGGTGATCACGGGCGGCGGCTCGCGCAAGGTGCAGAACCTGCTCGCCGCCGGGGCCGAGGGCGGGCTGGTCGCGGCCGGCGCCGTCGACGGTGCGCGCTGGTCGACGCTCGAGGGCGTCGGCGTCGTGGTGCACGACCCGGAGTCGGTCGCCCGCGCGGTGGAGCGGTACGCCGCCCGCTACCGGACCCCCCGGGTCAACCCCGAGCGGGTGGCGATCCGGATCAGCGTCACGCGCTTCGTGGGTTCGGCCGGACTCTTCTGAGGGACCGCTAGCCCGCGGACTGCTCGGGCGGGGTGTCGGACGGCGGCGAGGGACCGTCACCCAGGCAGAAGTCGCCGAAGGCGACGAGGTCGATCGGGTCGAAGTGGGACGGGTCCTCGTGGGGGCCGGTCACCAGGTGGTAGGTGATGTCGAGACCGCGGCCGGTCAGCTGGGAGATCAGCGCGCCGGCGTTGTCGCGCAGCTCGACGAGCTCGTCGTCGGGCGAGGCCACGACGCGGTAGCGGGTGTCGTCGGGCAGGTCGTCGATGTGACGGACCGGGTTGCGGTCCTCGGGCACGGGGCCGCCGTAGGCCTCGGCGATGAACCGGCGGGCGCCGGCCACGCGGTCCATCTCGGTGAGGGCGATGGCCGGCTTGACGCCGTACCAGCACGGCGGCGGCTCGGCGCCGTGGAGCATCGCGTTGAGCGAGACCGCACCGCCCATCGAGCCGGTGACCCACAGCGAGGTCCGGACACCGGCCTTGTCCTCGGCCCACTCGGTGAGGAGCTTGACGTCCTCGGTGGAGGCCTCGTTGCCCCACGACTCGTCGTGGAACGTGGAGGACGCGACGGCCCAGCCGGACCGCAGCAGGCCGCCGAGCCAGGGACCGTCGATGCGGTCGTCGACGCTGCCGCCCTGGCCGTGGAAGTAGATCGCGAGCCCGCGGGGCTTGGCGTCGCCGGTCGGCAGCGTCACGCGGACCTGCTGGCCGTCGAGCTCGCCGCGGATGACCCCGCCGGCCTTCTCACCGCTCGCGCCGGACGTCGCGCCCACCAGCAGCAGCGCGATGAGGGCGACGACGAGGAGACGCACGAGCAACGATGCTCGTGCCAGCAGCTTGGCGCGCATGTCTGCCTCCTGTCGGCGAGGGTGGAGCGGCCTGCTCGGGACGCGCCAGATTCTAGGTCCGACCACCGACAAGTCCGGAATCGACCGCGATGTGGCAGCGGACCGTGCCGTCAGGCACGCGCCTCGCGGGCGGTGAGCGCGTCGGTGAGCAGCCCCACGAGCGCCTCGGTCTGGATGTCGGCGGAGGAGCCGACCTCCTCGTCGGACCCGTCGAGGGCCCGCGCGGCCAGGCCGGCCTTGCTGTCGATCAGCTCGGCCACCTTGGTGTCGACGGTCTGGGCGGCGATGACGCGCCAGGCGGTGACGGGCTGGTCCTGGCCGATCCGGTGCACCCGGTCGATGGCCTGGGTCTGCTCGGCGTCGGTCCAGGACAGCTCGGCCAGGACGACGTTGGAGGAGACCTGGAGGTTGAGCCCGACGCCGGCCGCGGTGAGCGAGCAGACGGCGATCGCCACGTCGGGGTCGTTGACGAAGGCGTCGATGTTGGCCTGGCGGGTCTTGGGCGACTGGTCGCCGCGCACCGAGGCCGACTTGATGCCGCGCTTGGCGAAGAGCGCCTCGGCCTGGTCCATGACGTCGACGTGCTTGGCGAAGAACACGACCTTGCCGACGTTGCGCGCCAGCTGGGCCGCGTAGTCGGCGGCGAGGCCGGCCTTGGCCTGGCCGATCCGGCGCATCATCGTGAAGACGTTCTCGCCGTCGCCCTTGCCCGAGCCGGTGGTGTCCTCGCGCTCCCAGGTGGCGACCCGGCGTACGAGCTCGTGGTCGATGCCCTCGGTCGTGACGCCGGTACGACGGGTGGCCAGCGCCATGTCGTAGCGCTCGACGAGCCGGCGCGCGAGCTCGCGCTCGGCCTCGCGGATGGAGCGACCGACCTCGCCCTCGAGCTCGACGGGCAGGTCGGCGATCCGGCGCGCGGGGATGTCGGAGGCGACGTCGACCTTGCGACGACGCACGATGCCGAGGTCGATGACCGCGGCCCGGGCCGCGGGGTAGAACGGTGGGTCGATGGGCGTGAGCCCGGTGTCCTCGAGCCGGTCCATCAGCGGCGCCATCGGCTTCTTCTCGTCGATCCAGCCGAGGAACTGCCAGATGGCGCGGAAGTCGTCGATGTCGTTGATGAGCGGGGTGCCGGTCAGCGCCGTCATCAGCGGCCGCGTGGTGCGGGCCCGGATCGAGTCGGCGATCTGCAGCACGTGCTGGGAGCGCTGCGAGGACTTGTTCTTGATGAAGTGGGCCTCGTCGACGACCATGCCCTTGAAGCCGTGGTGGCGCATCCAGCCGACGTGGCGGTCGAGGATCTCGTAGTTGACGATGACGATGTCGGCGTAGCCGTCGATGTCGTGGCCGTTGCCGTGGATCACCGTCGACGTGCGGTGCGGGGTCCAGAGACTGACCTCGCGGGCCCAGTTGGTCTTGACGACGCTCGGCACGACGACGAGCAGCGGGAAGGCGTCCGCGGCCTGCGCGGCGAGCAGCGCCTGCGCGGTCTTGCCGAGGCCGGGCTCGTCGGCGAGCAGGAAGGTCCGGTGGCCGGCGGCCGCGGCGGCGACCAGCTGGGCCTGGTGGTGCATGAGCTCGAGGCCGACCGGCGCCTTGATCGAGGAGTCCTCGGGCAGCGTCATGCAGGACGACGCCCCGCCGGCGGCCCGCTCGAACGACTCGAGCAGCGGCTCGATGAGCTCCCAGCCGGCGAGCCGCCGGGCGTGGGTGGGACGCGCGGCGCCGGTGAAGTCGGGCACGAGGAAGGGGTTGGCGAGCTGGTGCGAGAGCACCGACCGCGGGACGACCTGACGCTCGGGGTCGTAGGTCGTGCTGGTCGGCTCGGGCGCGGTCTCCACCTCGGGCGCGACCTCGACGCCGGCGGCCTGGAGCATCTCGCGCTTGAGGTCGCGCGCGGCCTCGGACACCACGGCGTCCTCGGCCAGCAGCGACAGCAGCGACGTGTCGCGGGCGGTCGTCTTGGCGAGGATCGTGCCGATGCCGTCGAGCCGCTTGAGCTGGTCGGCGCGCTGCCCCTCGGTGATCTCGGGGTCGACCTTGACGCGCGTGCGCTCCTCACGGGCGAGCAGCGCCACGACCTGGAACTTGGTCCGGCTCGACGGCTTGACCTTGCCGCGCTGGGCGGCGCCCTCGACCTCGCGCACCGCGCGGGCGAGGATCGGGATGATCCCCTCGTTGTCGAGCTCGCGCCCACGGCGCTGCCGGGACTGACCTGTGGAGCGGGTAGCGCCGTTCTGGCGCTGGCCACCTCGAGCCAAGGAACTCCTCCTCCGGAGCTGCGACACCCGCCGGGCGGGTGTCGCGGGGTACGCCGGGTGGCTGGCTGCGGTCCGGCGGCGGGCCCGGGGAGGGCGTCGCGCACGGCCCGGGGCGGTGGTCTCCGGCGGCGGTGCTGCCACGGGCTGGTGGGCCGTGTGGCGGGAACGCCGAGTCTCACTCCCGGCGTGCCTGCACTCTACCTCTCCCCCGGGAGGTGCGCGGCATCACCGCCGGATCACCGCCGGATCAGCTCTCAGACGGCGTGCCCGGTGCCGGCGGGAGCTCGGGCAGCTCGCGGTTCTCGACGATGTAGGCGGCCACGTCGCGCAGCTTGGTGCTGCTGCTCGAGGACAGCCGGCGCATCAGCTCGAAGCTCTGGTGCTGGGTGAGGCCGTAGCGCTCCATGACGATCCCCTGGGCCATCCCGATGGTGTGCCGCGAGCCGATGGCGGTCTGCAGGTTGGTGGCCAGCTGGGCCGCCGACAGGGCGGTGGCGGCGTGGGTGCCGTAGATGAGGGCGAGGTCGACGACGTCGTGGTCGGCGAACTTGCCCGGGCTGCGGCTGTAGAGGTTGAGGGCGCCGTAGGGCTGGTCGTTGCTGAGCAGCCGCACCGCGAGCATCGAGGCGACGCCGAGCTCGCGGGCCTCCGGTCCCCACCGGGGCCAGCGCGGGTCACCGCCGACGTTGCCGCTGCGGATCCACGCGCCCCGGTCGGAGGTCTCGACGCACGGCCCCTCGCCGAGCGCGTACTGCTGCTCGTCGGCGGCGGCCGCCATCGTGCCGCTCGCGGCGAGCGTCGCGTGGCCGGCGCGGGTCTGGATGGTGAGGCTGACCTCGTCGGCGTCGGCCACGAGGTCGGCCATCCGCAGCACGATGGTCGTGGCGGTGAGCGACGCGTCGGGCTCGGCCTGCAGGGCGGAAGCCAGGTCGGCGAAGGCGGAGCTGTCGTTGGCCGGCACACGGCCTCGTCTCGAGCTGGCAGGGTCGGCCCGGGTCTGGAGCCGTTCACCCCGACCCTACGTCACCCCTTCACCCCTTCGAACGAGGTCGGGGGCCAGCGTCAGGGCACGTCGGCCTCGACCTCGCGGGTCCAGGCGCCCTTGACGGCGCGCCACTCCTCGTCGTCGTGGCCGCGGCGCCAGTAGGGCGAGCACGAGAGGTGGCCGCGGTCGACGACGCCCTGCTCGAGCAGGTGGCGGCGTACGGCGCGGGTGGCGACGGCCTCGCCGTGGACGAAGGCGCTCACGGTGCCGGGGAGCGGCGCGAGCGCGGCGACGGCGGCGGGGAGCAGGTCCTCGACCGGTCCGCCCGCACCGGCCCGGTGCACCCAGACCACGGTCAGGTCGCCCGGCGAGGTGATCGGGACCTCCCCGGCGGCGTCCTCGACCTCGACCACGGCGACGACCGGACGGCCGGCGGGCACGAGCTCGGCCGAGCCGGCGATCGCGGGCAGCGCGCTCTCGTCGCCGACGAGCAGGTAGGAGTCGGCCTCCGGCTCGGGCACCCAGCCGCCGGCCGGCCCGCGGAACTGCAGCCGGTCGCCGGGCTGCGCGTGCTGGGCCCAGCGGCCGGCGCGGCCGACGTCGCCGTGGACGACGAAGTCGAGGGTCAGCTGCTGCTGGGCCTCGTCCCACGACCGCACGGTGTAGCGGCGCGGGTAGGGGCGCTGCTCCCGCGGCAGGTCACGGACGGCGTCGTCCTCGAACGGGACGTCGTAGGGCGCACCCTCGGGCACGAAGAACGCGTTGACGTAGGAGTCGGTGCCGCCGGGGGCGGCGATGCCGTCGAGCCCGGTGCCGCCGAGGACGACGCGGATGAGCTGGGGGGTCAGGACCTGGGTCGAGACGACCTCGCCGTACATAGGGGTTCCTTCTCTCGCGGGGCTTCGTGGAGGTGGTTCGAGGCTACGGGTCAGCGCGAGGCCGACCACGCCGCCCAGAGCCGGGCGTAGGGGCCGTCTCCGGCGGCGAGCTCGGCGGGCGGGCCGACCTCGACGACGCGGCCCTGCTCGAGGACGACCACGCGGTCGGCCTCGGCGGCGGTGGTGAGGCGGTGGGCGACGAGGAGCGCCGTACGACCCTCGAGCGCGCGGCGCATGCCTGACTCGAGCACCCGGGCACCGGCGCTGCCGGCCTCGGCCGTGGCCTCGTCGAGCACGGCGACGTCGGCGCCGCGGAGCACGAGCCGCGCCAGCGCGAGCTGCTGCGCCTGGACCGGGGTGAGCGTGGCCCCGCCCGAACCGACACGGGTCGCGAGGCCATCGGGCAGGGCACGGGCCCAGCCGAGCGCGTCGACGACGCCCAGCGCGGCGGCCAGGTCGTCGTCGGTCGCGTCGGGCCGGGCGAGCCGGAGGTCGTCGGCGACGGTGCCGGCGAAGACGTGCACCTCCTGGCTGACGAGGGTGACGTGGCGGGCGAGCTCCTCGCGGCCGAGGGCCGCGACCGACGAGCCGCCGATCTCGATGGTGCCGCCGCTGGGCGTGTGGATGCCGGCGACGAGGGCGGCGAGCGTGGTCTTGCCGGCGCCGCTCGAGCCGACGACGGCGACGTGCTCGCCTGCGGCGACGTCGAGGTCGACGCCGTGCAGCACCTCGTCGCCCTCGAGGTAGGAGAAGCGGACGTCGCGCAGCCGCAGCACCGGCGCGGCCGGGGCGGGCGCCCCCTCGGGCTCGGGCTCCTCGAGCATGGCGACGCCGGCGAGCCGGGCCAGCGACGCGGTGGCGCTCTGCACCTCGTCGAGCAGCGTGAGCAGCGCACTGATCGGGTCGAAGAGCCGGATGAAGTAGAGCGCGGCCGCGGTCGCCTCGCCGAGGGTGGCCGAGCCGTTGCCGACGAGGACGGCTCCTGCGACCAGGACCGCCGCGGTGCCGGTGAGCTCGCCGAGGTGGATCCGGCAGAAGAACCAGGCGCTCCTGTCGACGGCGTGCAGGTGGGCGCGGCGGGCAGCCTCGGAGCGGACGGCGACGCGGTCGAGGTGGCGCGGTCCGAGCAGCAGCGCTTGCACGGTCCGCAGGCCGCCGAGGGTCTCGACGAGCTGCTGCGAGCGCTCGCCCTCGGCCCGGCGGGCGGCGGCATAGAGCGGCGGGCTGACCTTGACGTAGAGGCGGCCGGCCATCACCTGGAACGGCACGGCGGCGAGCCCGGCCAGCGCGAAGCGCCAGTCGAGCACGCCGAGACCGACGATGGTGAGGGCCACGGTCAGCCCCGAGAACAGGAACTCCGGGAAGCCCTGCCGCAGCGCGTCGCTGACCCGGTCGACGTCGTCGCCGACGCGCGAGACCAGGTCACCGGTACCGCCCTGCTCGAGGCGCTCCTGCGGCAGCCCGAGGGCCCGGTCGAGCACGCTCTCGCGCAGCCGCGCGAGCGCGCCCTCGCCGACGCGGGTGAGCATCGCCAGCCCGAGCGCGGCGAAGAGACCCTGCCCGACGACGGCGACGGCCAGCACGACGAGCGGCGCGGTCAGGTAGGTGCGCGGCCCGCCGGCCTGCGCGACGTCGACGAGGCGGCCGAGGACGGGCGGGACGACGAGGCCGGAGACCGTCGTCGCGACCAGGAGCAGCATCGCCAGCACGGCGCCGCGCCGGTCGGGCCTGATGGCGGTCGCGAGCTGGCGCCGGGCCTGGGCGGCGGTGGCGACGGGGAGGGCGAGCAGGGTCACGACAGCACCGCCGCGGCGTAGCGGTCGTCGGCCACCAGCGCGGCGTGGGTGCCGACGGCGGCCGCGCGACCGCCGTCGACGAGCACGACCCGGTCGGCGACCGCCAGGACGGCGGGGCTCGAGGTGACCACGATCGTCGTACGACGGCCGGCGCGGAGCGCGTGCAAGCCCTGGGCCACGGCGGCCTCGGTCACCGCGTCGAGCGCGGTGGTGGGGTCGTCGAGGACGAGCACCGGCGGGTCGGCGGCGAGGGCGCGGGCGAGCGAGATCCGCTGGCGCTGCCCGCCGGAGAGCGTGGTGCCGTGGTGGCGCGAGCCGTCGTCGACGAGCGAGGCGGCGACGTCGTCGGCGCGGGCGGCGGCCAGGGCGGGGCCGGGGGTCTCCCCCACGACGTCGACCAGCGGCTCGGTGAAGAGCGTGGCCTCGTGGGGCACGACGGCGACCGCGCGGTGCAGGTCGTCGAGGGCCAGGTCGGTCGAGCTCACGCCGCCGACGAGGACGGTGCCGCCGTCGGGGTCGCGGCGCCGGGCCAGGGCGTCGAGCAGCTCGCGGCGGGCGGAGAGGTCGTCGCAGACGACGGCGACCAGCTCGCCGGGACCGACCTCGAGGTCGAGGCCGTCGAGGTGCTCGGTGACCAGCCCGGTGACGCGCAGGCCGGAGCCGAGCTGCCGGGCGTCGTGGCCGTGGCCGGTCGCGACGTCCTTGACCGCGTAGGGCGCCTCGAGGACGTCGGCGATCCGCCGGGCCGAGGCCCGCACGGTGGCGATGCCGGCCCCCGCCCAGGACAGCCGCGCGACGGGTCCGACGAGGAACTGGGCCAGGCCCACGCCGGCGACGAGCTCGCCGGGGCTGATCGCGCCGTCGATGGTGAGGTGGGCACCGACGCCGGCGACCGCGACGAGCAGGAACCCCGCGATCACGAGGGTGACGCCGTCGAGCGCAGCCTCGGTCGTCCCGGCCCGGACCCGGGCGCGGCGCGCGGCCTGGCTCGAGGCGCGGAAGCGGTCGGCGGCGTGGCGCTGGGCGCCGAGCCCGTGCAGCACGCGCAGGCCCTCGACGAGGTCGACGGCGAGGCCGGAGCTGTCGGCGGCGGCCTGCTGCTGGGCGGCGCTCCGCTCCTGGATCGGCCGCGCCAGCAGGGGTACGACGACGACCGCGACCAGCACGCAGCCCAGCGCCACGAGGCCGAGCGTCACCGACGTGAGCATGAGCGCGGCCGAGGCGACCAGCAGCGCGACGAGCCCGCTGATCCCGACGGCCATGACGTCGACGGTCTCGCCCACCTTCTCGGCGTCGGAGCCGGCGACGCTCAGCGCCGACCCGGTCGACTGCGGCTCGGTGGTGCCGCGGGGGTCGAGCAGCCTGGCCACGACGCGTTGGCGCAGGTCGTGCTCGGCACGCGTGGAGGCGCGGGCCCCGATCGGCCCGGCGCCGTTGCCGGCGGCGGAGAGGACGACGTAGACCGCGGCGAGGACGGCGACCCAGACCAGCACCTTGGGCACCGACCCCGGAGCGATCGCGCGGTCGATCGCGAGGCCGACGATCACCGGAGTGGTGGCCTCGCAGACCTGGTGGACGCACAGCAGGAAGCTCGTGGTGAAGAGTCCGGTGCGGGAGTTGCGGAAGGCGAGGCGCACGACGCCGCCTGCTCCGATCTCACTCACCAAGTAAGGTTAGCCTTACTCCTCGGTGACGGACGGGGCGGGGGCGGCGACCCCCGTGCGCGCCTCCTTCTTGACCACGACCTTCCCGTCGGCCGGCAGGTGCCGCGGCGTGCGCAGCAGCCGGGCGACATAGACGGTGCGTCGCGTCGCCGGCTCGACGCCGAACGACGTCGACCCGCTCCCGGTGAGCTGCTGGCGCCCGACCTCCCGGCGGCCCTGGGTGGTCACCCGGACCAGCACGACGGTGTCGCCCGCCTGGCCCCCGGTCGCGGCCACGTCGACGGCACCTGGCGCGGCCGAGACCGTGAGGGCGGGCTCGACCTCGATCCGGACCTTGTCGCTGATGACGTCCTTCTTGACGGCCAGGCGCAGGGCAAGGCTCTCGGCCAGCGGTGGGCTGGTGAACGAGACGGTGCCGTCGCTCGCGCTGGTCTGCGTGGCGTAGGTCGTCCACGCGCCGCCGGCCGTGCGGTAGCCGAGGCGGACGGTGCGGCCCGCGACGCTCGCACCCTTCTTGTCGGTCACCGTGCCGCTGACCGTCACCGCCGTGCCCGGGTCGACCTTGGTCGCCGAGACCGCGACGCTGACGTCCTTCGGCCTGGTCGCCGGCGGGGGCGGAGGCTCCTGGGTCGGCGGGGTGGTGGTCGGCGGCGTGCTCGGCGGGCTCGTCGGCGGGGCGGTCGGGTCGCCACCCGACGGTGCGGTCGGAGAGGGCTGGCCCGGCGAGGGCACGGGGGAAGTCCCGCCGCCGGGCGCAGCCCTCGTCGTCGCCTCGCCCGGCCCGGGGCTGGTGGGCCCGGCCGGGGGCGACGTCGGGGGGGAGGTGGGTCCGGTGGGGTCGGCCGACGTGGTCGAGTCGGTCGGGTCGGTCGGGGCGGACGCGGTGTCCGGGCCGGCGGGGGCGGCCGTCTCGGTGGACCGTTGCCGCCCGCGCGCCGCGGCGGGCGGGACGCCGACGGGTCCGAGGACGCCGTGGGCGAAGTCCTGGACCTGGTCGGGCAGCGTCTGGGTATACGCCGCGGCGACCCCGCCGCCCAGGGCGATGCTCAGCACGAAGGCGCTGCCGCCGAGTCCGAGGCGGCCGAGGGCGCGACGCGAGCGGCGCGAGCCGGGGAAGGCCTCGCGGTAGGCGCGGAGCGCGGTGCCCTCACCGGCCAGCTCGTCGGGCGTGCCGGGGGCACGGAGGGCCCGCACCAGGGGGTCGTCGTCGTAGTCGCTCATGTCACACCTGGTTCCTCAGGGTCTTGAGGGCGCGGTGCACCGCGACCCTCACGGCGCCGGGCTTCTTGCCCACGATGGTGGCGACGGTCTCGACGTCGAGGCCGGCCACCACGCGCAGCATCACCATCTCGGCCTGCTCGGCCGGCAGGGTCGCGACGAGCGCGACCGCGCGCCGGGTGGCGTCGCGCTCGATCGCCTCGGCCTCCGCGCTCGGCGCCCGCTCCCCCGCATCGGGTTCGGCGACCGGCACCGACGGACGCGCCGCGCGGGCCCGTCCGTGGTCGATCGCGCGGTGCCGCGCGACGGTGAACACCCAGCCCCGGAAGGCGTCGGCGTCACCGGCGAAGGTCGCGAGGTCGCGCACGACGTGGAGCCACACCTCGGCGGCGACGTCCTCGGCGCCGTCGGGGCTCTTGACCGTGAGGTAGCGGAGCAGGGGCGGCTGCAGGTCGCGGTAGAGCGCCACGAACCCGCGCTCGTCGCCGGCCCGGGCGAGGTCCAGCGCCCGGTCGGTCCCGAGCGGGTCGGGCAGCGCCACGGCGCTCTCGTCGCGGACCGCCCGCAGGGACGGCGCGGACCCGCCGGCCCGGACCTCGACAGGTCCGGGCCGGCGGGTGCGACTGCGTGCGGTGCCGATCAGGCGACCCCGTCCTCTCGCGCTGGTCCGGGCCGGTCAGACGACCACGGTACGGCTGACGCTCGCCCCGAGGCGCGTCGTACCGGCGAAGGAGAGGCGGTAGGACGTGCCCTCGACGGCCGGCCGGCGGAAGTCGACGTAGCCGTCGCGCGCGGTGCGCCCGGACTTGACGTCGGTCCACCCGGTCGCTCCGGCGGCCTGCTCCTGCAGGGTGACCTTGCGACCGGCGAGGCCGTCGCCGCGGCCGTAGAGGAAGCCGACCACCGAGAACGTCTCACCGATGGTGCGGGCCCGCACCGCGATCCGGGTCGGGCTCTTGACGGCGATCGTCGCGACCTTGCTGCGCGCCGCCTGGCTCGTCGCCGTCTTGCGCGCCACGAGCACGTACGCCGTCGCGCGGGTCGGCGTGACGGTGAAGCTGACGCTGCCGTCGGTCCCGGAGACCGCGGTCGCGATCGGCTCGAAGGCCCGCTTGGTGCCGGCCTTGCGGGCGCGCAGCTCGACGGGGGCGCCGGCCAGGGCCACGTCCTCGTCAGTGACGACGCCGCTCACCACGGCCGAGCCGCCCGGGTCGACGACCCCGGGGGTCACGGCGATGCTGACCTCGGTGTCGCGCGCGGCGACCACCACGGTCCCGCTGCGTGACGGCTTGAAGTTCGCCGTACCGAAGAACGCCAGCTTGTAGGCCGTCTCGGCCGGCGGCAGGACGCGGAAGACCACGCGACCCTGGCGGTTGGTCTGTTCGATGCGACCCAGCGCCCAGCGCGTGGCGCCCTCACGCTTGACCAGCAGCCGCACCGGGCGCTGCGCGAGCGGGATGCCCCGCGCCGTCAGCCGGCCCCGGACCGCGGCCCGGCCCTCGGTGTCGGCGACGTCGGGCGCGTTGATCGTGAGCTTGGTGCTGAACCGCTGGGCCTGCTTGGCGTGCTGCGCCTGCTGGCCGCGGTCGACGGGCGCTGCCGTCGCCGTGCCGGCGGCGCCGACGCTGATGACGGACGCTGCGGTCGCGAGCGCGACCGCAGCGGCCGCCCGCCTGAGCCTGGACGAGTACATCGGACCTCCTGGGGTGAACGACACGAACACCCCCTACAGCGGTCGCCGGCCCATTCGCGTTACAGCCGCCGTTCGCGGGTCCGGGTCGGGTGGGTCGGATCGGGGCGCGGCCCTCAGCTGTAACTCACTGTTCGCGCCACTACCCCGGTGCTACAGCGCCGGGGTAGTGCTCCGAACGATGAGTTACAGCCGAACCCACCCCTCGACCAGCCGACCCTCGCCGACTTCGGGCCGCGGCGGCTCGGGTGCTAACGTTTCGCCTCGCGTCGTGAGACGCACTGGGGCTGTGGCGCAGTTGGTAGCGCGTCTCGTTCGCAATGAGAAGGTCAGGGGTTCGAATCCCCTCAGCTCCACCAGTTCCTCCCGAGCCGCAGGTCGCCACTGACCTGCGGCGTAACGGCGGCGGGCAGAGCGTCCCGGACGCCTCAGGGTCCGCCCCGCCAGTGCTCGATTCGGCGGTGGTCGGGGAGGAACCCGTTGCGCACCCCCCAGAGAACGGCCTGGGTACGGCTGTCGACCTCGATCTTGCGGTAGAGCCCGCGGATGTAGGACTTGACGGTGTTGGGACTCAGATAGGTCAGGGCCGCTACTTCGGCGTTGCTCTTTCCCTGGGTGATGAGGGCGAGGACCTCCGCCTCACGATCGGAGAGTCCTTCGCCGCGGCCTGGCCAGTCGCCGGCTGTGTTGCGTGCCTTGGCTGCTGGGGTGCTGATCACGGTCTCGCCGGCGTGGACGGACTCGAGAGCGGCTACCAGCTCCCGGCCGCTCAACGCCTTGGACAGGTACCCGTGCACTCCGAGGTCGCGTGCCATCGAGACGAGCTCGGGATGGAAGTTCCAGGTGTAGACCACGACCCG
>NZ_JAURVJ010000205.1 GCF_030655615.1 Nocardioides sp.
TCGCCGGTGACGAGCTTGCCCATCCGGTCGCGGATCTTGCCGACCAGCTCGTCGCCGACCGGGTCGACGGCGAGGACGACCGAGATCGCCATGCAGCGCTCGCCGGCCGAGCCGAAGCCGGCGTTGACGGCGGAGTCGGCGACCAGGTCGAGGTCGGCGTCGGGCAGCACGAGCATGTGGTTCTTGGCGCCGCCGAGGGCCTGGACGCGCTTGCCGGCGCGGGTGCCCTTCTCGTAGACGTACTGGGCGATCGGGGTCGACCCGACGAACGAGATCGAGGCGACGTCGGGGTGGTCGAGCAGGGCGTCGACCGCCTCCTTGTCGCCGTGGAGCACGTTGAACACGCCGTCGGGCAGGCCGGCCTCGGAGAGCAGCGCGGCGAGCCAGTTGGCGACCGACGGGTCCTTCTCGGACGGCTTGAGCACCACGGTGTTGCCGGTCGCGATCGCGATCGGGAAGAACCACATCGGGACCATCGCCGGGAAGTTGAACGGGCTGATGATGCCGACGACGCCGAGCGGCTCCTTGACGGAGTAGACATCGACGTCGGTCGACACGCTCTGCGAGTAGGAGCCCTTGGCCAGGTGGGGCATCCCGCACGCGAACTCGACGACCTCGATGCCGCGGGCGACCTCGCCGGCCGCGTCGGAGAGCACCTTGCCGTGCTCGGAGGTGAGGATCGCCGCGAGCTCGCCGCGGCGTCCGTCGAGCAGCTCGCGGAACTTGAACATCACCGTCTGGCGCTTGGCGATCGACGAGCGACCCCAGCCCGCCTGGCCGTCCGTGCCGACGTACGCCGCCCGCGCGGCCGCCACGGCGGTGTCGACGTCGGCGACCGAGCCGAGGCGGACGTGCTTGGTGACCTCGCCGAGGGCCGGGTCGTAGACCGGGCTGGTGCGGTCGGAGTCGCCCGCGGTCAGCGAGCCGGCGATCCAGTGGTCGAGCGTGGGCGTGGTCATGCGATCTCCTTGTCGAGCACGGTGAGGACTTCGTCGTAGATCGCCAGGGCTTCGGCGACCTCGTCGTCGGTGACGACGCAGGGGGGTACGACGTGGATGCGGTTGTCGGCGGCGAAGGGCACCAGCCCGCGGGCGAGCGCCTCCTTCTTGGCCAGCCCGATGAGGGCCGGCGGCACCGGGGCGCGGGTGGCCCGGTCGGTGACGAGGTCGAGCGCCCAGAAGACGCCGAGTCCGCGCACCTCGCCGACGACGGGGTGCTTGTCGGCGAGCTCGCGCAGGCCGGGGCCGATCACCTCGGCGCCGACCCGGCGGGCGTTGTCGACGATGCCCTCGGACTCCATGGCGTCGAGGGCGCCGACGATCGAGGCGGCGGCGAGCGGGTGGCCGGAGTAGGTGAGGCCGCCGGGGAAGACGGCCTCGTCGAAGTCGGCCGCGATCTCGTCGCTGATGACGACCCCGCCGACCGGGACGTAGCCGGAGTTGACGCCCTTGGCGAAGGCGATCAGGTCGGGTCCGCGGCCCGTGTCGAAGGCGTCGAGGGCGAACCACTCCCCCGCGCGACCGAAGCCGGCCATCACCTCGTCGAGGATCATCACGATCCCGTGGGCGTCGCAGAGCTCACGTACGCCGGCCAGGTAGCCGGGCGGGGGCACCAGGACGCCCGCGGTGCCGGGGATGCTCTCGAGCAGGACGGCCGCGACCGACGCCGGGCCCTCGCACTCGATGACGCGCCGCAGGTGCTGCAGGGCGCGCTCGCACTCCTCCTCGGGCGTCGTCGCCCAGAACTCGCTGCGGTAGAGGAACGGCCCGAAGACGTGCACGTGGGCGCGGGCGTACTCGTTGGGCACCCGGCGCCAGTCGCCGGTCGCGACCACGGCCGCACCGGTGTTGCCGTGATAGCTGCGGTAGGTCGAGACGACCTTGTCGCGGCGGGTGTGCAGCCGCGCCATCCGGATCGCGTTCTCGATCGCGTCGGCGCCGCCGTTGGTGAAGAACACCTTGTTGAGGCCGTCGGGCGCCCGGTCGGTGATGCGCCGGGCCGCCTCGCCGCGCGCGAGGTTGGCGGTCGAGGGCGCGATCGTCGCCAGCAGCGCCGCCTGCTCCTGGATCGCCGAGACGACGGCCGGGTGCTGGTGGCCGATGTTGACGTTGACCAGCTGGCTGGAGAAGTCGAGGTAGGTACGGCCCGCGTGGTCCCAGACCTTGGTGCCGAGCCCGCCGGCGACCACGAGCGGGTCGAGCGCGGCCTGCGCCGACCACGAGTGGAACACGTGGGTCTTGTCGAGGGTCTTGGTGTGGGCGTCGAGGTCCGTGGGCGTCTCGGTCACCGTCATCGTCGTCGGTCTCCGTCTCGGTGGGTGGGGTGGGGAGGGTGGGTGCTGTCCTACCTGTCCCGGGTCTCACCGGCTGGCCGGTGAAACCCGGGCCTGGACGATGAAGCTTCGTCGTCCAGGTCAGGCATTCACCGGCTGGCCGGTGAATCCTGAGTCAGGTGGGACCGTGGATCAGTTGCCGCCGGGCTTGAGCTCGACGTCGATCGGGGTGAAGTCGGCGCCCTCGACGTCGACACCCTCGTCGCGCAGCTCGTCGAGCGCCTGCTCGACGTACTCGTTGGTGTAGGCGGTCTCGGGCGGGTCCTCGGTGATGATCGTCGCGCCGGTCTCGTTCTTGGTGCCCTTGGCGATGTCGACGGTACGCGCCCACGCCGCCTCGTCGATCATGCCGACCCCGCCGGAGGTGGAGGGCCAGATGAGCTTGTTGGTCTCGTTGGTCATCCAGAGCTGGTGGCTCTGGCCGAGGATGGAGCCGGCCTCGGTGACGAGCGTGGCGCCGTCCTCGGGGTTGTCGCGCACGTAGGCCCAGCCCTTGATCGAGGCCTTGATGAAGGCGACGGTCTGGGCCTCGTAGTCGGGGTCCTCGAGCTTGTCGGTCTGCGCCCAGATGGCGTCCTGGAGCATCGCGGTGCCGACGTCGTTGTAGTCGATGACGTTGAGGTCCTCGGGCTGGAAGAGCTCGCCGGTGGCGGGGTTCTCGGTCTCGAGCAGCTGGGCGTACTCGTTGTAGGTCATCGCCTGGGCGACGTCGACGTCGCCGCTGATGAGCCCGCTCATGTCGAAGGCCTGCTGGACGAGCTTGATGTCACCGAGCTCGACGCCCTCCTTCTGCATGCCGGCGAAGAGCTCCCACTCGTTGCCGAAGCCCCAGCTGCCGACGTTCTTGCCCTTGTAGTCGGCCGGCGAGGTGATGCCGGAGTCCTTGAAGGCCACGCCGAGGGTGCCGCTGCGCTCGAAGATCTGGGCGACGTCGGTGATGGCGGCGCCGTTCTCGATCGAGCCGAGCACCTTGGGGACCCACGAGATGGCGTAGTCGACCTCGCCGTTGGCGAGCACGTCCTGCGGGACGGTGTCGGTGCCGGCCTCCTGGATGGTGACGTCGAGGCCCTCGTCCTCGTAGTAGCCCTCCTTGACGGCGGCGTAGTAGCCGGCGAACTGGGCCTGGGTGACCCACTGCAGCTGCAGGGTCACCTTGGTCAGGCCCTCCTCGGTCTGCTCCGGCTCGTCGTCGTCGCCGCTGGTGGAACAGGCGGTCAGAGCGAGCACGAGGGCGGCAGCGGCGGCGCCCAGCTTGGTTGTTGCTCTCATCTGTGTCTCCTCGGGTGGTGGGTGGTGCGGTGGGTCCGAGCCGGTGGGGCGGGGGTGGCGGGGGCGGTGGTGGTGGGCTCAGGGTTCGGGGTGGTGGCGCGAGAACCACAGGTCGAGCAGCAGGGTGACGACGTAGAAGACGAGGCCGAGCACGATCGAGCCGACGACGTAGGCCCACGCCAGCGGGTAGTTGCTGCTGCTGACCGAGGTGGTGATCGACTTGCCGAGCCCGCTGACCGGCCCGCCGAAGTACTCCGCCACGAGGGCCGAGATGACCGCCAGCGACGACGCGATCCGCAGCCCGGTGAAGACGTAGGGCGTCGCCGTGGGCAGGGTGACCACGCGGGCCACCTGCCAGGGCCGGGCGGACGAGGCGGTCATCAGGTCGCGGTGGACCGCCGTCACCTGGCGCAGGCCGCGCAGGGTGTTGAGGTAGACGGGGACGCTGACCGACAGGGCTGCGACGAGCATCCGCGTGGTGTCGTACTGGCCGCCGTACATCCGGTAGAGCGCGGGCGCGAGCGCGACGATCGGGACCACCGAGGCGGCGGCGACGACCGGCACCGTCATCTGGTCGACGACCCGCACGGCGTGGGCCACCAGCGCGCCGAGCACGCCGCCGATGGCGAGACCCACGAGCGCGTTGGTGCCGGTGACCCGGGCGCCCTTGGCGATGCTGTCGCTGCTGTCGAGGACCTCGCGCCAGATGTCGCTCGGCGCGGGCACGATGAAGGGCTCGACGCCGGAGGCCTGGACCCCGAGCTCCCACAGCCCGAGCACCGCGACGCCGAAGGCGATCGGCGCCAGCACGGTCGAGACCCGCAGGTCGCCGATCGGCAGCCGGGCGCGGGTGTCCTTGGCCGTGGCCTCGGCGACGACGCTCATCGGGTGTCCGATCCGGGCGCGGCGTCGGTCGGTGCGCCGTGCAGGTGGCCGCGGACCGTCGCGACGGCGTGGAAGAACCCCGCGTCGTCACGGACGTCGTCGGTGCGGTGGTGCGAGGAGCCGGGTACGTCGACGATGTCGACGATCCGGCCGGGCCGGGCCGACATCACGACGACGCGGTCGGACAGGAAGACGGCCTCGGGGATCGAGTGCGTCACGAACAGCACGGCGGCGCCGGTCTCGCGGCAGATCCGGACGAGCTCGTTCTGCATCCGCTCGCGGGTGATCTCGTCGAGGGCGCCGAACGGCTCGTCCATGAGCAGCAGCCGCGGCCGCTCGGCCAGCGCCCGGGCGATCGCCACCCTCTGCTGCATGCCGCCGGAGAGCTGGTCGGGCCGGCTCCTGGCGAAGTCGGCCAGGCCGACGAGCTCGAGCAGCTCGGCCACCCGCGCCTTGCGCTCGGAGCCGCTGGCGCCGTGGAGCTCGAGCGGGAGCCCGACGTTGGCGGCGACGGTGCGCCACGGCAGCAGCCCGGCCTGCTGGAAGGCGATGCCGTAGTCCTGGTCGGCGCGCGCCTGCCTGGCCGGCTTGCCGAAGACCGCGACGTCGCCGGCCGTCGGGGTGTCGAGGTCGGCGACCAGGCGCAGCAGCGTGCTCTTGCCGCAGCCGCTGGGGCCGATGAGCGAGACGAACTCGCCCGCCGCGACGGTCAGGTCGACGGCGGCGAGCGCGACGACCTGCTTCCTGCGCTTGCCGAACACCCGCTCCACCGCGCGGACCTCGATCGCCGGCGGGGTCGCGAATCCTCCGGTGCTCGCGGGCGGGGTGGGGTGCTTCTCGAGGTCGGTCACCGGGTGGCCTCCGCAGGTCGGTAGGGGCGCAGCAGCAGGCCGATGAGGCCCACCACGGCGGCGGCCACGAGGCCGACCGCGATGGCGCCGAGGATCGGGGCGAACGACTTGGCGGGGTCGCTCGTCGCGGTCGTGGTGTAGTCGATGAACATCCGGCCGATCCCGCCCTTGAGGCCCAGCGAGACCTCGGCGACGATCGTGCCGATGACGGCGCTCGCGGCTGCGAGCCGCAGGGCGGGCAGCAGGTAGGGCACGCTCGACGGGAGCCGGAGCGCGAGCAGCCCGCGCCACCAGCCGACGCCGTAGGCGTGGAACAGGTCGACGTGGGTGCGGTCGGGGGCCTTGAGCCCGCGGAGCGCCCCGACGGCGACGGGGAAGAACGCCAGGTAGGCGGCGATCACCGCCACCGACTGGTCGTTGGTCCACTGCTGGCCGGCGATCTCGATCTGCGAGCCCCACCGGCGTACGACGGGCGCGAGGGCGATCAGCGGCACCGTCTGGCTGAGCACGATCCAGGGCAGCAGCGCCGACTCGGCGATGCGGAAGCGACTCATCACCAGCGCGAGCACCAGCCCGACCAGGACCCCGACGACGAAGCCGCGCGCGGCGATCGCCAGCGTGAAGGTGCTCGCGTCGACCACGGCCCGCAGCACGTCGGGGGCGCCCGGCACCGCGTTGACCGGCTCGCCGAGCCGCCGTACCACGTCCCACGTGTGGGGCATCGTCGTGTCGTCGGCGCGCGGCAGCAGGTAGGTCTCGCCACCGGCCCGGACCCCCTCGTCGGGCCCGAACGCGGCGTAGAGGTCCCAGGCGCCGAGGAGCAGTGCGACGCCGACGACGCCGAGGACGACGGCGCGGGACCGGGACAGGATCTCCGACAAGGACTAGGCCTTCGCCGTCACGTGGTCGCGGAGCACGGGCATGATCGACTCGCCGTAGACCCGCATCGTCTCCTCCTTGTTGTCGTGCTGGAGGTAGACCGCGAACTGGTCGACACCGATCGCCTTGAGCTCCTCGAGCTTGGCCACGTGGTCCTCGACCGTGCCGAGGATGCAGAACCGGTCGACGATCTCGTCGGGCACGAAGTCGACGTGGTCGTTGTCGGCCTTGCCGTGGCTGTTGTAGTCGTAGCCCTCGCGGCCCTTGATGTAGTCGGTCAGCGCCTGCGGCACGTCGCCCGAGTCGCCGTACTTGGCGACGATGTCGGCCACGTGGTTGCCGACCATGCCGCCGAACCACCGGCACTGCTCTCGCATGTGCTCCATGTCGGTGCCGACGTAGGCCGGGGCAGCGACGCAGAACGTGATGGCGTCGGGGTCGCGGCCCGCGTCGGCCGCGGCCTTGCGCACGGCGCCGATCATCCACTTGGCGATGTCGACGTCGGCGAGCTGGAGGATGAAGCCGTCGCCGACCTCGCCGGTGGTCTTGAGCGCCAGCGGTCCGTAGGCCGCGATCCACACCTCGAGCTCGGAGCTGCGCGCCCAGGGGAACTGCAGGGTGGTGCCGTTGTGCTCGACCGGGCGGCAGTTGGCCAGCTCGCGGATCACGTGGGTCGCCTCGCGCACGTCCTTGAGCGTGGTCGGCTTTCCGTTGAGCACCCGCACGGCGGAGTCGCCGCGCCCGATGCCGCAGACGGTGCGGTTGCCGTACATCTCGTTGAGCGTGGCGAAGACCGAGGCCGTGACGGTCCAGTCGCGGGTGGCCGGGTTGGTCACCATCGGGCCGACGATGACCCGCTTGGTCTCGTTGAGGATCGCCGAGTAGATGACGTAGGGCTCCTGCCACAGCAGGTGGGAGTCGAAGGTCCACACGTAGTCGAAGCCGTGCTCCTCGGCCTGCTTGGCCAGGCCGACCGTGCGCCAGGCGGGTGGGTTCGTCTGGATGACGACGCCGAAGTCCATGGGGTGCTCTCTTCCGTTCGGGTGCGGTCGGTCAGACGAGGTACTGGGTGAGGCCGCGCTTGAGGTAGTTCCCGTGGCCGGCACGGCCGTGGAACTCGCCGTCGGAGACCAGGACCGAGCCACGGGAGACCACGACGTCGACGTGACCGTCGATCTCGTAGCCCTCCCACGCGCTGTGGTCCATGTTCATGTGGTGGGTCTTGCCCTCGCCGAAGCCGATCGAGGTGTGGCCGGCCGGGTCGTAGACGACGATGTCGGCGTCGGCGCCCGGCGCGATGACGCCCTTGGTGCCGTGGAGGCCGAACATCCGCGCCGGGGTCGTCGAGGTCAGCTCGACCCAGCGCTCGAGGCTGATCTCGCCGGTGACGACGCCCTGGTACATCAGGTCCATGCGGTGCTCGATGGTGCCGATGCCGTTGGGGATGGCCCGGAAGTCGCCCTTGCCGAGCTCCTTCTGGTCCTTCATGCAGAACGGGCAGTGGTCGGTGGAGACCATCTGCAGGTCGTTGGTGCGCAGCCCCTGCCACATGGCGTTCTGGTGGCCCTCCTCGCGGGCGCGCAGCGGGGTCGAGCAGACCCACTTGGCGCCCTCGAAGTCGCCCCAGGTCGGGTCGCCGGTGGCGCCGAGCTGCTCCTCGAGGGAGAGGTAGAGGTACTGCGGACAGGTCTCGCCGAAGACGTTCTTGCCACGGTCGCGGGCGGCGGCGATCTGGGCGACGGCCTGCTTGGCGCTGACGTGGACGACGTAGAGCGGCGCCTCGGTCAGGTCGGCGAGCATGATGGCGCGGTGGGTCGCCTCCTCCTCCATCTGCCAGGCACGGGCGATGCCGTGGAAGTAGGGCGTGGTCTTGCCCTGGTCGTAGAGCTGCTGGGCGAGGACGTCGATCGCCGGGCCGTTCTCGGCGTGCATCATCGTCATCAGGCCCAGGTCGCGCGCCTTCTGCATGGCCTGGAGGATCTGGGCGTCGTTGGAGTAGAAGACGCCGGGGTAGGCCATGAACAGCTTGAAGCTGCTGATGCCCTCGTCGAGAAGGGTCTCCATCGACTTCAGGGAGAACTCGTCGACGCCACCGATGATCTGGTGGAAGCCGTAGTCGATGACCGCGTTGCCGGCGGCCTTCTCGTGCCAGGTCGCCAGCCCGGTCTCGATGCGCTGCCCCGTCGTCTGGACCGCGAAGTCGATGACGCTCGTCGTGCCGCCCCAGGCCGCGGCGGTGGTGCCGGACTCGAAGGTGTCGCTGGCCTCGGTACCGCCGAACGGCAGCTCGAAGTGGGTGTGGGCGTCGATGCCGCCCGGGATGACGTACTTGCCGGTCGCGTCGACGACCGTGTCGACGGACGACGCGAGGTCGGTCCCGAGCAGCTGCGACCCGGGCGCGAGGACGGCGACGACCTTCTCGCCGTCGACCAGGACGTCGGCCTGGCTGCGGCCCGTCGAGCTGACGACGGTGCCACCGGTGATCAGCAGGGTGCTCACGGGCTCAGGCCTGGGCGATGTGGGTGTACGAGTCGGGCCGGCGATCGCGGTAGAACTGCCAGTCGTCGCGCATCTCCTGGACCAGGTCCATGTCGAGCTCGCGGACGATGAGCTCCTCGTCGGACCCCGAGCCCAGCGGCCCGATGTTGTTGCCCCGCGGGTCGATCACCTGGCTGGTGCCGTAGAAGTCGACCGCCAGGTCGCCGTACTCGTTGTCCTCCTTGCCGACCCGGTTGGGCTGGAGCACGAAGTAGCCGTTGGCGACCGCGGCGCACGGGCCCTCGACCTCCCACAGGCGGTTGGACAGGCCGGGCTTGGTGGCGTTGGGGTTGAAGACCATGTGGGCGCCGTTGAGGCCGAGCTCGCGCCAGCCCTCGGGGAAGTGCCGGTCGTAGCAGATGTAGACGCCGACCTTGCCGACCGCGGTGTCGAAGACCGGGTAGCCGAGGTTGCCGGGGCGGAAGTAGAACTTCTCCCAGAAGCGGTCGAGGTGGGGGATGTGGTGCTTGCGGTAGGAGCCCAGGATCGTGCCGTCGGCGTCGACCACCACGGCGGTGTTGTAGTAGACGCCGGTCTGCTCCTCCTCGTAGATGGGGAGGACGTGGACCATGTTCAGCTCCTTGGCGAGCGCCGCGAAGCGCTGCACGATCGGCCCGTCGGCCGGCTCGGCGAAGCGGTAGTACTTCTGGTCCTGGGTGATGCCGAAGTAGGGGCCGTAGAAGAGCTCCTGGTAGCAGATGACCTGGGCGCCCTGGGCGGCCGCGTCGCGGGAGAACTGCTCGTGCTTGTCGAGCATGGACTCCTTGTCACCGGTCCAGGTGGTCTGGCTGATCGCGGCCTTCACGATGGTCAACGGGGCTCCTCGGGGTGGCGGGTGTGGTTGCGAGACGCCGGTCGCGACCTCGTTGCTCGGTCGCGCGGCTCCTCCACCTCCCGACGTGGTCCCCGACCTCGCAGGCTCGGTCGGGGCGTCAGGAACTGTTATTGTTCGACCTGAACATTTCGCCTGAGTCACACCGCTGTCAAGGGGGTGCGTCATTTCGGTGCCCGACCTGACCCACCTCGAGGACCGATCTCCGCGCGGGATCGCCGGCGCCTTCAGCCGGGCGATCCGGGCGGGCGAGCTGGCGCCCGGCGACCGGTTGCCGACGGTCCGCGACGTCGCGGGCGAGCTCGGGGTCTCCCCCGCCACCGTGAGCGGGGCCTGGCAGGCGCTGCGTCGTACGGGGCTCGTGGTGTCGCGCGGACGCGCGGGCACCTACGTCCTCGAGACGCCGACCCCGTGGCTCTCGCCCCGCGTGCGCGGGCTCGTCGGCCCCGATCGCGAGGGCCTGCGCCTCGACCTGTCCCGCGGCACCCCCGACCCCGAGCTGCTCCCCTCGCTCGGCCCGGCGCTGGCGCGGGTCTCGGCGAGCGCCGGCACCCTGGCCTACCAGGACGAGCCGGTGCTGCCCGGCCTGCGCGACGTGCTCGTGGCCGGCTGGCCCTACGCCGCGGACGCGGTCACCGTGGTCGACGGCGCGGTCGACGGCGTGGCCCGCGTGCTCGAGCAGGTGGTGTCCTACGGCGACCGCGTGGTCCTCGAGTCCCCCGGCTACCCGCCGTTCTACGACCTGATCGAGGCTCTCGGCGCCGAGCCGGTGCCGGTCGCCCTCGACGGCGAGGGCGTGCGGGTCGACGCCCTGCGACGCGCCCTGCTCGACCGTCCGGTGGCCGTCGTCCTCCAGCCCCGCGCCCACAACCCGACCGGCGTCTCGACGACGCCGGCCCGCGCCGAGCGGTTGGCGGCGCTGCTCCGCGGGCGCGGCGCCGACGGGCCCTGGGTGGTCGAGGACGACCACTCCGGCGCGATCAGCACGGCCCCCGACGTCTCGCTCGGCACGTGGCTCCCCGAGCGCGTCGTGCACGTGCGCTCCTACTCCAAGTCCCACGGTCCCGACCTGCGGATCGCCGCCCTCGGCGGCCCGGCCGGCCTCGTCGACCGCCTCGTCGCCCGACGGATGCTCGGCCCGGCCTGGACCTCGCGCATGGTCCAGACGATCCTGCTCGACCTGCTCACCTCGGCCCGCTCGATGGACGAGGTCGCCGAGGCGCGCCGGCAGTACTACGGCCGCCAGCAGGCCCTGGTCGCGCGCCTCGCCGACCACGGCGTGGGGGTGGCGGTGCCCGACGGGATCAACCTGTGGCTGCCCGTCCGTGACGAGCCGGCGGCCGCCCTCCACCTCGCCGCGGCCGGCATCCGGGTCGCCGTCGGCAGCCCGTTCCTCGCCGCGGGCGCGGCCGGGTCGTTCCTGCGCGTCACCTCGGGCCTGGTCGGCACCGCCGACGTCGCCGAGGTGGCCGCGGCGCTCGCGGCGGCCACCGACGCGGGACCGTCCTGACCCGGGGTTGGCTACCCAGGACGCACGTCCCCCCCACCCGTGAGGGCAGGGGGCCGACGTAGGTCGTGCGGTGCGACCAGCCGTCAGGCGGGGAACGAACCCCCGGAGGAGGCCAGGTCGCGCAGCCACGGGGTGGGCTGGAAGCGCTCGCCGTAGGCGGCGGCCAGCTCGTCGGCGCGCTTGACGAAGGCGGCCAGGCCGATCTCGCCGTCGACGCCCTCGTAGCCCGTCATGAACTGCGCCGCGCCACCGGTCATCGGCGGGAAGCCGATGCCCATGATCGAGCCGATGTTGGCCGCGGCGGCCGAGGTGATGACGCCCTCCTCGAAGCACTTGGCCGTCTCGAGGGCCTCGGCGAACAGCATCCGGTCCTTCATGTCCTGGAACGGGATCTGCTGCTCGGCAGGCGGGAACTCGGCCGCGAGGCCGGACCAGACCGAGCCGCGGTTGCCGTCGACGTAGTCGAAGAAGCCGGCGCCCTTGAGGCGCGACGGCCGACCGAGGTCGATCATCTTCTTGACCACGGCGACACCGGGGTGCTCGGCGTAGGCGGTGCCGTCACGCTCGGCGGCGTCACGGGAGGCCTTCTCGATCTTGGCCATCAGCTCCATGTTGAGCTCGTCGGAGAGCTGGAGGACGCCGACCGGGTAGCCGGCCTGGGTCGTCGCGCGCTCGATCGAGTAGGGGTGGGCGCCCTCGCCGAGCATGGCGATGCCCTCCATGACCTGCGTGCCGATGACGCGCGAGGTGTAGAAGCCGCGGCTGTCGTTGACGACGATCGGGGTCTTCCTGATCTGCTGCACCACGTCGTAGGCCTTGGCCAGGGCGACGTCGGACGTCTCCTTGCCCTTGATGATCTCGACCAGCGGCATCTTGTCGACAGGGCTGAAGAAGTGCAGCCCGATGAAGTCCGCGGGGCGGTCGATGCCCTCGGCCAGCTCGGTGATCGGCAGGGTGCTCGTGTTGGAGCAGAGCAGGGCGTCGGGGTTGATGAACGGCGCCACCTCGGCGAACACCTTGGCCTTGAGGGCGGGGTCCTCGAAGACGGCCTCGATCACCAGGTCGCAACCGGCGAGGTCGGAGGCGTCGGCGGTCGGGGTGATCCGGGCGAGCAGCTCGTCGGACTTCTCCTGGGTCAGCTTGCCGCGACTCACGGCCTTGGTGTTGAGCTTCTCGGAGTAGGCCTTGCCCTTCTCGGCGCTCTCGAGCGCGACGTCCTTGAGGACGACCTCCATGCCGGCGCGGGCACAGGAGTAGGCGATGCCGGCGCCCATCATGCCGGCGCCGAGGACGCCGACCTTGGTGGCCTTCCACGGCTCGATGCCCTGCGGGCGGAGCGCACCGGAGTTGATGGCCTGCAGGTCGAAGAAGAACGCCTGGATCATGTTCTTCGAGCCCTGGTTGACGATCAGGTTGGTCAGGTAGCGCGACTCGATCCGGCTGGCGGTGTCGAAGTCGCGGCTCGCACCCTCGACCGCGGCGCTGAGGATCGCCCGTGCGGCGGGGTAGACGGCACCCTTGGTCTGCTTGCGCAGCAGCGCAGGGAACGCGGGCAGGAAGCCGGCCAGGGCCGGCGACTTCACCGAGCCGCCGGGCATCTTGTAGCCGGGGGCGTCCCACGGGTTCTGGGTCGTCTCGGGGTTGGCCTTGATCCACGCCTTGGCAGCGGGGACCAGCTCGTCGCGGGTCGCGACGACCTCGTCGACGAGGCCGGCCTTGAGGGCGGCCTCGGGCTTGAACTGGGTGCCCTGCAGGAGCACGGTCATCAGGCCGTCCTGCAGGCCGAACTTGCGGATGATGCGGGTGACGCCGCCGCCGCCCGGGAGCAGCCCGAGGCTGACCTCGGGCAGGCCCACGACGGCCTTGGCGTCGTCGACGACGATGCGGTGGTTGGCGACGAGGGTGATCTCGTAGCCGCCGCCCAGGGCGGCGCCGTTGATGGCGGCGACGACCGGCTTGGGCAGCTTCTCGAGGCGGCGCAGGGCCGCCTTGACGCCCTCGGCGAGCGCGAAGACGCCGGCGGCGTCGTCCTTCGTGGCGGTGATCATGTTGCGGAGGTCGCCGCCTGCGAAGAAGGTCTTCTTCGCCGAGGCGATGACGACCCCGGTGACGGCGCCCTCGTCGGCCGCGAGCTCGTCGTAGAGCTGGTCGACGGCAGCCTGCATCGAGTCGATGTAGAGCTGGTTCATCGTGTTGGCCGACTGGTTGGGGTCGTCCAGGGTGAGGGTGACGATGCCGTCGGCGTCCTTGTCGTAGCGGACGGCCGTCTGGGCTTCGGTTGCGGTGGTGCTCATGTCTTCGTGGGTGTCCTGTCCTGGTCTCAGACGAGCTCGACGATGGTGGCGATGCCCATGCCGCCGCCGACGCAGAGCGTGGCGAGGCCGCGCTTCTGGTCGCGACGGGCGAGCTCGTCGATCAGCGTGCCGAGGATCATCGCGCCGGTCGCGCCGAGCGGGTGGCCCATGGCGATCGCGCCGCCGTTGACGTTGGTGATCTCGTGGGAGATGTCGAGGTCGCGCATGAAGCGCATGGCGACGGCGGCGAAGGCCTCGTTGATCTCGAAGAGGTCGATGTCCTCGACCTCGAGGCCGGCCTTGGCGAGCGCCTTGCGGGCGGCCGGGGCCGGTCCGGTGAGCATGATCGTCGGGTCGGCGCCGCTGACGGCCATGGAGATGATCCGGGCGCGCGGGGTGAGGCCGAGCTGCTGGCCGATCTCCTCGGTGCCGATCGCCATCAGGGCCGCGCCGTCGACGATGCCCGACGGGTTGCCGGCGTGGTGGACGTGGTTGATCTTCTCGACCCAGTGGTACTTCTCGAGCGCGACGTCGTCGAAGCCGGCGTCGGCGCCGATGCCGGCGAAGCTCGGCTTGAGGCCGGCCAGACCCTCGGGGCTCGTGTCGGGGCGGATGGTCTCGTCGTGGTCGAGGATCGTCAGCCCGCTCTGGTCGACCACGGGGACGATGGCCTCGCCGAAGTAGCCGTTGGCCCACGCCTTGGCGGCGCGGTGGTGCGACTCGGCGGCGTAGGCGTCGACGTCGTCGCGGCTCCAGCCCTCGATGGTCGCGATCAGGTCGGCACCGATACCCTGCGGCACGAAGCCGGCACGGAGCGCGGTGGCGGGGTCCTGGGCCCAGGCGCCACCGTCGGAGCCCATGGCGACGTTGCTCATCGACTCGACACCACCGGCGAGGATCAGGTCCTCCATGCCACCGCGGATGCGGGCGGCGGCCTGGTTGACGGCCTCGAGGCCGGAGGCGCAGAAGCGGTTGAGCTGGACGCCTGCGACGGTGTCGGGGTAGCCGGCCGACAGCGCGGCGGTCTTGGCGATGTCGCCGCCCTGCTCGCCGATGGGCGAGACGACGCCGAGGATCACGTCGTCGACGCGGGCCGGGTCGAGGCCGGGGTTGCGGTCCTTGACCGCGTCGAGGAGGCCGACGACGAGGTCGACCGGCTTCACCTCGTGGAGCGAACCGGCCGCCTTGCCCTTGCCACGCGGCGTACGGAGGTGGTCGTACACGAATGCTTCTGCCATGACCCGTCCTTGCTGAAGAGTTGGGGGTGCTGAGGTGGGGGTGCTTGCGTCCCCCGATTGTGACACCAATACTGTCACGGTCGTCAAGGAATCCACAGGACGTCCTGGGAGTGAGAGGGGTCACGTCGTGAGCGAGCTGCTGACGCTCGACGAGCTCTGCGCACGCGTGGGGCTGTCGGTGCGCAACGTGCGTTTCTACACCTCGCGCGGCCTGGTGCCGCCGCCGATCCGGCAGGGCCGGTCCGGCTACTACTCCGAGGACCACGTCGCCCGGCTCGACCTCGTGCAGGAGCTGCAGGCCCACGGGTTCACGCTGGCCGCGATCGAGGGCTACGTCTCGGCCCTGCCCGAGGACGCCGAGCCCGAGGACATCGCGCTGGCCCGCACGATGCTGGCGCCGTGGCAGTCCGACCTCCCCGTCGACATGGAGCGCGACGAGCTCGAGCGCCGGGCCGGGCGAGCCCTGTCCGAGGAGGACGTCGCCACCCTCGTGGCGCTCGGCATCGTCCGCGTCCGCGCCGACCGGTTCCTCGTCGCCCGCACCCAGCTCGGCATCGGCGTCCAGCTGCTCGACCTCGGCTTCCCGCGCGAGGTCGCCGAGGCGGCCCGCGCGGTCTACCAGGACCACGGCCGTCAGATGGCCGAGGAGCTCCACGCCGTCATCAGCGACCAGCTCGCCCCCCGCTACGGCTCGCTCGAGTCCGAGCGCTTCCAGGAGGTCATGGAGCGCCTCAAGCCGCTGTCGGTCGGCGGCCTCGTGACGGCCTACGAGAGCGCCGTCGCCAAGGCCGCCCGCGGCGCTGCCCGCCGTACCTGAGCCGAAAAAGCACGCCGGCCCGTCGTGGCGAGACGACAGGCCGGCGTGGATCAGGGTTCAGCTGGGTGGAGCTGGAGGTCAGCGCCGCCCGGAGAACGACGAGGCCGAGTGGCCGCCGCTCGACGAGGTGCCCGCAGCGGCGGCGGGGCGGCGGCGACCGCCACCACCTCCGGCCGGACGAGAGCCGGAGCCGGCGGGCTTGCTGCCACCGCGCGAGGAGGACTGCTTGGCCTGGCCGCCACCCTGCTTGGGGGCGCCACCGCCGGAGCGACGACCGCCGCCACCGCCGGAGCGACCACGGCCGCCACCGCCGCCACCACCGGTGCGGGGCTGGACGTCCTGGCCGGACGCGGAGAGCTCGAGGCCACCGGGGACCAGGACCCGCTCGCCGGGGGCGAGCTGGACGAGCACCGGGTGGGTGGAGCCGGTCATCTTGGTGAGCGTGGGCTTGATGCCGGCCGCGCGGGTGAGCTGGCGGACGTCGCGCACCTGGTCGTCGGTCATCAGCGTGACGACGGTGCCGGCGGCACCGGCGCGGGCGGTCCGGCCCGAGCGGTGCAGGTAGGCCTTGTGCTCGGTCGGCGGGTCGGCGTGGACGACGAGCGCCACGTCGTCGACGTGGATGCCGCGGGCGGCGATGTCGGTCGCGACGAGCGTGGTGGCCTTGCCGGAGTGGAACGCCTCCATGTTGCGGGTGCGCGCGTTCTGGCTGAGGTTGCCGTGCAGGTCGACCGTGGGGACGCCGCTCTTGTTGAGCTGGCGGGCCAGGGCCTTGGCGCCGTGCTTGGTGCGCGTGAAGACGACCGTGCGGCCGGGGGCCGACGTGAGGTCGACGAGCACCGAGACCCGGTGCTCGCGCGCCAGGTGCAGCACGTGGTGGTCCATGGTCGAGATCGGCGACTGCGCCGAGTCGGCCTGGTGGACCGTGGGGTTGGTCAGGAACTTCTTGACCAGCACGTCGATCGCGTTGTCGAGCGTGGCCGAGAAGAGCAGGCGCTGACCGGAGCGGGGGGTCGCCTCGAGCAGCCGGCGCACGGCGGGCAGGAAGCCCAGGTCGGCCATGTGGTCGGCCTCGTCGAGGATGGTGACCTCGATGTTGCCGAGCGAGCAGTGGCCCTGCTGGATGAGGTCCTCGAGCCGGCCGGGGCAGGCGAGCACGATGTCGACGCCGCGGCGCAGGCCGGCGACCTGCGGGTTCTGGCCGACGCCGCCGAAGACGGTCTGGGTGGTCAGGCCGGCGGCCTGGGCCAGGGGGATCAGGGCCTCCTGGATCTGACCGACGAGCTCGCGGGTCGGCGCCAGGATCAGCGCGCGCGGCTTGCCTGCGGCCGGACGCTTGCCGGACTGCATGAGCCGGGTCACGAGCGGGAGCAGGAAGGCGTAGGTCTTGCCGGAGCCGGTGCGGCCGCGGCCGAGGACGTCACGGCCGGCGAGCGAGTCGGGCAGCGTGGCGGCCTGGATCGGGGTGGGGGTCGTGATGCCACGTGCGGTCAGGATCGAGACGAGCTCGTCCGGCACGAGGAGGTCGGAGAAGGAAGGAACGGATGACGAAGTCACAGAGAGATTCACTCACGTTGGTGTGTCTCACCAAGCTGTCCCGCCGGCGGCGGGAGAAGTAGCGGGTGCCTCACGAAGAGGGGCGCCCGGGCCCTGGTATCAGCAATGATCAGAGGGCCGAACGCAATAGCCCGAGGCAAGACTGAACGGGCTGCTGACAGCAACTCTACTGGCTTGCGGGGTGAACCCCTGCATCCCCATCCGTCCCTAGGGTGTGCGCATGCCCACTGTCCTGGTGACCGGTGCGACCGGTTTCGTCGGTCGCCGGTTGACCCCTGTCCTCGTCGAGCGCGGCCTCGACGTCCGCGCGATGACCCGCCGCCCCCAGGAGTACGACGGCCCGGGCACCCCCGTCGGTGGTGACGTCGGCGACGCCGGGTCGCTGGCCGAGGCGCTGGCGGGTGTCGACGTCGCCGTCTACCTCGTGCACTCTCTGGGCGACGACGACTTCGAGCGCAAGGACGCCGACGCGGCGGCCGCGTTCGGCCAGGCCGCCGCGGCGTGCGGGGTGCAGCAGATCGTCTACCTCGGGGGCCTCGGCGCGGAGGACGACGACCTGTCGCCGCACCTGCGCTCGCGGCGCGAGGTGGAGGGCAAGCTCGGCGAGGGCGGCGTACCGGTGACGGTGCTGCGCGCGGCGATCGTGGTCGGCGCCGGCGGCATCTCCTGGGAGATCACCCGCCAGCTGGTCAAGAACCTGCCGGCGATGGTCGTGCCCAAGTGGGTCAACACCCGGACCCAGCCGATCGCGATCGACGACGTCGTCCGCTACCTCGACGGCGTCATCGGCAACGAGGCGGCCCATGGCCGGGTCCTCGAGATCGGCGGGCCCGAGCAGCTGACCTACCTCGAGATGATGCAGCAGGCCGCGCAGGTGATGCTCGGCCGCAAGGTGCCGATCATCACGGTGCCCGTGCTGACGCCGTCGCTGTCGTCGCACTGGATCGCGTTCGTCACCGACGTCGACACCACGACCGCCAAGAACCTCATCGACTCGATGGCCACCGAGGTCGTCGTCACCGACGACTCGATCTACCAGCTGGTGCCGGGCGAGACCACGCCCTACCAGGAGGCCGTGCGCCAGGCGATCGAGGAGTCCAAGGTCTCCTCCTAGCGCACGCGCCTCACACGCCGAAGATGGCGGGAAGTGCGAAGAGCATGGTCAGCGACCAGGTGCAGTGCGTGAGGATCGGGGCCAGGATGCCGCCCGAGGCCCGGCGCTGCAGGCCGACCAGCACGCCGAGGATGACGGCGGCGAAGGCCAGCATGATGTTGCCCGTCGCGGCCGTGGCGATCGTGTAGGCCAGGGTCGTCCACGCGACGGGGTGGCGGGTGATGGCGGCGTAGGCGGCTCCGCGGAAGAAGAGCTCCTCGGCGACGCCGTTGAGAGCGGTGACCACGACGAGCGCCGGCAGGTAGCCCTCGCTGGCGAAGCCGAGGACGTTGCGGATCTGCTCGGCCAGCGGGTCGATCTCGCGCACGATGAGCGCGCCCACGACGAAGATGCCGGCGAGGACCGCCCCGATGAGGAGCGGCTGGACGATGGGGCGGACCTCCATGTCCTCCTTGGCCACGATGCGACCGAGGTGGATGGGGCCGGACACGAAGGCGCCGACGGTCCAGACGCCCGCGAGCACGAGGGACATCAGGATGAAGAGGGTGCTGCCCTGGTCGAGGCGCAACAGGATGCCGAGCACGATGGCGCCCAGCACGACGAACGAGGCCGTCACCACCTGACGGCGGCGCAGGGCCTCCTGCGAGTCACGG
Organism: Nocardioides sp.; assembly: GCF_030655615.1. Classification (GTDB taxonomy): domain Bacteria; phylum Actinomycetota; class Actinomycetes; order Propionibacteriales; family Nocardioidaceae; genus Nocardioides. The sequence continues at coordinate 18,770 of NZ_JAURVJ010000205.1, forward strand.
TGGTCGCGCGGGACGACGTCCCACAGCGACCGGTTGATCCACTGCCTGACCACAGCACTCACCCCTCGTCGTCGAACGCGATGACGAGGGGTGAGGAGGCAGGAACGGTGACTACTTGGTCAGCCCGTCCTTGATGTCCTTCGCGGCGTCCTTGACCTTCTCGACGCCGTCCTTGATGGAGGCGGAGGCCTGGTCGCCCTTGCCCTCGGCGCGGAGCTCCTCGTCACCGGTGGCGGTGCCAGCGGTCTCCTTGCCCTTGCCCTTGAGGTCTTCGGCCTTGTTGCTGATCTTGTCTCCGAGTCCCATGGGGATCTCCATTCTTGTTCGGGTGGCGCGTCGAACGACCGCGTCCCTCCCAGCGAACCACGGTGGTGGGGACGGGAGTCCACCCTCGCGAGCGGGACGTCAGGTGAACTGGAGCACACCGTCCTCGATCTTGCCGGTCTTGATGGCGCGGAGGTCGACGTAGTAGTTCTGCTTGAGCGCCCACGGGGCCCGGTCGCCCTGGCGCGGCAGCCCGTCGAGCGCGCGCTGCACGTAGCCCGACGCGAGGTCCATGAACGGGCGCTCGCCGACGGTCTCGTCCTTGACCGGGACGACCGCGCTGGTGCCGGTCTTGTCCATGTGCGTGAGGAGGCGGACGACGTAGTCGCCGACGAGGTCGGCCTTGAGCGTCCACGAGGCGTTGGTGTAGCCGATCGTGAAGACGAAGTTGGGGATGCCACTGACCATCAGTCCCTTGTAGGTCATGGTCTCGCTCGGCACGAACGGCTCGCCGTCGACGGTGACCGCGATGCCCCCGAACAGCTTGAGCTTGAGGCCCGTCGCGCTGACCACGATGTCGGCCTCGAGCTCCCGTCCCGACGCCAGTCGGATGCCGGTCGGCGTGAAAGTGTCGATCGTGTCGGTGACGATGTCGGCCGAGCCAGCGCGCAGGGCGCGGAACAGGTCACTGTTGGGCACCACGCAGAGACGCTGGTCCCAGACGTTGTAGGGCGGCTGGAAGTGCTCGTCGTAGGACATCCCCTCGGGGAGCTGGCGCTCGGTGAGGTTGCGGACCATCTTCTTCATCGGGCCGGGGAACCGGCGGGCCAGCTGGTAGCTGCCGACGAGGCGCGCGATGTTCTTGGTGCGGACGATCGGGTAGCGGATCGCCTCGGGCAGCCTGCGCAGCGCGGTGGCCCAGGTGTCGGTGCCGGGCTGCGGGAGGATGTAGGTCGGCGTCCGCTGCAGCATGGTGACCTTGGCGGCGGTCGGCGCCATCGACGGCACCAGCGTCACGGCGGTCGCACCGGAGCCGATGACGACGACGTTCTTGCCCGCGTAGTCGAGGTCCTCGGGCCAGAACTGCGGGTAGACCACCTGCCCGCCGGCGGCCTCGAAGTCCTCACGGCCCGGGAAGACGGGCGCGTGGCCGGTCTCGTAGTCGTAGTAGCCGGTGGCGCCCCACAGGAACCCGGCGGTCATGGTGAGCTCGGCGCCGTCGTGGTCGATCGTCACGGTCCAGCGGGCGGTGTCGCTGTCCCAGGACGCGGCGGTCACCCGGTAGCGGTAGCGGATGAGCTTGTCGACGCCGTACTCCTCGGCGACCGTGCGCACGTAGTCGAGGATCAGGTCGCCGTCGGCGAGCGCGGTGTCGCTCGGCCACGGCCGCCACTTGTAGCCGAACGTGAACATGTCGGAGTCGGAGCGGATGCCGGGGTAGCGGAAGAGGTCCCACGTGCCGCCGCTCGCCTCGCGCGCCTCGAGCAGCGCGACGGTGCGGTCGGGGTGGCCGGTCTTCAGCTGGCAGGCGGCGCCGATGCCGCTCAGGCCGGCGCCCACGATGAGGACGTCGACGTGCTCGGGAGTGGTCATGCAGCGATCGTAGAACCTTATTGACAGATGTTCAACAGGCTGTGGGGCGGGCCATGCACGGTAGTCCCGGGCGAAATGGCCCCTGAGACGGGTCTTGAGGGGCCATTTCGCCCGGGACTATCGAACGGGTCAGGTCTGGACGGCGACGCCACGCTCGAGGAGGCCGTCGACGTCGGCGACGCCCCAGGCGGTGAGGGCGGCGCGGGTGTGCTCGCCGGAGCCGGGCGGGGGCCAGGTCAGCGACGGCTCGGTGCGGGAGAAGCGCGGGGCCGGCATCGGCTGGGTCATGCCGTCCTTCTCGACGAAGGTGCCGCGGGCCGCGAGGTGGGGGTGGTGGGGCGCCTCGCTGATCGGGATGATGCCCGCGACGCACGCGTCGGTGCCCTCGAAGATCTCGACCCACTCGGCCTGCGTCCTGCCGGCGAACGTCTCGGTGAAGACGGCACGCATCTCGTCGTAGCGGTCGAGGTTGGCCTGGCCGGGGCAGGTGTCCTTGACGCCGAGCGTCGCGACGAGGGCGTCGAAGAACTGCGGCTCGAGCGAGCCAACGCTGAGGTGCTTGCCGTCGGAGGTCTCGTAGATGTCGTAGAACGGCACGCCGCCGTCGAGCAGGTTGGCCGCGCGCTCCTCCTGGTAGCCCCCGCTGTTGGCGAAGGCGTTGGTCATCGCGTTGAGGTGGGCGGTGCCGTCGACGATCGCGGCGTCGACGACCTGGCCCTGGCCGGACACCTTTGCCTCGAGGAGGGCGGCGAGGATGCCGATGACGAGGTAGGTCGACCCGCCCCCGAAGTCACCCACCAGGTTGGCCGGGAAGTGCGGCTTGGCCTTGTCCTGGCCGAGGCCGAAGAGGGCGCCGGTGATGGCGATGTAGTTCATGTCGTGGCCGGCGGCGAGCGCGAGGGGACCTGTCTGGCCCCAGCCGGTCATCCGGCCGTAGACGAGGCGCGGGTTGACCGCGTGGCAGTCGTCCGGCCCCAGGCCGAGGCGCTCGGTGACGCCGGGTCGCATGCCCTCGACGAGGACGTCGGCGTCCTGGACCAGGTCGAGGACGACCTGGCGCGCCTCGGGGTTCTTGAGGTCGAGCGCGACGCTGGGACGGCCGCGGTTGAGCAGCATCGTCTTGCCGCCGGCGAGCGCCTGGCCGCCCGGACGCTCCACGCGGATGACGTCGGCACCGAGGTCGGCCAGGATCATGCACGCGTGCGGGCCCGGCCCGATCCCGGCGATCTCGACGACCTTGACGCCCCTCAGCGGTCCGGTGCCCTGCCCCAGCTCGACGGTCTTCTCAGTCATGGCTCGGATCATGCCAGTAGTGCTGTCACGGTCCGGATGCGTTCCAGACGAGGTCGGCCGGCCTCATCCGGGCAGGACGCGCCGTAGGAACTGCCGAGTGCGCTCCTCGCGCGGGGCGCTGAAGATCTCGGCGGGCGGGCCCTGCTCGAGGATGCGCCCCTCCGAGAGGAAGCAGACCGTGGTCGCGACCTCGCGGGCGAAGCTCATCTCGTGGGTGGCCAGGATCATCGTGGTGCCGCGCTCGGCGAGCTCGCGGACGATGGTGAGCACCTCGCCGACGAGCTCGGGGTCGAGGGCCGCGGTGATCTCGTCGAGCAGCAGCAGGTCGGGCCGGTTGCAGAGGGCGCGCACGAGGGCGACCCGCTGCTGCTGGCCGCCCGAGAGCCGGTCGGGGTGCTTGTCGACGTGGTCGGCGAGGCCGAACGTCGCGAGCAGGTCGCGGGCCCGCTCCTCGGCCTCGCGCCGGGAGAGCCCGTGCACGCGGCGCGGCGACAGGGTGCAGTTGTCGAGCACGCTCAGGTGCGGGAAGAGGTTGTAGGCCTGGAAGACCATCCCGACTCGTCGACGTACCTCCCGGGGGTCGACGCGCGGGTCGGAGATCTCACGGCCGTCGAGCCGGATCACGCCGTCGTCGACGTCCTCGAGCAGGTCGAGGCAGCGGAGCAGGGTCGACTTGCCCGAGCCCGACGAGCCGATCAGGCAGATGACGTCGTGGCGCCGCACGGTCAGCGACACGTCGTCGAGGACGACGCGGTCGCCGTAGGTCTTGCGCAGGCCGACCACCTCGAGGAGCGGGGTCCCGGCCGGCTGTCCGGGCTTCTTGCCGAGGTCGGTCATCGTGCGCCCGCCCGCTCGCGCTCGGCGTAGCGGCGCTGCAGCCAGTCGGTGAAGCGCGCCAGCGGCACGGTCATCACGATGAAGAAGCAGGCGACGACGACGAGCGGGGTGTAGTTGAAGTTGAAGTTGCCGTAGTCGCGGGCGGCGAAGACGGCGTCGAGGATGCCGGCGGCGGCCACGAGGGCGGTGTCCTTCTGCAGCGAGACGAAGTCGTTGAGGAGCGGCGGGAGGACGCGTCGCACGGCCTGGGGCACGACGACGAATCGCAGCGCCTGCGCCCGGCTCAGCGCGAGGGCCTCGGCGCTGGCGATCTGGGACGGGTGGATCGAGTCGATGCCCGCGCGGAACACCTCGGCGACGTAGGCGCCGTAGGAGAGGACGAGCGCGACGCCGGCCCAGAACAGGGCGCTGTTGGGGATGCCCTGCAGCTGGAGCGCGGGCATGCCGAAGGCGAGGAGGACGACGAGCAGGATCGTGGGGATGCCGCGGAAGACGTCGGTGTAGAGCGCCGCGAGCAGCCGGACCGGGACGAGGTAGGCCGAGCGGGCGGTGCGGGCCAGGGCGACCGCGAGGCCGAGCACGAGGATCACCGGCTCGCAGATCAGGAACAGCTTGACGTTGACCCAGAAGCCGTCGCGGACGGCGGGGAAGGACTCGCGGGCGTGGAACTCGTTGAAGAAGAGGTCCTTGACGCTCGGCCACCCCGGCGAGCTGACGATGGCCAGGCCGAGCCCGGCGAACACGACCACCGTGAGCGTGGTCGCGACGAGCACCGACTGCAGGCGTCGCCGTCGGCGGATGCCACGGCGCTCCCGCTCCCGCTTGCTCGGGGACCAGGCGTCGGTCACGGGAGCGTCGGGACGTCCACGACGTCGGAGAGCCACTGCTGCTCGAGGTCGGCGATGGTGCCGTCGTCGGTGAGGGTCGCGAGCGCCTGGTCGACGCACGGGACGAGCTCGCTGCCCTTCTCGAAGAGCATGCCGAACTCCTCGGCGTCGTCGCCGTCGACCTGGAACTGACCGACGATCGCGCTGTCCGGGATCTCGACCGCGCTGATGTAGAACGCCGTGGGGAGGTCGGCCAGGATCGCGTCGACCTGGTCGTTGAGGAGCGCCTGCTTGGCGGCGTTGGTGTCCTCGAAGACGCGCGGCTCGTTGGCGGGCTGGATGACGTCGCGGATCGCGGTCAGCGACGTCGTACCGGTCTGGGCACCGAGGTTGTAGTCGGCGAGGTCGGCGATGCTGGTCACGTCGGCGACAGGCGAGCCCTTGAGCGCGATCACCGCCTGCGCGGCCGAGTAGTAGCCGCTGGAGAAGTCGACGACCTTCTCGCGCTCGGGGGTGATGGAGACCTGGTTCATGTCGAAGTCGAACTTCTTGGCGCCCGGGGCGTAGGAGGTGTTGAAGGGGACCGTGACCCAGGTGACCTGGTCCTTGCTGAAGCCCAGCTCCTCGGCGACGGCGTAGGCCACCGCCGACTCGTAGCCCTTGCCGTTGGTGGGGTCGTTGTCGACGAACCACGGCTCGTAGGCCGGCGAGTCGGTGCCGATCGTGAGGGTGCCGTCCTCGAGGAGCGGCAGCGAGTCCACCGCGCAGTCGTCGGCGGCCGGGGTGTCGGAGCTGCCGGGGGTGCCGGCGCTCTCGGAGGAGCCCGAGGTGTCGGGGGCGTCGTCCTCGTCGTCGACCGGTGCGCAGGCGGTGGCCGCGAGGACGAGGAGGGGAACGGCGGCGAGGGCGGTACGGCGCAGACGCATGACAGGGATCGTAGAGCGGCCGACCGGCGTGTGGTGGGGTTGGTGGTGTGATCCGCGACCTGACCGACGACGAGGCGCGAGCCGCGCTCCCCTGCAAGTGGGGCGAGGTCGCGCCCGACGTGCTGCCGGCGTGGGTGGCCGAGATGGACTACGCCGTGGCCGAGCCGGTGCGCGAGGCCCTCCTGCGGGCGGTGACGGCGGGGATGACGGGCTACCCGCCGGGCGGCGCGGGCGGCGCGCTCGGCGATGCGTACGCCGGCTTCGCGGCCCGCCAGTTCGGCGCGACCGTCGACCCCGCACGCGTCGTGCCGACGGTCGACGTGACCGCGGGCGTGCGGATCGTGCTCGACGTGCTCGCACCGGCCGGCGGGCTGGTGTTCCCCGTGCCCGGCTACAGCCCCCAGCTCGCGATGGCCGACGTGACCGGCCGCGAGCGGCTCGACCTGGTGGTCGACCCCGACGCCGAGCGCGCCGAGCTCGACCTCGACCGGCTCGACCGGTTCTTCGCCGACGGCGCGCGGGTGCTGCTGCTGACCCAGCCGCACAACCCGTGGGGACGTGCGTTCAGCCGTGCGGAGCTCGAGGGCGTCCGCGACGTGGTCGTGCGGCACGGCGGGTTCGTGGTGTCCGACGAGATCCACGCGCCTCTCGTGCTCGACGGCCGCGAGCACGTCTCCTACCTGGCGGTCGACGGGACCGCCGACCACGCCGTCTCGGTGGTGTCGCCCTCCAAGGCCTTCAACACGGCCGGTCTCAAGTGCGCGCAGCTCGTCACCGCGTCGGACCTCCTCCACGAGCGGCTGCTGGCCGCGCCCGGGATCCACAACGACTCGTGGTCGGTGCTGGGACTGGTCGCGGCCGAGGCGTCCTACACGCACGGCGACGCCTGGCTGGCCGCGCTCCGGCGCCGGCTGGAGGACCAGCGCGACCTGCTCGTCCGGCTGCTCGCGGAGCACCTGCCGCTCGCGCGGCTGCGACCCGTCGAGGCGACGTACCTCGCCTGGGTCGACCTGCGCGCCTACGGCCACGACGACCCCGCGGCGCTCGCCCTCGAGCGCGAGCGGGTCCGGCTGGCGCCGGGGCACGACTACCAGCCGGGCCTCACCGGCCACGTGCGGCTCAACTTCGCGACCAGCGCCGACCGGCTGACCACGATCGTTCACCGCCTGGCTGCCGCGGTGACGCTCCCTCCCTCCTAGGGTGGCGCCCGTGAAGATCACCGTCATCGGCTGCGGCTACCTCGGCGCGACGCACGCGGCCTCGATGGCCGAGCTCGGCCACGAGGTGCTGGGCGTCGAGGTCGACCCGACCAAGCTGGCGTCGCTCCAGGCCGGCACCACGCCGTTCTACGAGCCCGGCCTCGACGAGCTGCTCGGCAAGCACGTCACCGCCGGCGGGCTGCGCTTCACCGACTCCATCGAGGAGGCCGGGGCGTTCGCCGACCTGCACTTCGTCTGCGTCGGCACGCCGCAGCTGGGCTCGAGCCTCGGCGCCGACACGTCCTACGTCGAGACGGCCGTGCGCTCGCTGGCCCCGCACCTCACGCGCCCGGCGTACGTCGTGGGCAAGTCGACGGTCCCGGTCGGTACGGCGGCCCGGATGGCCGGCCTGCTGTCCGAGCTGTCTCCCGTGGGCGGCGACGCCGAGCTCGTGTGGAACCCGGAGTTCCTGCGCGAGGGCTTCGCGGTCAAGGACACCCTCGAGCCCGACCGGATCGTCCTCGGCGTAGCCTCCGAGCGGGCCGAGCAGGCGCTGCGCGAGTTCTATGCCCCCATGGCCTCCGCCGGGACGCCGTTCGTCGTCACCGACTACGCCACCGCCGAGCTGGTCAAGGTCTCGGCCAACGCCTTCCTGGCCACCAAGATCTCCTTCATCAACGCCGTCGGCGAGGTGTGCGACGCCGCCGGCGCCGACGTGGTGGCGCTGGCCGACGCGATCGGCCACGACGCGCGCATCGGTCGACGATTCCTCAACGCGGGCATCGGCTTCGGCGGCGGCTGCCTGCCCAAGGACATCCGTGCGTTCGTGCACCGCGCCGGCGAGCTCGGCGTCGAGGACGCGATGTCGTTCCTGCGCCAGGTCGACGACATCAACCAGCGCCAGCGGCAGCGGGTCACCGCGATCGTCAAGGCGATGGTCGGTGGCTCCGTGGCCGGTGTCCGGGTCGGCGTGTGGGGCGCGGCGTTCAAGCCCGACTCCGACGACGTCCGCGACTCCCCCGCCCTCGACATCGCCGGCCGTCTCCACCTGCGCGGCGCGCACGTGTCGGTCTACGACCCCAAGGCGGCGCTGACGGCCGCGGCCCGCTTCCCGACCCTCGTCTACACCGACTCGGCCGTCGACGCGGCGCGTGGGGCCGACGTACTGCTGCACCTCACGGAGTGGCCGGAGTTCCGCACGGTCTCCCCCGACGAGGTCGGCTCGGTGATGGCCCACCGCCGCCTGCTCGACGGCCGCAACCTCCTCGACCTCCCCTCCTGGCGAGCCGCGGGTTTCGAGGCGCGCGGGCTGGGCCGGGCCTGACCGAGCGGTAGTCCCGGGCGAAATGGCCCCACACGCGCCGTCTCCGGGGCCATTTCGCCCGGGACTATCGTGCGGGTCGGCCTCGAGGAGGCGGCTGGGGCGAAAGCCCTCCCAGGTGGCGACGGTGCGGACGGGGTCGAGCAGGTAGTCGAGGTCGGCCTGCCAGGTGTGGCCGGTCGGGTTGCGGCGGAGCACGTAGCCGAGGCCGTGGGTGCGGTAGATCGCGGCGCCCATGGCCTGCAGGTCCTCGATGAGCTGGGCGTCGACCCACTTGCGGACGGCACGGAAGCCGCCGGCCTCGCGCAGCGCGGCACGGTCGACGAGCATCGTGCCGCCGGCGACGAACTTGGCGTAGACCTCGACGGGGTGGCCGCGCTTGACCGTCAGGTCGCGCTCGGCGAGGTAGTGCAGCTCGGCCGGCATCCCGACGAGCTCGGCCCCCGACCAGGCCCGGGCGCGGAGCAGGTCGGCGACGACGTCGGGGGCGTACCAGTCGTCGTCGTCCATCTTGAGCAGGACGTCACCCTGGGCCGCCCCGGCGGCGTCGTGCAGGACGTTGCCGAACAGCGTCGTCGAGCGGTGCGGCCGCACCTGCACAGAGACGCCGGGGCCGACGGCGTCCTGCACCCGGGCGACGTCGACCTCGAAGCCGTGGGGGGCGAGCACGAGCTCGAGCCGTTCGACGCCGCGCTGGCGGGCCACCTGGGCAAGGGCGAAGTCGAGCATGTCCTCGCGCCGGGTGGCGAGCAGGATGCTGACGCTGGGGTAGGTCGCCACGGGTACGCCGACCCGACGGCCGATCTCGGAACGCCAGGCCAGGGTGGAGAACCGGTCGAACGCGGCCCGTCGGAGAAGGACGCTGTGCTCCTCGCGCGCGACCGGGTCGCTCGGATCGAGCGGAGCAGTGATCGCGTCCTGGAGCGGTGCTCCGAGAAGGTCCGGCGCGGTCGCCGCGACGACGGGTACGCCGGCCATCGCCAGGGCAGCCGCCGCCGCGGTCGCGGCCGGGGTCCAGTCCGCGACCTCGACGACGCCGGCGGACCGGAGGCCCGCGACGACCTCGGGCGTGACCACGGGCAGGGTCGCGACGTCGACCGCGGGGCCGTCGGCGTACGGCGTGAAGCCCGTCGGGTTGAGCACCCGCTCGTCGAGAGGCCCGATGCCACCGGGGCCGGGCTCGAGGGAACGGACGTCGACCGGCACGTCGTCGGTCCCGCCGCCGACGCGCAGCCCGCGGCCACCGAGGCGGTCGCCCCACACCGCCTGGCGCCCGACCTCGGCGAGCACGTCGGCGACGTCGACGGACGAGGCAAAGCGGAGCACCGTCCACCAGCCGCCACCGGCCCGCCTGGAGCGGAGCTCGGTGAGGGCGGGCCACTCGGGTCGGGGCACCAGGGTGACGGCGCCGGTGCCGCCGTGGAGGCCGACGACGCTGGTCCGGACACCGGCGACGAGGCCGCCGTCGCGTGGCGAGGCGACGACCGCGACCCGGGGGTAGCGGCCGGGGGCCGAGTCGGGCGCGAGCAGGAGCGAGCCCTCCCCGCGGTCGAGGAACCGGCGTACCGGCGGCGGCAGCCCCGCCCGCCCCGGCACCCCAGGCACGTCAGACATCGAAGCGCGCCGCGCGCCGGACCAGCGGGCGCTCCCGCTGCCGGAGCCAGTCGGTGAGGACGTGGTCGACGACGTGGACGCCGGGCGGCGCGGTGACGTGGTGCAGCCCCTCGACCGAGCCGGCGGAACCGTCACGGATGGCGCGGTCGACCTCCTGCTCGCGGCGCTTGCGCTGCACCCGCGAGGCCGGGAAGTCGTCGTCGGGGCTCCAGTGCGCGAGCTCGTCGGCGTCGAGCCACTTGACCTCGACGCACATGCCCTCGGGGGCGATGATCCGCTCGGCGGACGGCGGGAACTCACGCACCTCCCACTCGAAGGCCTTCACGTAGGTGAAGTCCGGGCCCATCGGATAGATCCACGGCTCGAGGAACCGCGAGCCGAGGTCGATCCAGGCCTCGGCCTCGTCGACGACGACGATCGGGTGGCGCGGCACCGCGACCACGGCGCCGGAGCCCTGGAGCTGCCAGGACAGGTCGCGCAGGATGCCGGCGCCGTCGGGGGTGAGCGCCATGTCGCCGTCCCACTTCATCGAGTACGTCGTGCGCACGTGGGCGAACGACCAGTTGTAGAAGTGGGTCAACGAGTGCACGGAGTCGGGCGGGGTCGCGAGGTGCTCGGAGCCGGCCCGGCTGACGCGGTGGGGGTAGGACGTGCCGGTGTAGCGGTCGGTCGCGCCGGCCTCGTCGGCCAGTCGTTGCGCCAGCTCGGGCGTGCCGTCGGTCGACCCGTTGTCGACGAGCACGACGTGGTCGACGGCCTCGAGCATCGCGGGCAGCACCCAGGGCAGGTTGCGGGCCTCGTCCTTGACCCGGAAGACGCAGGTCAGCCCGGGCGTGGCGGTCCCCCCGTGGTTCCACGACCAGCGGACGTCGTAGGCCGGATCCCCTTCCAGGCTGGGGATGTCGGCGCCGCGGAGCGACATCAGCGGGCGCGTCCGATGGCCTTGCGGAGGCGTTGGCGCGCGGCCGGCGGCACCATCGCGCGCAGGGTGTGCGGGACGCGGTCGGCGCCTCGCTTGACCACGGCGTTGACCGGGGCCGGCAGCGTGGCCAGCCCCTCGCGACGCGCGGCCAGCGCGGTGGAGTGGGCGATGGCCTCGGCGTCGGCGTAGAGCGCGGCGTAGGTCGAGCGCAGCTCGTCGAGCCGGTCGTGGACGGCCGGCACGTCGCCGTCGGGGTCGGCGAGGAGGTCGAGCTGGTCCCAGGTGTCCTGGGCGAGGTCGCGCAGCGGCGCGGGCACCTCGAGGTCGTCCCAGGTGTGCGAGACCCGGCGCAGGCCCGGGTCGATGAAGGCGTGGACCGCCCGCACGTGGTTGGCGTTGGCCTCCTGCAGCGACGTCAGGTCGAAGCGGCGCCCGATGTCGAACAGCGGGATCGTCCAGTCGTCGAGGAGGTCGGCGTAGCGGACGAACTTGCGGGTCGCGCCCCGCGTGGCCCGCTCGGTGTGCAGCATCATGTTGACCCAGGCGGCGGTGCGCTGGACCTCACCGGCCGCGGCGGGACCGTTGGCGGCGTAGTAGGTCTGCTTGCTGCCGACGACCTCGGCGGGCGGGCGGAGCATCGTGACGTAGGCGGGGGTGGCGTCGCAGCGGATCGCGGCCGAGCGCCAGAGCCCGACGAACCAGGCCAGGCGCGGGTCCTTGACGACCAGCTCGGGTCCACCGGTGGTCAGCTGCTCCTCGAGCCAGGTGTGCAGCCGCTCGCGCGACGGCTCGAACCCGGCGAGCTTGCCGGCCTCGAACCAGGCCGCCGGACGCGCGTCGGAGACCTGCACGTTGCAGCGCTTGAGCAGCTCGGCGTGGAAGTCGACGACCCACTGCGGCTCGCCGAATCCCTTGGGGTTGGTGGCGTCGGCCGCGACCTCGGGCTGCGGCACGTGCATGCCGAGGGTGCGCAGCGCGCCCGCCATCGTGCTGGTGCCGCTGCGGCCGGAGCCGACGACGAAGACGACGCGACGTTTGACCGGCTCCTCCACGGGGGGCACGTTATCTGTCCCCCAGCGCCTTCTCGATGCGCACCCAGGCCTCGTCGGAGTCGACCGGCGGCCCGCCGGTGCGCGGGTAGTGGCGGGGCCGGACGCGCTCGCTGGGCCCGAACCCGGCGCGCGGGCCCGTCAGCCGCTGGGCTCCGGCGATCGCCGTGACGACGTCGTCGAGGTCCTCCCCCGGTGTCGCGACGCGACGGGCCCGCGCGAACGCCGCGGTGCGCTCGACCCGGACGACGGAGCCGTCGGGGAGGTCGACCAGGCGCAGGCCGTCGTGGGTGTGCTCGAGGTGGAGCAGCGCCTTCTCGAGCGCCGGCGGCCGCGGGGCGAAGGCGGCGCCGGGGAGGGTGAGGCGGAACGTGGCCGCCGGCCGGGTCTCGGGGAGGTGGTCGAGGAGGGTGACCCGCGGGTCGCCGGCGTACGTCGTGTGGACGACCCGGGTGGGCAGGCTCGCCTCGTCGAGCACGCCGGCCCGCTCGTCGTGGAGCGCCGACCAGTCGCCGAGGAGGGTGACCGTGAGGTCGTGCAGGCTGCTGCCGAGGACGGCGTCGACGGTGGCCGTCACCGCGTCGGCGGGGTGGCCGCGGGTGTCGAGGACGACCTCGAGGTAGGGCTCGCGGTAGCTCCGCCCGGGGTGACGCTTGGCGCGCAGCGGCGGCGCGGCGTCGGCGAGGAACGGGTCGTTGTAGGCGTTGACCTGGTCGCGGCGCGCCATCACGTGGGTGTGGCCGAGGTGCCAGCTCAGCGCCTCGGCGTCGGGGACGAAGACCGCCCCGGCCGCGCCGAGACGGGCGCCGAGGGCGATGTCCTCGCCGAGCCGGAGCGAGGTGTCCATGCCGCCGGAGTCGAGGTAGAGGTCGCGGCGGACGGAGGCGGTCGCGCCGGCGTGGGTGCGGAGGGCGTTCCAGCCGGCCTGGCGCAGCCGGTCGGTGCGGCCGTAGATCTCCTCGACCCAGGCGTGCGGCTGACGGTCCTGGCCCGCGAAGAGGGCGGCGACGCCGTCGCGCTCCACGGTCGCGCGGACCTCGGCCGGCGTGAGCGCGAGGACCGGGGCCGGGTCGACGAACCACTTGTCGCCCAGCACGACGACGTGGTCGACCAGGTGGTGCCACCGCGCCTGGGCCTCGACCTCGTGACGCTCGGCCAGCATGTCGGCGTCGAGCCAGTGCAGGACGTCGCCGTCGGCGGCCAGCGCGCCGGTGTGGCAGGCGTTGGCGCGGCCCCAGCCCTCCTCGACGTGGACGACGCGGGTGCGCTCGGGCCTCACCTCCGGGAGCGTCAGCCCGCCCGGGCCGTCGTCGGCGACGACCACCTCGAGCAGGTGCGCCGGATAGGTCTGCGCGGCGAGACCGGCGAGCACGGCGGGCAGCAGCCGCTGGGCGTCGTACGCCGGGATCACGACGCTCACGGCGAGCGTCGGCTCCCACGCGTCGAGGGCGGGCGGCACGAGGGTCTGCCACTCGTTGCGGCGCACCCGGGGCTGGCCCTGGTGGGGAGCCCGGCCGCCCATCAGAGGTCCATCAGCGCGCTCGGTCGGAAGCCGTCCCAGCGGGCGAGGAGCGACTCGGGGCGCAGGAAGTAGTCGAGACCGGGGTCCCAGGTGTGGCCGGAGGCCTGGCGCCGGAGCACGTAGCCGAGGCCGTGGGTGCGATAGACCCGGCCGCCGGCACGGAGGACCTGGTCGAGCACGTGGGCGTCGACGAAGCGGGGGGCCGGGCGCCAGCCGCCGAGCTCGCGGAGCAGGGTGCGGTCGAGCATCATCGTGCCGCCGGCCACGACGGAGCCGTAGTTCTCGCTGGGTCCCCTGCGGCGGACGGTCGCGTCCACCTCCTCGAGGTGGACGAGCTCGGCCGGCATCCCGACGACCTCGGCGCCGCTGTAGTGGCGGGCCAGCAGCAGGTCGGTGACGACGTCGGGTCCGTACCAGTCGTCGTCGTCCATCTTGAGCACGACGTCGCCCTGCGCCGCGTCGGTGGCGAGGCGCAGCAGCTCTCCGAAGGAGATGTCGGTGGTCGCCGTCACGATGCTCGTGGCGACACCGCCCAGCTCGGAGGCGGCGTCCACCAGATCGGGATCGGGGGTGAACCCGTGGGCGGCGAGCACCAGCTCGACCTCGGCGCCGGGGAGCGTGCGGCGCTGGCGCGTGACCTGGACCAGGGCGTGGGCGAGCAGGTCGGGCCGCCGGGTCGGCAGCAGGATGCTGACCGACGGAAAGCCGACCGGGCGCACGCGGGCGGTGGTGGCCAGCCCGACGCGTCCGGCGACGAGCGAGTGGTCCGTGAGCGCGGCCCGCCGCTGACGCACCGACAGCTCCTCGCGGCGCAGCGCGTCGTCGAGGGACACCTCGTCGTCCGTCACCGGCAGCCAGGCCGGTGGGTCCGCGACGAGGAGCGGGATGCCGCTCATCGCCAGGCCCGCGACCAGGCTGTGGTCGTGGCCCGGCGCCAGCCGCACGCCCTGGGCGTCGCGGAGGTCGCGCACCAGTGACGGGCTGATCGGGCTGTGCGGGTCGAGGTCGACCACCGGTCGGGTCCACTCGCGACGGAAGCCGATGGGGTTGTAGACGCCCTCGTCGACCGTCTCGGGCCGGTCGGCCAGCAAGACCGAGACCGGCGCCCGGCCGGTCGCCTCGCTCACCACGGGCGGCGTGGGCGGCTCGACGACGACGTCGGGCGGGTGCTTGGTCGCCGGGTCGTCGAAGGGCTCCCGCTCCCGGGCGACCCGGAGGCCGCCGTGTCCCCAGGCCGCGGGCGCCGCACCGCGGGCGAGGGCGCGGAGCACCGGCAGCACCTCGAGGCGCTCGGCGAACTCGATGCGGGTCCAGCCCACCTGGGCCTCGACCACGGCTGGCGGCGGCCAGGCGGGGTCGGGCCGCAGGGTCAGCACCCGGTCGTGGTCGGCGAGGACGACCCCGACGACCCGGGCCCAGCCGGTCGCGCCCACCCGCAGGACCTGGCGGCGCAGGTCGTCGACGTCGGTGGCGACCAGCACGACGGTGCGGAAATGACCCTCGGGCTTGTCGTCGGCGACCTCGACGACGGTGGTCTCGTCGGGGGTGTGCTGGAGCTCGACGTCGCTGAGGACGAGGGCCGGCAGGCGGGCCCCGTCGAGCAGGGTGGCGAGAGCGTCGGCGACGGCGTCGGCAACGTCGGGCATGCGCCTACGGTAGAGCCCGTGCTGAGCCCTGAGGACGCCGCAGCGCTCGTGCTGCCCAGCCGGCTCTTCGACGAGGAGTGGTACGCCGGGCTGGTCGGCCGCTCGTTCGCCTCGCGGGCCGAGGCGGTCGCGCACTGGGTCGCCCAGCCGGGCGACGACGCGCCGCACCCGCTGTTCGAGCCGCTCTGGCTCTATCCCCGGGGCTGGTGGCGGCAGCACGCTCCGGACCCGCTCTCCTACTACCTGTCGCGTGCGGAGCGGAAGGGCCGGTCGCCGCACCCGCGCTACCCGCAGGCCGAGCTAGGCCCGCTCGAGGACTGGCTGGTCGACCACGAGCCCGCCGAGCTGCTCGCACCGGTCGTCGCGCGCGCCGCCCCGGGCAAGGTCGTGGTGCGCCCGACGAGCGACGACCTGGGTCAGCTCGTCCGCTGGGCCCGCCACCTGGCGGCCTCCCAGCCCGACGCGACCGTCGACCTCACGCGCCTCGAGGGGGCGGCGGAGCGGACCCTGGCCTCCGTCGCGGCCGACCTGCCGTCGGTCCACGTCGGGGGCACGCTCCCGGACCGGCACGGTGTGACCGTCACGGTCGACGACGGGGTGGCCCCGCCGCGCTGGCGCTGGCTCGAGCCGCTGCTCGCCGCGCTCGACCGGCCCGGGGTGTCCGGGGTGCAGCCGGTGCTCGTCGGCGACGACCGCACGATCACCGCTCCGGCACTGCTCGGGCACCCGGTCTCGTCGCTCGACCGGCTCGACGGGACCGAGCTCGGTGAGCGGTTCCCGGGCGTCGAGGCGCGGCGTGCCGATGCCGGGGAAGCCGCCGAGGGCGTGCGGGTGCTGACGACGGCGTCGTGGCTGCCCGGCCCGCGCCACGCCGTACCGGCACTGGACGCGCTCCTGCCGACACCGACCGGGCTGCGCTGGTCGATCGACATCGCGGCCGGCGCGTCCCCGATCGGGCGGCGGTGGGGCGACTGGCACTTCGCGCGGTCCCTGGCCGACGCCCTCGAGCGCCTGGGCCAGTCGGTCGAGATCGACCACCCCGAGACCCGCGGCCGGGCGACCCGCGCCGAGACCGACGTCGTGCTGGTCGTGCGCGGCCTCGAGCGCGTCGCCCCCCAGCCCGGTGCGGTCAACCTCCTCTGGGTCATCAGCCACCCTGAGGACGTGACGCCCGAGGAGCTGGCCGGGTTCGACGTCGCCTACGCCGCCGGCACCGCCTGGGCCGCGCGCCACGGCGTCCGCCCGCTGCTCCAGTGCACCGACACCACGCGGTTCCACCCCGGGGCAGGCGAGGCCGACCCCGCGGGCGGCGCGCTGTTCGTCGGCAACGCCCGCGGCGGACCCCGGCCGGTCGTCACGGCGGCCCTCGCGGCCGGCGTACCCCTGCGGGTCGTCGGCAGCGGCTGGTCCGAGCACGGCGTGGAGGTCGCGGCCGACCGGATCGCCAACGAGGACCTGCCCGCGGCCTACGCGACCGCGGGCGTCGTCCTCAACGACCACCACGACGGGATGCGCAGCGAGGGCTTCGTCTCCAACCGGGTCTTCGACGTGCTGGCCGTCGGCGGCCGGCTGCTCACCGACGAGGTCCCGGGCCTCGCCGACGCCGTCGGGGCCGACGTCCCGACGTGGCGGACGGACGACGACCTCGCCCGCCTCGCGCGCCCGCCGTACGACGCGTGGCCCGGGCCCGACGAGCGCCGCGCCCTGGCCGAGCGGATCGTCGCCGAGCACTCGTTCGACGCCCGCGCGGCCACGTTCCTGGCCGCGGCGCGGGCGCACCTAGACTCCGGCGGGTGAGCAACGCCCCCCAGCAGCCCGGCCAGATCACGCCCGACCCCAGCATCCCGCTGCCGCCGCTGCACCTGCGGATGGGCGGCCGGCACTTCAAGCAGGACGCCGACTTCGTCGCCGCCGGGGTCCGCGACGCCAAGCTGCTCCGCCAGCGCGCCGGGCTCGGCCGCCGCAAGCGCGTCCTCGACTGGGGCTGCGGCGCGGGCCGGCTCGCGGTCGGGATCAAGCACCTGATCGGCAACGTCGCGGACTACCACGGCGTCGACATCCAGCCCGAGCTGCTCAACTGGGCCAAGGACCACCTCAGCGACGAGCACACGCGGTTCACGCTCGTCGACGCCCACAACGCGCGCTACAACCCCGACGGCACGCCGTCCTTCGAGATCCCGGCCGACGACGCCAGCGTCGACGTGCTCTACGCCTACTCGGTGTTCAGCCACATGCTGACCCACGACCTGGCCGGCTACGGCGCGACCATCGCCCGGATCCTCGCGCCCGACGGGCACGCCTGGATCACGGCGTTCGTCGAGGAGGACGTCCCCGACTGCGTCGAGAACCCCCCCGACTATCTCAAGCTCGAGTGGTCCGGCGCCCTGCACTGCGTGCGCTACGACCGCCGCTTCCTCGAGGCCACCCTGTGGGAGGCCGGCCTCGCCGTCGACGAGTTCGTCTACGGCAAGGAGACCGACGGCCAGTCGATGTACGTCCTCCGCAAGCGCTGAGTCAGCCGCGCGAGCGGATCTGGGCGGCGATGACCTCGGCGTACCACTGGTAGGAGCGCTTGGGGGTGCGGACGAGGGTCTCGAAGTCGACGTGCACGAGGCCGTAGCGCTGCGAGAGGCCCTCGGCCCACTCGAAGGCGTCGAGGAGCGACCACACGTAGAAGCCGCGTACGTCGACCCCGCGCTCGCACGCGGTGGCGACGGCGCGCAGGTGGGCGTCGAGGTAGTCGATGCGCAGCTGGTCGTCGACGACGCCGTGCGCGTCGGGCTCCGTGCCGTAGGCCGCCCCGCACTCGGTGATGACGATCGGCGGCAGCGCGGCGCGGAAGCGGGCGCGGAAGGTGATCAGCCACTCGCGCAGGGCATCGGGCACGACGGTCCAGCCCCGGTCGGTGCGGGGGTAGCCGACCATCTCGAAGACCTCGAACGGCAGGTCGGCCTCGTCGGGGGCCGCGGCGATCCGGATCGGGCTGTAGTAGTTGACGCCGTAGAAGTCGAGGGGCTGGCGGATCGTCGCGAGGTCGCCGGGCTGCACCAGCTCCTCCATCAGCGGGGCGATGTCGACCGGGTAGTGGCCGAGCAGCATCGGCTCGAGGAACATGCCGTTCCACAGGGAGTCGAAGAGCTTGCCGGCGCCGACGTCGGCGGGGTCCTCGCTGCCGGGCCAGATCGGCGCGTGGTTGTTGGCGCAGCCGACCTCGCGCGCGCCGGCCGAGCGGAGCGCGGCGACGCCGTGGCCGTGGGCCATCAGCACCTGGTGGCAGACGTGCAGCGCGTCGAAGAGCAGCCGGTGGCCGGGCGCCTGGGTCCCGAGGCCGTAGCCGAGCATCGCCGCGACGTTGGGCTCGCTCAGCGGCACCCACGCCGGCACCCGGTCGGCCAGCCGCTCGCCGACGACGGCCGCGTAGTCGCCGAAGGCGTGGGCCGTGGCGGGGTTGAGCCAGCCACCGTCGTCCTCGAGGGCCTGCGGCAGGTCGTGGTGGTAGAGCGTGACCATCGGGTCGATGCCCTGCTCGAGCAGGCAGTCGACGAGCCGGTCGTAGAAGTCGAGGCCGGCCGCGTTGACGGGGCCCCGGCCCGACGGCACGACCCGCGACCACGACACCGAGAAGCGGTAGGAGCCCACTCCGAGCCGGCCGAGGAGGGCGACGTCCTCCTCGCTGCGGTGGTAGTGGTCGGCGGCCACGTCGCCGGTGCTGCCGTCGGTGATCCGGCCGGCCTGGTGGCTGAAGGTGTCCCAGATGCTGGGCCCCCGGCCGTCCTCGGCGACGGCACCCTCGACCTGGTAGGCCGCGGTCGCCGCACCGAGCACGAAGCCCGGGGGCAGCTGGGGGACGCCGTCGGCGGGGGGAGGCGGCGGCACCTGCACAATGATGCCCGTGAGCACCGAGATCCGCCGGGGAACTGACCGCTTGGTCGATCGCGAGGCCGGACGGCGCACGCAGCACTCGTTCGCCTTCGGGGCGGCCTACGACGCCGACAACCTGCGGTTCGGCCCGATGGTGTGCCACGACGACCACCTGCTGGGCGACGGTCGCGGCTTCGAGACCCACCGCCACAGTGGTCTGGTCATCGTCACCTACGTCGTCAGCGGCGCCCTCGCACACACCGGCCCCGACGGCACGACGCGGGTCGAGCCCGGTCAGCTCGCGGTGCTCCACACCGGTGACGGCGTCGAGCACAGCGAGGTCGCGGCCGCGCCCCAGACCCGGTTCGTCCAGGTGTGGCTGACCGCGCCCGACGACCAGCCGGCCGAGCCGTCGTACGACGTCGTCAGCGGCGACACGGTCGAGCCCGTCCCGGGTGCCCGGCTCGACGTCCTCCGCCTCGGTGGCGGCGAGACGGGCTCGCTGCCGGCCGCACCGCTCTCGCACGTCTACGTCGCCCGCGGCGCGCTGCTCCGCTCGTCGATGGCCGAGCCGCTGCAGGAGGGCGACGCCTTCCGGTTCACCGACGAGCCCGCCCACGAGGTCACCGCCGGCGTCGCCTCCGAGCTGCTCGTGTGGTCCTTCGCCTGACGGTCAGTTGACCGGGCCGACGACGGCCAGCGCGGAGGGCAGCACCTCGACGACGGCGGGAGCGCCGGCGAGGCCCGGGAGCACGCCCAGCGGCTCGCCGTCGCCACCGACGCTTACCGGGTGACGGGCGTCGGCCGCGACCTCGACCCGGGTGCCGCGGAGCACGGTGACCTCGGGGAGGCCGACGTGGCGGCCGTCGTAGACCTTCGGAAGGGCGCGCACCAGGGCGAGCTTGTGGGCGGCCTCGATCACCACGACGTCGAGGAGGCCGTCGTCGACGCTGGCGTCGGGGGCGATCTTCATGCCCTTGCCGTAGTAGGCGGAGTTGGCGACGACGACGCTGGCGGCGGCGTAGTCGCGCGACTCACCGTCGACCGTCACGCGGAACCGCGCCGGCTGGTAGGTGGCGATGGCCCGGAGGGCGGCGTAGGGGTACTGCAGGGTCTTGGGCAGGCGGTGCGCACGGTCGACGATCTCGCCGGCGCGGGCGTCGATGCCGCAGTAGACCGAGCCGGCCACGCGACGGGCGGTGGCGCCCGGTGGGGTCCAGGAGACGAGGTCGACCCGGCGTACGGCGCCCTCGAGCAGCATCCGGGCCTGGGCCTGCGGCCCGGCGGCGGCGTCGGGCAGGCCGAGCATCCGCGCGAAGTCGTTGCCGCGTCCGGCCGGGAGGACCGCGAGGGTGCCGCCCACCGTCGAGACCGCGCCGGCGAGCGACGAGAGCATCCCGTCGCCGCCGACCGAGACGACCACGTCACCGCGGGCGACGGCGGCGTCGACGAGGCCCGCCATGGCCTTGGGTCCGGGCGAGTAGGTGACGTCGACGGTCGCGCCGGCGTCGCGCAGCAGGCGCGCGACCGGGACGACGGCGCCCGGAGCGGCTCCGCCGCCGGAGGCGGGGTTGACCAGGAAGGAGTAGCTCCTCATGGGATCAGGACGCCCGGGTTGAGGACGCCGGTCGGGTCGAGGTCGGCCTTGACCGCCCGCAGCACCGAGCCACCGAGCTCGCCAATCTCGTGGGTCAGCCACGGCTTGTGGTCGGTGCCGACGGCGTGGTGGTGGGTGATCGTGGCGCCGGCGGCGACCATCGCGTCGCTGGCGGCGGCCTTGGCGGCGGCCCACTGCGGGAGCGCGTCGGCGTCGGCCTTGACGGCGACGGTGAAGTAGAGCGAGCAGCCGGTCTCGTAGACGTGCGAGACGTGGCAGAGCACCATCGCGTCGTCGCCGAGCGAGGCGGCCAGGGCGGCCTTGACGTCGGCGTAGAGCCGCGCGCGGTTGCTCCACCAGGTGGCGGTCTCCGTCGTCTCGACGAGGACGCCGACGTCGAGCATCGAGTCGCGCAGGTAGGGCGCGTCGAAGCGCCCGTGGGCCCACGCGTCGCCCGGATCGGTGCCGAGAGCGACGCCGCCGAGGCCCTCGAGCACCGCCGTGACGGCGACCCGCTTGGCCTCGACCGCGGCGGGCTCGCCCTCGTAGCCGGTGATCATCAGGCACCCACCCGACTCCGGACCGCCGATGGCGTCCGGCCGCGCCAGGTTGATCGCGGTCTCGTTCTCGTCGCTGAGCCGGATGACCGTCGGCAGCATCCCGGCCTGGGCCAGCGTGCGCATCGCGTCGGCGCCGGCATCGAAGGACGGCCACCGCCAGCTCTCGTAGACCTTGACCGCCGGCAGCCGGCGGACCCGGACGGTCACCTCGGTGATCACGCCGAACGCGCCCTCCGAGCCGAGCACCAGCTGGCGCAGGTCGGGGCCGGCGGCGTTGGCGGGCGACGAGCCGAGCACCCACTCGCCCCGCGGCGTCGCGACCCGGAGCCCCATGACCAGGGCGTCGAACCGGCCGTAGCCCGCGCTGCTCTGCCCGCTGGAGCGGGTGGCGGCGAAGCCGCCGATGGTGGCGTACTCGAACGACTGCGGGAAGTGCCCCAGCGTCAGCCCCTGCTCGGCGAGCAGCGACTCGGCCTCGGGGCCGCGCAGGCCGGGCTCGAGCGTCGCGGTCATCGAGACGGGGTCGACGGCGACGAGGCGCTTCATCCGCACCAGGTCGAGGCTCACCAGCCCCGCGTAGCCCTCCCGGCGCGCGACCAGGCCGCCGGTGACCGACGTACCGCCGCCGAAGGGGACGACCGCGACGCGGTGCTCGACGGCCCAGGCGAGGACGGCGGCGACGTCGTCGTGCCCGCCGGGGCGTACGACGACGTCGGGTGCGTCGGCCAGGTCGCCGGCGCGGGCGCGGAGCAGGTCGGGGGTCGACTTGCCGCGGGTGCGCAGCCGGCGCGTGGTGTCGTCGGTTAGCACGTGCTGGGCGCCGAGCACGCCGCGGAGCCGCTCGAGCGGACCGGCGTCGAGACCGGACGCCGGCAGCGGCGCCTCGTCGACGGCGGGCCGCTCGTCGAGGCCGAAGGCGAGCTCGACGAGCCCCCGGGCGGACTCGGGGAGGGCGGCGGCGCGGGCCGGGTCGCCCCAGCGCTGGGGGTGCATCTCGGACTGGACGAAGCGCGTCATGTGTTACAGTGTGACACATGACGTCACTTCGTCACAACGATGAACCCGCCGCCCCCCAGGACGGCTACCTCGACGCCGCTCGGGCCTGCCTGCTCGACGTCGGCTGGCGGCGCACGACGCTCACCGAGGTCGCGCGCCGGGCCGGGGTCTCGCGGATGACGATCTATCGCAGCTGGGCCGACATGCCGACCCTGCTCGGCGACCTGATGACGCGCGAGTGGACCGCGATCGTCGCCGCGACGGCACCGACCGGGGTCCTGGTGGACCGGATGGTCGCGACGATCCGTGCGCTGCGGGCCAACGAGCTCTTCGTGCGGATCGTCGAGGTCGACCCCGAGCTGGTGCTGCCCTACCTGCTCGCCCGTCGCGGCCGGTCCCAGGACCTCATCCTCGCCATCGCCGAGGCCGCGATCGTCGAGGGCCAGGCGGCCGGCACGGTCCGGGCCGGCAACCCGACCGCGATCGCCCGCACGCTGGTCCTCGCCGCCCACGGGTTCGTCCTGTCGGCGCACACGATGGTCGACGACCGCGTGAGCGAGGCCGAGCTCGACGCCGAGCTCGCGCTCGTCCTGTCCCGGACCCTGGCGCCATGACCGGCCCCGCGACCGCCACCCGGATCACCCCCGGCCTCGCCGGCGCCCCCACCGCGGTCGACGTCGTCGTCGTCGGGCTGGGCGTCACCGGCGCCGGGGTAGCGCTCGACGCCGTGGCACGCGGCCTCTCGGTGCTGGCCGTCGACGCCCACGACCTCGCGTTCGGCACGTCGCGCTGGTCGTCCAAGCTCGTCCACGGCGGCCTGCGCTACCTCGCCAACGGCCAGGTCGGCGTCGCCATGGAGAGCGCGACCGAGCGCGGCGTCCTCATGGAGGTCACCGCACCTCACCTCACCCACGCGATGCCCTACGTCGTCCCGTTCACCGCCGGCACCACCCAGCCGCAGCGCGCGATCACCCGCGCCGGGCTGCGCGCCGGCGACCTGCTGCGGCGCAGCGCCGGGACCTCCGTCGGCACGCTGCCCGCGCCGCGGCGGCTGTCGACGACCGAGATCCTCCAGATGGCGCCGGGCCTGCGCTCCGCCGGGCTCGCCGGCGGCATGCTGTCGTGGGACGGCCAGCTCGAGGACGACGCCCGCCTCGTCACCACCATCGCCCGCACCGCAGCCGAGCGCGGCGCCCACGTCCGCACCCGCGCCCGCGTGCTCAGCGCCACCGGCACCTCGGTGCGGCTGCGCGACGAGCTCACCGGGTCGTCCTACGAGGTCGAGGCGCGGGCCGTGGTCAACGCGACCGGCGTCTGGGCCGGCGACCTGGTCGACGAGGTGACCCTGCGTCCGAGCCGCGGCACCCACCTGGTGCTCCGCGCCGAGACGCTGCCCGGCCTCACCGCGGCGGTCTTCGCGCCGGTGCCGGGGGAGAGCAACCGGTTCGTGATGGTGCTGCCGCAGCCCGACGGCACCCTCTACGTCGGCCTCACCGACGAGCCCGTCGAGGGCGAGGTGCCCGACGTGCCGACGCCGTCCGACGCCGAGATCGGCTTCCTGCTCGACGTGGTCGCGGCGTCGTTCGACCGGCCGCTGCACCGCTCCGACGTCGTCGGCGCCTACGCCGGCCTGCGCCCGCTGCTCGACACGTCGGAGTCGGAGGGCGGCGGCTCGACCGCCGACCTCTCCCGCAGGCACGCCGTCCTCACCAGCCGCACCGGCGTCGTGACCATCGTCGGCGGCAAGCTGACGACCTACCGCCGGATGGCCAAGGACGCCCTCGACACCGTGCGGGAGCAGACCGGCCTCGGCGGCCCCTGCGTCACGGCCGGGCTGCCCCTCCTCGGCGCCGCCCCCCGGTCCGAGCTCGCCGCGCTCGAGCAGCCGCGCCGGCTGGTGCGCCGCTTCGGCACCGACGCGGCCCTGGTCCTCGAGAGCGCCCGTGAGGTCACCGGCCTCACCGACGACGAGCTGCTCGCCCCGGTCACCGACACCATCCCGGTCACCCTCGCCGAGCTCGTCTTCGGCGTCACCCACGAGGGCGCGCACGACGCCGCCGACCTGCTCGACCGGCGTACCCGCGTCGGCCTCGTCCCCGCCGACCGCGACGCCGCCCTCGCCGCCGCCGAGCGCGCCCTCGCCCTGGTGTCGGCCGCCCGGTCGCGATAGTCCCCCACCAACGGGATTCTGGAACGACTCCAGAATCCCGTTCGTGAGGGACTACCGCGGCGGAGTCGGAGGGAGGGCCGATGACTTTCACCCTCGACCGCGGTCGGTACTTGAAGGCAGACTGACCAGCGGCGGGAGACCGGCATGACCACAGTGGCGCACGACGGGACGGCGACGACGGTGACGACGGACAGCACGACCACGACGGAGCTCGACGACTTCGACGGGCTGACCGCCCGCTACCAGCGCGAGCTGATGGCCCACTGCTACCGGATGAGCGGCTCGGTGCACGAGGCCGAGGACCTGGTGCAGGAGACGTTCCTGCGCGCCTGGAAGGCGAGCGCGACGTTCCAGGGCCGCAGCTCGGTGCGCACCTGGCTCTACCGGATCGCCACCAACGTGTGCCTCACCAACCTCGAGGGCAAGCCCCGGCGGCCGATGCCGGCCGGGCTCGGTACGTCGGACCAGATGGCCGGCGACGCGCTCGAGGAGAACCACGAGATCGCCTGGCTCGAGCCGGTCCCCGACGCGGCGGTCGTCGTCGCCGAGCGCGACACGCTGCGCCTCGCGTTCGTGGCCGCCCTCCAGCACCTGCCGGCCCGCCAGCGCGCGGTGCTGATCCTGCGCGACGTGCTCCGCTGGAGCGCCGCCGAGACCGCCGACGCGCTCGAGACGACCGTCGCCGCCGTCAACTCCGCCCTGCAACGGGCCCACGCCCAGCTCGGCGAGCGGGCCCTCACCGAGGACACCGTCGTCGAGGACCTCGACGACCGGCAGCAGGCGCTCCTCAACCGCTACCTCGAGGCCTTCTGGGCCAAGGACATCGACACCATCGTCGGGCTGCTCAAGCACGACGCCACCTGGGACATGCCGCCGTTCACCAACTGGTACCGCGGCTCCGCCAACATCGGCGAGCTGATCGGCACCAAGTGCCCCGGCGGGACCCACGACATGCCGATGATCCGCACGGTCGCCAACGGCCAGCCGGCCTTCGGCCTCTACATGCGGATGCCCGACGGCCACTTCGAGCCGTTCCACCTGCAGGTCCTCCACCTCGACGGCGACCGGGTGCGGCACGTGTCGGCGTTCTTCGAGCGACGGCTGTTCGCGACGTTCGGCCTGCCGGAGAGCCTCCCGGCCGACTACGTCCCGACCGCTCACGTCACCGCTCCCGTCCCCGACTGAGCGCGCCGTGGCCAACCCCGACGCCGGGGTCGAGCTGCTCGAGCGCGCCCTCGCCTACACGCGCGGCACCCTCCTGCACGTCCGGCCCGCCCACCTCCACCGGCCGACGCCCTGCGCGGGCTGGGACCTCGACCGGCTGCTCGACCACATGGACGACGCGCTCGACGCGTTCACCGAGGGTGCCGTGGGCGTGATCACCCTCGACCCGACCCCTCGCGCGCTCGACGTCCGGGTCGCGACGCTGCAGCTCAAGGCCTGCGGGCTGCTCGGCGCGTGGAGCGCCCCCGGCACGCCCGGCACCGTCGTGGTGGGCGGTCTCCCGGTGCCAACGCCCTACGTCGTCCGGCTGGCCGCCGTCGAGATCACCACCCACGGCTGGGACGTCGCCCAGGCCACCGGCCGCGCGACGCCCGTCCCCGACGGCCTCGCGCGCGCCCTGCACCGCTCCGCCGAGGTGCTGGTCGACGACAGCGACCGCGGCGACCGCTTCGCCGCGCCCCTCACGCCCCACGCCGGGGCCGGTCCGGGCGAGCGGCTGATGGCCTTCCTGGGCCGCGCCGACCGGACGCGCGCGGCGTCGGATGCTCTCCGGACCAGACCGGCCTGACTGGTCCACCTGGCCGACTTCGGCCATGTTTCAGGCATTCGACGGACGTGGGCGCGCCCTGTTTCCTAGGTTGGGGGCCATGGTCGCCGCCCCGCTCCACGCCTTCGAGGTCACCCTTGACGCGTCCGTGGTCGCGGCGCACGACCTCGTGCGACGCGGGCGCATCCGCCGGGCGATCGTCGACCTGACCGTACTCCGTGCCGAGTCCGGCGGCGGCTCGGCCGCCACCCCTGTCGTCGCCACCGCCCTCCTCGCCGAGTGCCACCTCGCACAGGGCGACCTCGGCGCCGCGCTCGCCCTCGGCGACGAGCTCGCC
>NZ_JAURVJ010000209.1 GCF_030655615.1 Nocardioides sp.
GGGTGGCCGCGCGCGTAGCAGACCGCGTCTCGGCGTCAAGGACGCTCGCGTCGCTCGCGCCGCTTCGCGGCGCCTGCGGCGTCCGTGTCCCCAAGCCTCTCGCGTTCTGCTACCCGGCGCGCAACGGCGAGGCCTCGCAAGCTCGGCTCGCCGTCGCCTGCGCGGCCACCCGACCCGGCGGTGCGTGAGCCACCGTCCCGGGCGATCCGAACCACCATTTCGGTGGCGTGCTGACCGCCGGACCGGCTTGACGCGGGTGGGCGGTGAGTGAGCCACCGTTCGGGTCGATCCGAGGCCCCGGTTCGGTGGGTGACGCACCGCCGGCCCGGATCGGGGAGCCCGCAAGGTGAAGTTCTGCGACGAATCTCCCGGTTCTGTGCCGAAGTTTCGTAGGAGAACCGGGAGAAACGTCAGAGAAGCGTGACGGGTGGGACGCATGAGGGCTGTCCGCGCCGGACGAGGGCGCGGCGGAGCCCGCCCTTGTCTGCGCCTTCAAGCATCCCGGGAGAGGCTCGCTGTCAAGGATCGCGCAGCGACCGCGCAGCGGCGCCGAAGGCGTCCTTGACAGGGAGGCCCGGGATGCTAGGCGCGCGGACAGCCCGACCCCGAAGGACCCAAGGCCCGGAGAGACCAAGCCCGACGTACCAGACCGACCAGCTCAGCAGGCCAGCAACCGCACGGTGAAGACGGACCCACCGTCGGTGCCCGGCGCATAGGTGACGGTGCCGTTCTGCGCCTGGGCGAGGGTGCGGACGACGTAGAGGCCGAGGCCGGTGCCGG
Organism: Nocardioides sp.; assembly: GCF_030655615.1. Classification (GTDB taxonomy): domain Bacteria; phylum Actinomycetota; class Actinomycetes; order Propionibacteriales; family Nocardioidaceae; genus Nocardioides. Next base: position 781 of record NZ_JAURVJ010000209.1, read on the forward strand.
TGGCGACGGCGCCGTGGGCGCGGGCGAACTCGTGGAAGAGGTCGTTGACGAACTCGGCGGGCACGCCCTCGCCGTGGTCGATGACGTCGATGGCGACGAAGTCGCCGTCGGGGCGGACGCGGACGATGTAGGGGGCGGCGCCGTACTTGTGGGCGTTGCTGAGGAGGTTGGTCAGCATCTGCTCGAGGCGGAGCGGGTCGGCACGGACCGGGCGGTCGTCCTCGATGGCGACCTCGACGTCCCAGCGGCCCTCGATGGTGCCGAGGATGAGGGTGCGCGGCTCGACGACCTGCTGGTCGATGCGCAGGGTGCCGCGCTGGATCTGCGCGGCCGTGAGCAGGTCGGCGGTGATCCGGTCGAGGATGCGGGCCTGGCGGGCGACGGACTCCATCAGGCGGCGGGTCTGGTCGAGCGACATGCTGTCGGCGTCCCAGGCGAGGGTCTCGGCGATGCCGCAGAGCACGGCGACGGGGCCGCGGACCTCGTGGGCGGTGGTGGCGATGGCGCGGCGGAGCAGGCCGACGTCCTCGGCGGTGGAGTCGAGGAAGACCATGACCGACCAGCCGGTACGCCGGAGCGTGACGCGGACCCGGCCGCCGTCGACCTGGGTCTCGAAGGTCGCGTCGTTGTCGAGGCGGTGGTAGGAGACCAGGGCGGCGAGCTCGGGCGCGACCATGGCCAGCGGGGTGCCGGACTTGTCGGTGCCGAGCAGGCGGGCGCCCATCGGGTTGGCGTGGACGATCCGGAAGAGCGGCTCGTCGGCGAGCTCGATGACGCCGTAGGGCGCCATCCGCATGGCCTCCCAGGCGGAGACGTTGGCGGGGGCGGTGGCGGAGGCGGCGCTCCGGGTGGGGGCGTCGACGGCGGCCGTGCCGGACTTCCTCTCGTCCTCCAGCTTGTCGGAGTGCGGCGCGGCCGCGGGCGTCTGGTGGACGGGTACGACGGCGAGCCCGCGGCTCGGGCGGCGGCCGCCGGTCGACATGTCGCGCACGTAGTCGAGGATCGTGTTGAGCGGGGCGCCCTTCTGGACGTAGCCGTCGGCGCCGGCGGCGACCGCGCGGGCCGACATCTGCTGGGCGCCGAAGCCGGACAGGACGATGATCTTGGCGGCCGGGCAGAGCCGGCGGATCGAGGGGAGCGCCTCGATGCCGTCCATCACCGGCATCGCCAGGTCGAGCAGGACGACGTCGGGGCGGTGCAGCCGGACGACGTCGATGCCCTTGCTGCCGTCGCCGGCCTCGCCGACGACCTCGAACCCCCCGCGCGTGAGGGCGATCCTCAGCAGCTCGCGCAGGTCGGGGGTGTCGTCGATGATCACGACCCGGAGCGGCCGGGTGGTGGCGAGTGCGCTCACGTCGTCTTCTCCTCGTTGGACGGGTCAGCCGGAGCCGGAGCGCGATCGGCAGCCGGGCGGGACGTGGGGTCCCCCAGGTCGACCGCAGCAGGAGCGCTGCGGAGGAGCTTGATGCTGAAGTGCTCGCTGCCGAGCAGGTTGGTGATGATCCTGCTGGCGGAGTCGATGGAGGCGTCGAGCGCGGCGCGGGCCCGCTCGTGGTCGTCGAGGTCGAGGGCCATCTTGGAGACGACCATCCCCTGAAGGACAGAGTCGTTGATCTCGAGGGCCTGCTGCTCCCGCTTGCGGAGGTCGTCGAAGAGCTGGGCGCCCTCCATGAGGGAGCTGTAGGTGCGGCGCAGCGTCCAGTAGTAGACGGCCACGGCGGCCCCCACGATGTCCCAGATCGTCAGCGGCCAGCCCCAGGCCGCCCGCATCGCCAGCCCGCGGGTGTCGCCCTCGAAGAAGGTCGGCAGCAGCATGTGCACGGCGTGCGTGCCGTGGTGGACGGCGCAGGTGAAGAAGATCGCGGCGGTCGCGGCCCCGAGCGGGTTGGTCCGCAGCTGGTTGCTCTTGGCCAGCGGCACGATGATCGCCAGGCAGATCAACAGGTAGGCGACGGCGATGATGGAGTTGGCGACCATGCCGATCTGCCACGTCATGAGTGAGCTCCGCTGAGGGTGAGTAGGACGAGGGAGACGGCCGCGGCCCCGACCGCGGCCCGGGTGGAGGGGTGCCAGTCGAACCACGACGGGCACCGGACGTCGTCCGTACCCACTGACCCGTCCCGCAATGCCCCGGCGCAGGCGGCAGCTGCGGCGACCTGCCAGGCCACGCAGGTCAGGTCCCACGGGCCGACCGGGTGCGGCTCGGGCAGCAGGCCGAACGGGAGCCCGGCGGTCCGGGTCAGCAGCCACAGGGCGACGAGGCCGAGGTTGAGCACGACGCCGGCGCGCAGGAGCGTCGGGGTGGGCCGCCCGGCCGCGGCCGCGGCCCAGGCGAGCTGGGCGGCCGCGGTGACGAGGAAGAACAGCCCGGCGACGGTCTGCTCGCGCAGGTGCGGGGGAGCGACGGCGGCGTGGATGCCGGCGGCGGCGGCCGTGGCGACCACCGCGAGGGGCGCCGACAGGACGGGGACGGGCGCGGCCCGGGTGCTCGCCGTCCCGACCATGGGGGGATCGTCCGGGAAGGCGACGCCGGGGGCGCCCGACGTGACGGCGGCGCGCAAGGCGGCCACCCGGCGTTCGTGCTCGTCGTACGCCGGTGGGTGGGCGTGGGACCAGCGGGTCAGGGCGTGCGGCAGCAGGAGCGCCGCCAGGCCCCACAGGCCGGCGAGCACCATGGCGTAGTGCAGTCCGTGGGCGAGCATGCTCGCACCGACTGCGGTCGACATGACCGTCACCGCCTGCTTCCCTTCTCACACGGCCCTCTCCCGGGCCGTGCGTGCTCTCCCTGGTCAAAGACGGTAGAACGATGGCCGCGCCGCCGCCGGGGATTCACGGGATCGAGGAAGTGGTCTAGACCGACCCCTTGGGGTGTGGCGGTGCGACGAGGGCGGCCTCACTTTCCCAGAGTTGAGTGGAACAGACTCAACTTCACGTGCGTTGATCCCGACGTAGCCAGCACACCCCACGCACGACCCCAGGAGCAGCCCCCATGTCCCAGTTCGGTGCCGAGAAGTTCACCACCCGCAGCCGCGAGGCCGTCGAAGCGGCCCAGCTGTCCGCGACGACCTCCGGCCACACCACCGTCGAGCCCCTGCACCTCCTCGTCGCCCTGCTGCGCGACGCCGAGGGTGCCGCCCGCACCCTGGTCACCAAGTCGGGCGTCGACGCCGCCGCGCTGGCGGCCAGGGCCGAGTCGGCTCTGGCCGCGCTGCCGAGCGCGAGCGGCGCCACCGTCAAGACACCGGCCGCCACGCCGGCCCTGACCCGCGTCCTCGCCGCCGCGATCGACCTGGCGGCCGGCCTCAAGGACGACTTCGTCGCCACCGAGCACCTCCTCATCGCGCTCGCCGGCACCGAGTCGTCCGCCCAGCGGCTGCTCAGCGACGCCGGGCTCACCGAGAAGGGGCTGCGCGAGGGGCTGACCGCGTTCCGCGGCAACCGTCGCGTCACCAGCCAGGACGCCGAGTCGACCTACGAGGCGCTCGAGAGGTACTCCGTCGACCTCACCGCCGCGGCCGAGGACGGCAAGCTCGACCCGGTCATCGGACGTGACGCCGAGATCCGCCGCGTCGTGCAGGTCCTGTCGCGGCGCACCAAGAACAACCCCGTGCTCATCGGCGAGCCCGGCGTCGGCAAGACCGCCGTCGTCGAGGGGCTCGCCCAGCGGGTCGTCGCCGGCGACGTGCCCGACTCGCTCAAGGGCCGGCGGGTGCTCAGCCTCGACCTGGCGGCCATGGTCGCGGGGGCCAAGTACCGCGGCGAGTTCGAGGAGCGGCTCAAGGCCGTCCTCGAGGAGATCAAGGACGCCGGTGGCCAGGTCATCACGATCATCGACGAGCTGCACACCGTGGTCGGCGCGGGCGCCGGCGGCGACTCCGCGATGGATGCCGGCAACATGCTCAAGCCGATGCTGGCGCGCGGCGAGCTGCACATGATCGGCGCGACGACGCTCGACGAGTACCGCGAGCGGATCGAGAAGGACCCCGCCCTCGAGCGCCGCTTCCAGCAGGTCTTCGTCGGCGAGCCCTCGGTCGAGGACACGATCCAGATCCTGCGTGGCATCCGGGAGAAGTACGAGGCCCACCACAAGGTCCGCATCACCGACGCCGCGCTCGTCGCGGCCGCGACCCTCTCCGACCGCTACATCACCGGCCGGCAGCTGCCCGACAAGGCCATCGACCTCGTCGACGAGGCCAGCTCGCGGCTCAAGATGGAGATCGAGAGCTCGCCGGAGGAGATCGACCAGCTCCGCCGGCAGGTCGACCGCCTCAAGATGGAGGAGTTCTCCCTCGACAACGAGGTCGACGCCGCCTCCGTCGAGCGGCTGGCGGTGCTGCGCGCCGACCTCGCCGACAAGCAGGAGGAGCTGCGCGCCCTCGAGGCCCGGTGGGAGCGCGAGAAGGCCTCCCGCGAGGGTGAGGGCGAGCTGCGCGTCCAGCTCGACCAGCTGCGCGGCGAGGCCGAGCGGCTGCAGCGCGACGGCGACCTCGGCGCGGCCGCCGAGATCCTCTACGGCCGGATCCCCGAGCTCGAGAAGCAGATCGCCGCGGCCGAGGAGGCCGAGGACGCCGCCGAGACCGGCGTCGCGCCGCTCGTCGGCGACAGCGTCGGCGCCGAGCAGATCGCCGACGTCGTCGAGGCCTGGACCGGCATCCCCACCGGCCGGATGCTCGAGGGCGAGACCGCCAAGCTGCTCCGGATGGAGGACGTCATCGGCGAGCGGCTCGTGGGCCAGCACGCCGCCGTCGTCGCGGTCAGCGACGCCGTACGCCGCTCGCGGGCCGGCATCGCCGACCCCGACCGCCCCACCGGCTCGTTCCTGTTCCTCGGCCCGACCGGCACCGGCAAGACCGAGCTGGCCAAGGCGCTCGCCGACTTCCTCTTCGACGACGAGCGGGCGATCGTCCGCATCGACATGAGCGAGTACTCCGAGAAGCACTCGGTCTCGCGGCTCGTCGGGGCGCCTCCCGGCTACGTCGGCTACGACGAGGGCGGCCAGCTCACCGAGGCCGTGCGCCGTCGTCCCTACAGCGTCGTGCTCCTCGACGAGGTCGAGAAGGCCCACCCCGAGGTCTTCGACATCCTGCTGCAGGTGCTCGACGACGGCCGCCTCACCGACGGCCAGGGCCGCACGGTCGACTTCCGCAACACGATCCTCATCCTGACCTCCAACCTCGGGTCGTCCTACCTCGTCGACCCGACGCTCGACGCCGAGAAGAAGAAGGAGTCGGTGCTGGCGGTCGTCCGGCAGAGCTTCAAGCCCGAGTTCCTCAACCGGCTCGACGAGATCGTGCAGTTCGAGGCGCTCTCGCAGGACGCGCTCACCCACATCGTCAGCCTGCAGCTCGCGCTGCTCGGCAAGCGCCTGGCCGGGCGCCGGGTGACGATCCAGGTCAGCGACGCGGCCAAGACCTGGCTGTCCGACGTGGGCTACGACCCGGCCTACGGCGCCCGTCCGCTGCGCCGGCTGATCCAGAGCGCCATCGGCGACCCCCTGGCCCGGCTGCTCATCGGCGGCCAGGTCTCCGACGGCGGCACCGTCCACGTCGACGTCGCCCCCGAGGGTGGCGGCCTCGTCCTCTCCGGCTGACCCTCCGCCCCTCCAGATCAGCCTCAGGTCCCGCCGAGTCGGCGCACACGTGCGCCGACTCGGCGGGTTGGGGTGGGCCTGGGACACTGGTCGCGTGACCGAGAAGAAGCAGCCGCGACCGCCCCAGGCGACGCTGCTCGGCGGCGCGATCCTCATCGGGTCGGTGTTCGTGGTGATGCTGGCCTTCGACCGGATGGCCTCGCTCGGCTCCATCGAGGCCCAGGAGCAGGCCGACGTCTTCGTCAAGAACGGGTTCGGCCAGGGCATCGGGATCACCGCCGACCAGTGGCAGTCCGTGCTGCGCGTCCTGTGCGTCGTGGCCGGCGGCGTCGGTGTCGTCACGGCCTTCCTGGGGTTCGAGGTGCTGCAGCGCAAGCGTCGCGCGCGACTCGCCCTGAGCCTGCTCGCCCCGGTCCTGCTGGTGGCCGGCACCGCCACCTCCGACTTCGTCGCCACCATCGTGGTCGTCGCGATCGCCCTGCTGTGGCGCCAGCCCGTGCGCGACTGGCTCAACGGCGTCGCCGTCGCGCGGCACCCCGCGCTCACCGCCCCGGTCGGCGCGACCGGCGCGGTCGATCCGGCCGCCAAGACCGTCGCCGAGACCGCCCCGGCCCCGGTCGCGCCTGCTGCGCCGGTCGCACCCACCGAGCCGGCTGTGCCGACCTACCCCGCCCCCACCACCTGGGCCGGCGCCCAGGCCCCCTACGGGCAGCAGCCCGTCGTCCCCGCGGAGCGGCCCAGCACGGTGCTCGCCGCTGTCCTCACCACGATCGTGGCGTCGGCCGTGAGCATCGCCGGGCTGGTCGCGCTCATCCTCGTCATCAAGGGCGACTCGGCCTCGCTCGAGAGCGAGTTCGCCGACATGATCGCCGACAACCCCGCGCTCGAGGGCTACAGCCCGGCCGTGCTCGTCGACGTCGTCGCGGGCATCCTGATCGCCTTCATCGTCTGGGCGTTCGTCGCGATCGTCCTGGCCGTGCTGACCGCGCGGGGCATCGGCGCCGCCCGCATCGCGCTCGTCGTGTCGTCGATCATGGCGGCCCTCGCCAGCCTGGTCGCGATCCTCACGGTCGTCGCGCTCCTGGTCACCGCGGCGTGCGTCGCGGTCGCCGTCCTGCTGCTCCGGCAGGACGCCGCCGCCTGGTTCGCGCGCAAGCCGCACCAGCGCTCCTGACGCGGTCCCGACGCTGTTCCGACGCTGGGGTGGTCAGCGGCCGAGGTCGGCCGCACCCAGGCGGGACGTGGCTTCAGCGAGGACGTCCCGCTTCTTGCAGAACGCCCACCGCACCAGGTGGCGGCCGGGGCCGCGGGGGTCGTCGTAGAAGACCTGGGCGGGGATCGCGACGACGCCGGCCCGCTCCGGGAGGGCGAGGCAGAACGCGAGCCCGTCGTCCCAGCCGAGGCCGCTGACGTCGGAGGTGGCGAAGTAGGTGCCCTGCGGGGTCGACGTCGGCAGACCGGCGGCGACCAGTCCCGAGACGAGCAGGTCGCGCTTGTCCTGCAGGTCGCGAGCGAGCGCGGTCGGCCAGTCGGGGTGGTCGGCGAGCGCGACCGCGACCGCCGGCTGCAGCGGCGCGCCCGAGGTGAACGTCAGCCACTGCTTGGCCGCGACGACGGCGCTCACGAGGTGGGCCGGGCCGGTCGCCCAGCCGACCTTCCAGCCGGTCAGCGAGTAGGACTTGCCGACGCTCGAGAGGGTCAGGGTGCGCTCGGCCATGCCGGGCAGGGTCGCGACCGGGACGTGCTCGGAGCCGTCGTAGACCAGGTGCTCGTAGACCTCGTCGGTGATGACGGTCAGGTCGTGCTCGAGCGCGAGCGCCGCCACCGCCTCGACCTCGGTGCGGGTCAGCACGGTGCCGGTCGGGTTGTGCGGGCTGTTGAGCAGCACGAACCGGGTGCGCGGCGTCACCGCCGCCCGCAGCTCGTCGAGGTCGACGCGGAAGTCGGGGGAGCGCAGGGTGACGGGCCGGCGTACCCCGCCCGCCATCTGCAGCATCGCGAGGTAGGAGTCGTAGTAGGGCTCGAGGACGACCACCTCGTCACCGGGCTCGACGAGGCCGAGCAGCGCCGCGGCCACGGCCTCGGTGCAGCCGGTCGTGACCGCGACCTGGGTGTCGGGGTCGAGCTCGAGGCCGTAGTGGCGGAGCTGGTGGTCGGCGATCGCCCGCCGCAGCGCCGGTACGCCGATCCCGGGCGCGTACTGGTTGGCGCCAGCGCGCAGCGCGCCGACCGCGGCGGCCACCACGGTCTCGGGGCCGTCCTCGTCGGGGAAGCCCTGGCCGAGGTTGACCGACCCGGTGCGGACCGCGAGGGCGGACATCTCGGCGAAGATCGTCGGCGGGATGCCGTGCAGACGGGAGGCGACCATGCTCGCTAGCCTCTCAGGCGTGACCACGACCGACGACTCCCTCGCCGCCGACATCGACGCCACGTGCCGCCTGCACGGGGAGTTCACCCTCCGCTCCGGGCAGGTCTCCGACACCTACTTCGACAAGTACCTCTTCGAGGCCGACCCGCTCCTGCTGGCCCGGGTCGCCCGGGAGATGATCCAGCTCGTCCCGCAGGACACCGACCTGCTCGGCGGCCTCGAGATGGGCGGCATCCCGCTCGCCACGTCGGTCAGCGGCATCACCGGCACCCCGGCGCTGTTCGTGCGCAAGGAGGCCAAGACCTACGGCACCTGCAAGCTCGCCGAGGGTCCGTCCTACGACGGCAAGCGGGTCACGCTGATCGAGGACGTCCTCACCACCGGCGGCGCCGTGCGCGACGCGACCCGCGCGCTGCGCGAGGGCGGGGCGATCGTCGAGGTCGTCGTGTGTGCGATCGACCGCTCGCCCGAGGGCGAGAACCCCTTGGCCGACGTGGGCCTGGAGGTCCGCTCGGTGCTCACCCGTGCCGACCTCGACGCGGTCGCCCGGGGCTGACAGGGGCTGACAGGGGCTGAGGCGCCTCAGGCCTCGACGGTCCCGGGCAGCTCGTCGTTGGACTTGGTGGGCGCGTCGTCCGCGTCGTCGTGGTGGCCGATGTCGCGACGGTGCTTGATGCCCTCGTAGAGCAGCGGCGCGATCGTGAACACGGCGATCGCGATGGCGGCGTAGTCGATGTTCTCGCCGATGACCGGGAACGCGGCACCGAGGAAGTAGCCGAGCAGCGTGATGCTCAGGACCCAGAGCAGCGCGCCGATGAGGCTCCAGGTGAAGAAGCGGCGCCGCTCCATCTGGGTGACGCCGGCCACGACGGTGATGAAGGTGCGGACGAACGGCACGAAGCGTCCGATGACCAGCGCCTTGTTGCCGTGCTTCTCGAAGAAGGCGCCGGTGTTGTCGAAGTACTTGCGCTTGAGCAGGCGGCCGTCGCGCTCGTAGAGCGGTGGACCCACCCGTCTCCCGATCTCGTAGCCGACCACGTTGCCCAGGAAGGCCGCGAGCGTGAGGAGGACCAGCGCCATCACCAGCTCGACCGGCTCGTTGGAGACGCCGATGACCTCGATCTTCTGACCGGCGATGAAGAGACCGAGCGCGAAGAGCAGGGTGTCGCCGGGCAGGAACGGGAAGAACAGCCCGCACTCGACGAAGACGATCGCCAGGCTGAGCCAGATGAATCCCTCGCCGTACTCGGTGAGCAGGTAGTCGGGATCGAGCCACTTGATGCCCAGCAGCATCGGAGCCAGGGAGTCGGTCACAGCGGTCAGGCTCACGGGCCAACGGTACCTGCCGTAGGGTCCCGCCCGTGCGGGAGACCGACCCTGACAAACCCCTGGTCGTGCAGCGGGCGCCCTACGACCCGATGCCGCACGGCCCGCCCGAGGTGGGCGTCGGCCCGTGGCCGGGCCCGTGGCCGAGTGGCCCGGGCAGCGAGGTGTACGACGCGGTGCTGCTCACCGAGGGCGACCGGCGCAACGTCGTCGACCGCTACCGCTACTGGTCGATGGACGCGATCCGGGCCGATCTCGACACGCGGCGGCACGGGTTCCACGTCGCCATCGAGAACTGGCAGCACGACTTCAACATCGGCACGATCGTCCGCACCGCCAACGCGTTCCTGGCGGCCGAGGTGCACGTCGTCGGCGAGAAGCGGTGGAACCGTCGCGGCGCGATGGTGACCGACCGCTACCAGCACGTGCGCCACCACCCGACGGTCGCCGACCTGGCGGCCTACCTGGACGAGACCGACGAGCCGGTCCCGCTCTGGGGGATCGACAACCTGCCCGGCTCGGCGCACCTGGAGACGACGGTCGTGCCGCGCCGGATCTGCTTCCTCTTCGGCCAGGAGGGACCGGGCCTCTCGGACGGGGCACGGGAGGCGTGCGCGGGCACGTTCTCCATCGCGCAGTTCGGCTCGACCCGGTCGATCAACGCCTCCGCCGCCGCCGCGATCGCCATGCACTCGTGGGTCCGGGCGCATGCCGACCTCGGCGGCGACGACGCCTGGCGTGGCTAGGTCAGCGACTAGCGGGTGGTCTTGGCCGAGCAGACGAAGAGCTTGACGCCGCCGTTCCAGGCGGTCACGGAGGGCGGGTCGACGAGCCACTGCTGGCTGCCGGTGATGCGGGGACAGTTGCGAGAGGCCGCGCGCAGCACGCCCTCACGGCTCGGGTACCTCCGGCCGGTCAGCTGGAAGATGCCCTTGGCCCGGTACTGGTGGGAGCGGGTGCACACCGTGAGGCCGTAGCCGCCCTTCTTGCCGAGGTAGCAGCGTGCCTCGTTGTCGGGGTGCGGCGCCTTGCCGAGGGCGGGCGTCTTGGCGGCGGGCAGCGGGGCCAGGCTGGGACCGGCGAGCAGGGCGACGTCGCAACGGATCCACCGGGCGCCCGCGTCGACCTGCTTCTTGGTGGGGGCGAACCAGAAGTAGGTGTAGGACGAGAGCATCCGGACGCGAAGGCTGGGGTTGACCGCCTCGGTCCAGGCGGGTCCGCACCGCTTGCCCGAGAACCGGCTCAGCGCGTCGAGGTCGCTCATCTTGATCCGGGCCGGGACCGACGGGACCAGGAAGGTGCGCCCGGTGTGGGTCTTGTCGCACGACACCGCGGCGTCGCCGTCGCTGACGGCGGTAGCCTCCTTCGCGGTCGTCGCGTGGCAGCTGCCGACGGCGGGCTTGGCGGCGGCGCGCGCCTCCGGGGCCGAGGCCGTGGCGGGGGCAGTGAGCACGGCGCCGCTGACGGCGACGGTGAGCAGCGCGCCGACGAGGGCGCGCAGGGGAGTGCGGGTCACGAGAGGTCCTTCTGGGTCCGAGGCCGAGGTCGCGAGGAACCTAGGCGACGGACGGACCGTGGCGCAGCCGAAGGTAAGAAGAAGGTCGACGGCTAGTGGTCGTGGGCGCTGAGCGCCTGCTGCAGCGACGCGACGCCGCGCGAGGTGTGGCTCTTGACGGTGCCGGTGCTGATGCCGAGGTCGGCGGCCGTCTCCTCGACCGAGAGCCCGAGCCAGTGGCGGAGGACGACGGTCTTGCGCTGCATGACCGGCAGTGCCTGCAGGGCCTCGAAGAGCGCGTTGCGCTCCTCGACGGCCAGTCCCTCACGGACGGGCCCGTCGTGACCGTCGAGTCCGGCCTCCTCGCGGCGCCAGGGGCGACGGTGCTCGTCGATGTCGGCGCGCACGATGATCTGGCGGACGTAGGCCTCCTCGCGCCCGTCACGCCGCAGCCCGGGCCACGCGAGGTAGAGCTTGGTGAGTGCCGTCTGCAGCACGTCGTCGGCGCGGTTCCAGTCGCCGCACACGGCGTAGGCGACCCGGCGCAGGTGGACCTGGCGGGCCGCGACGAACTCCGTGAACTCCTGGTCGCGCTGGGACTGCCTCACATCAGGCCGACCTCGGCTGCGTACTGCTTCTCGGCGTAGCGGAGGAACGCCTTGATGGTGGGCCACCGGCCGGCGGTGTCGGTGACGGCGATGTAGTCGGACTGGGGCCCGACCTGGCGCGCGAGCACGTAGACGACCTCGCCGTCGACGTCGAGCCGGGCCACCGCGGTGCGGTCGGTCGCGGCCGCGAAGTTGTCGGGGAGCGTGACGTCACCGGACTGCGCGACGACGCGGGCGTCGCCGCGGGCGACGAGCCGCTCGCCGCTCGCGCCGGCGAAGCGGACGAGCGCGTCGCCCGGGCGACCGGTGGGCTGGTCCTCGACGGGCTGGTCCTCGACGGCGGGACCCGTGGTGCTCGGCTCGCTGTCGGGCACGACGAGCTCGGGCGACGGGGCGGGGGTCGCGGCGGCGTCGCAGTCGACGAAGCCGGGCTCGGCCTCGGTCGGGGTCTCGGTCTCAGCGCGTGCCGGGTCGTCCGGCCCGGGGGCGGCCGGCACCATGAGCTGGCCGGTGTCGGGGTCGTAGCCGAGGCCCTGGTCGCCGAGGTCGGGCGCGGTCTCGGGGGCGGGCCACTCCTTCGGCGCGGTCGAGGCGACCGTGCAGTCGGACAGCTCGGCGGGGACCGGCGTGGCCACGGTGGTGGGTCCGGTGGTGGGCCCGGCCGCGGGGTCGGCGGGGTCCGCGGCGGTGGTGCCGCCCGGCCCGCCCAGGAGGGCGACCGCGGTGACGGCGGCCGCGACCCCTGCGACCAGGCCCCCGCCGGAGACGAGGCGGCGCCGCCGCAGGGCCCGGCGAGCCGGGACGAGCCGGTCGGCGGCGGCGGCGGGAGCGGGCCCGTCGCCGAACGAGGAGTCGAGCAGGTCGCGGAGGTCGTCGCCGTCCGGGTCGTTCACGTTGCCGGTCACACCTGGTCTACGGAGCTCGCCGCCCAGGGGTTGTCATGACGGCGGAGAACGGTGAGCAGGTGGAGCACCAGCAGCTCGCTGACCGCCTCGCGGGCCGGCAGGTCGACCAGCTCGTAGGCGCGGCCGACCAGGCCGCGCGGGCTCAGCGTCACGGCGAGCTCGACCTCGGTGCCGTCGGCGTGGGGCTGCGCGGCGACCTCGAGGGTGACCCGGCCCGGCGAGCGGACCTGGGCGACGAGCACCAGCCGGCGGGTCTGGTGGTCGGCCTCGACAACCTTCCAGAACCCGACCTCGTCGCCGGTGGCCAGGTGGGGTCGGCCCGGCGGCTCGCGGCGCAGGGCCGGACCCAGGGCGAGGCGGTCGATCCAGCGGCGGACGACCAGCGGTGCGGCGTCGACGTACCACTGGGGTCCGGCCTCGCCCGAGGCGACGACGTCCCACGTCGTACCGGGGTCGAGCGCGACGACGGACGCGCGTCGGGACGTGTGGAGGGACCGGGCGCGGCGCATGCCTGTGAGGCTACGGGTGCCTACGCAGCGGTAGCCGTTAGGTTGTCGGCATGCCTATCGCCACCCCAGAGAAGTACGCCGAGATGCTGGACGCCGCCAAGGCGGGCGGCTACGCGTTCCCGGCCATCAACGTGTCGTCGTCGCAGACCCTCAACGCGGCGCTCAAGGGCTTCGCCGACGCCGGCAGCGACGGGATCGTCCAGGTCTCGACCGGCGGCGCCGAGTACCTTTCCGGCCCCAGCGTCAAGAACATGGTCAGCGGCTCCGTCGCGTTCGCGGCCTACGCCGCCGAGGTGGCCAAGAGCTACCCCGTCAACATCGCGCTCCACACCGACCACTGCCCCCAGGACAAGCTCGACGGCTTCGTCCGGCCGCTGCTCGACCTGTCGATCGAGCGGGTCAAGGGCGGGCAGGCGCCGCTGTTCCAGTCGCACATGTGGGACGGCTCGGCCGTGCCGCTCGACGAGAACCTCACGATCGCCGCCGAGCTGCTCGAGAAGTGCATCGCCGCCAAGATCATCCTCGAGATCGAGGTCGGGGTCGTGGGTGGCGAGGAGGACGGCGTCGAGGCCGAGATCAACGACAAGCTCTACTCCACGCCCGAGGACGCGATCGCGACCGCCAAGGCGCTGGGCTACGGCGAGCAGGGCTACTACATGACCGCGCTGACCTTCGGCAACGTGCACGGCGTCTACAAGCCCGGCAACGTCAAGCTGCGCCCGTCGGTGCTGCGAGACGCGCAGGCCGCTGTCGTGCAGGAGTTCGGTCTCGAGGAGGGCGCCAAGCCCTTCCACCTCGTCTTTCACGGCGGCTCGGGCTCCTCGCCCGAGGAGATCGCCGAGGCCCTCGACTACGGCGTCGTCAAGATGAACGTCGACACCGACACCCAGTACGCCTTCACCCGCCCCGTCGCCGGCCACATGCTCGCCAACTACGACGGCGTGCTCAAGATCGACGGCGAGGTCGGCAACAAGAAGACCTACGACCCCCGGGCCTGGGGCAAGGCCGCCGAGGCCGGCATGGCCGCGCGCGTCGTCGAGGCGTGCGAGCACCTCCGCTCCGCCGGCAAGGGGCTCTGACATGTCCTTCGGTGACCTGATGGCCGGCCCCCCGCCCACCCACCTGCCCCCCGACCCCGCGGCCGACGCCCTGTCCTCCGGCTCCTCCCCGGTCGACACCGTCCGCGCCTTTCCCGCCTCGCCCGTCGCCTGGGCCGCCCTCGCCTCGGAGTCCGCCGGCGCCGAGGCCGACCCGGTCGTCGTCTACGCCTACGCCCGCGTCGGCTACCACCGCTCCCTCGACATGCTGCGCCGCAACGGCTGGAAGGGCCACGGCCCCGTCCCGTGGGAGCACGAGCCCAACCGCGGCTTCCTCGTCTGCCTGTCCCTCCTCGCCAAGGCCGCCCGCGCCATCGGCGAGGACGACGAGTGGGTGCGGTGCTCGGAGTTCCTGCGCGACTCGAGCCCGACGGCGTACGACCAGCTGCTGGGCTGAGCTGTAACTCACTGTTCGAACCACTACCCCGGTGCTGTAGCGCCGGGGTAGTGCCTTGAACACTGAGTTACATGTTCTGGCCGCCGGGCCAGGAGGTCTCCACGTCGGCGAGGTCAAGACGCGTCGGGACGGTCGTGCCGGGCTCGGATCTCCCGTGCGTTGCGCTCGAGGTGCTCGGGCAGGACGTTGTTGCCGAATCGTTCGATCGTCTGCTGGACCTCAGCCAGAACCCGGGACCTGGCGGCGGCCCGGCCGCTGAAGAAGTCCTCCCAGTAGAGGTTGCTCACCCCCAGACCCTCGGCGGTGACGTAGCGCTCGCGCTTGCGGGTCTCCCAGAGGACGTCGGTCGCCGACTTCTCGGCGACACCGCCTTCCTGGGGTGGCAGGACCTTGATCTTTCCGTGGGCCTCGAAGACATGTCGTCCGACGCGGATGTCGCACCACGCGACCCGGCCGTCCGCGCGTTGCATCGGCCACTGGAGGTCGGGTACGCCGACACCGAGCTCGACCACGAACTCGTGCGCGAGCGCCTCGGCGGCGCTCATGGAACCAGGGTCCGCGAACTCGATCACCTCGCGTACCGTCGTGATGTAAGGCCAGCTGGACATGCCGTCGACGACGTTCCACAGCTCGTTCTTGGTCACCCCCTGTCGCAGGGCCGAGGCAGCCGTGACGTGGCCGGCCCGGAACCCGTGCTCGCGGGCCATGTCGACCACCGTGCGGGCGGGGCCGAGCGTCCTGAGGCCGTCGACCTCGACGACGTCCTCGGGGGCGAAGCGGGCCAGGTGGTGCTTGATGCGGTTGCTGCTCCAGGCGTTGGTGCTTCCCGGGCGGGTGATGTGCACGAACGGGCCGGGCGGATCGGCGGGCTCCAGGTAGTCGAGACGCAGGGCGTGGACCGACGAGTCATGGCTGAGCACCCAGGCTCGCCGCATCGCCATCACGGCCGCTCGTGCCCGCAGCAGCGGTTGGCCGTGCCACGGGTCGAGGGCGTGCCAGACCACGGCGTCGACGTACACGCCGCGGTGCAGCACGAGCCACGCGCCCTGACGGAGCATGTGGTCGATCCACGTGTTGGACATGCCGAGGTCGCGCGCCTGCTCTCGCGTGATCAGACCGTGGTGGCTGCCGATGTGCGCGACGACGCGAGGATTGATGCGGGTCATGCGAGCACCCTCCCGCCGGAACGGCGCCAGCTCCACTGCCGGTTTGTGGCCTGTGGACAACCGTCTGACTGAGGGCGCCGGAGGGTCAGCTGTAACTCAGCGTTCAGAGAACTACCCCGGTGCTACAGCACCGGGATAGTTGGGCGAACAGTGAGTTACAGCTCGCCGCCGAGCAGCGCCCGCACCCGCGCAGCCCCGAGCGCGAGGAACAGCGTGGGGAGGCGCGGGCCACGCTCGGCGGCGACGAGGAGCTGGTAGAGCAGGCGGAAGAAGTCCTTCTGGTCGGCCTTGACCTCGTCGGTGGGCGGGTCGTCGAGGCCCATGCCGCGGGTGAGCTTGGGGACGCCGTAGACGAGCGTGGTGATCTCGTCGAGGTCGAACTCGTCGGGCATCCGGTCGAGCAGCTGGGCGAGCCAGAGCTCCTCGTCCTCGGTGAGCGCGGCGAGCCGGTCGGTGTCGGGGGCGGCGCGCACGGTGGTGCGGTCCTCGTCGGGCTGGTCGCCGACCCAGCGCAGCGCGTTGGCGAGGCGGGGTTCGAGGTCGGCGACCGAGTCGTGCGGGTAGCCCGAGCGCGACACGATGCGCGAGACCTGCTCGGCCGAGCCCGCGGTGACGTCGGCGACCGACGACAGCAGCCGGAACGGTACGGCGACCGGTGAGGTCGGCAGCACGCCCGCAGCCGCGGTCGACGACGCGCGCTCCCACGCCAGGGTGGCGGCGTCGCGCTTGCCGCCGGTGGCCTTCTTGGTGAGGGAGTCCCACTCGTCGTAGAGGCGGACGACCTCGGGGCCGAAGTCGATGTTGAAGACCTGGCGGGGCTGCCGGCGCACGTAGAGCCAGCGCACCATCGGCGCCTCGAGGATCCGCAGCGCGTCGGCCGCGGTCGGCACGCCGCCGCGCGACGACGACATCTTGGACATGCCGGCGACGCCGACGAAGGAGTAGGCGACGAAGGACGGGGCGCGCCAGTCGAAGATCGGGGCGATCTCCTTGCCCACGGTGAAGGACGACCCGGGCGTGGCGTGGTCGTCGCCGCCGGGCTCGAAGTCGACCTTCTCGAACGCCCAGCGCATCGGCCAGTCGACCTTCCAGACGAGCTTGCCCTCGTCCTGCGTGGCCAGGTTGGTGACGCCGACGAACGCGCATGACGAGCAGGTGTAGGAGAGATCAGTGCTCTCGTCGTCGTAGGCGGTGACGTCGACGGTGTCGCGACCGCACTGGCGGCAGTAGGGCTTGTAGGGGAACCGGGCCAACGACCCGGCACCTCCGGCGGCGCCCTCGTCGTCGGCCTCGGTCGCCGGCGCCTTGGTGCGGAAGCGCGCCATCACGGTCTCGATCTCGTCGCGCCGCGA
The DNA here is from genome assembly GCF_030655615.1 of Nocardioides sp. GTDB lineage: Bacteria > Actinomycetota > Actinomycetes > Propionibacteriales > Nocardioidaceae > Nocardioides. Next base: position 17,594 of record NZ_JAURVJ010000209.1, read on the forward strand.
GACGGCGTGCAGCACCTGCGAGCGGTAGGTGCCGGCCTGGTAGGCGAGGGTCTGCGACACCTCGTCCATCTCGACGCCCATCTCGCGCAGCGAGGCGACCAGTGGCTCCTTGAAGTGCTCGGCCCACGACACGTGGCACTCCCACGGGTCGGGCACGGCCGACAGCGGCCGCCCGATGTGGTCGGCCCACGACGGGTCGACGCCCGCGGGCACCTTGCGGAAGCGGTCGTAGTCGTCCCAGCTGTGCAGGTGGCGCACCGGCAGCCCGCGCCGACGGATCTCCTCGGCGACGAAGTGCACCGTGAGGAACTCGCGCAGGTTGCCGAGGTGGACCGGCCCGGACGGGCTCGCCCCCGACGCGCAGGTGATCAGCTCGGAGCCCTCGCCCGCGTGCCGCACGGCGTCGTCGGCCGCGCGCGTCACCCAGTCGGTCGGGTCTCCCTGGTCCTTCTGTCCTCGCGCCACGCCCCCAACGCTATCGAGGCCGCGCCACCGGATTCACGGCAGCACCATCGAGTACGCCGCCCGCTGCAGTCGCCAGGACCGGTGCCGCTCGGGCCCGTAGATCTCCCCGTCGGCGCTGACCCAGAACTCCTCGCCGCTGACGGTGACGGTGGCGCCGCGCACGTAGTCGACGTCGGAGTGGTCCGCGTGCTTGCCCACGGTGAGGCGCGCGGCGTAGACCAGCCGGGAGACCGGCCCGGTGGCGCGCGACACCATCACGTCGAGGTGCCCGTCGTCGGGCTCGGCGTCCGGGACGAGGTCGGTGCCGCCGCCGACCGACGAGCCGTTGCCGATCGCGACCTGCAGCACCTGGGTGTCGACGTCGGTCACGACCGCGCCGTCGACCTCGACGCGGAGCCGGATGACCGGCGGGTTGAACGCGGTGATGAGGGCGCCGATCGGGTAGCCCAGCTTGCCGAGGTTGACCTTGCCCACGCCGACGGGGCGCAGCCGGTGCTTCCACCGGTGCGCACGGCGGCTGGCCATCGCTCCGGCACCGACGTGCACGTTGTTGACCACGACCTCGCCGACCTCGTCGACGATGAGGTCCATCTGGCGCGGCGTGCCCGAGATCAGGACGTGGGCGGCGTCCTCGACGTCGAGCGGGATGTCGAGGCCGCGCGCGAAGTCGTTGCCGGTGCCGAGGGGGAGCAGCCCGATCAGGTTCTTGCCGAGGTCGTTGCGCTTGTGGAGCGCGGAGACGACCGCGTGCAGCGACCCGTCGCCGCCGGCGACCACGATCGTCCGCGAGCCCGCCCGGTGCAGGACCCCGTCGAGCTCGCCGGGCTCCGAGGTCGCCTCGACCTCGACCGAGGTGTGGGGACGCAGCACGGCCAGGGCCCGCTCGAGGTTCTCCTCGTCGGACGTGCCGGCCCCGGAGTTGGTGATGACGAGCAGCGGGTCCATCGGTGAAACGTAACGGACGCACGTTCGGCGGCACGATCGACCGGACGGGGCGCGGCTTTGGTAACGTACCGACGCAAGAGCCCCGGCGCTGTTGCCCCGGGGTTCCGGTGTTTTTCTCGAGCTACCGAACTGGAGTGTGGGCATGCCCGCGATCGCGATCATCGGCGCGCAGTGGGGCGACGAGGGCAAGGGCAAGGCGACCGACCTGCTCGGCAGCCGCGTCGACCACGTGGTCAAGTTCAACGGTGGCAACAACGCCGGCCACACGGTGGTCATCGGCGACGAGAAGTATGCCCTCCACCTGCTCCCGAGCGGCATCCTCAGCCCCAACGTCACCCCGGTCATCGGCAACGGCGTCGTCATCGACGTCGAGGTGCTGTTCGAGGAGCTCGACGCGCTGACCGCCCGCGGCGTCGACGTCAGCAGGCTCAAGGTCAGCGCCAACGCCCACGTGATCCCGAGCTACAACAAGGCCGTCGACAAGGTGACCGAGCGGTTCCTCGGGTCGCGCCGCCTCGGCACCACCGGTCGCGGCATCGGGCCGACGTACGCCGACAAGATGAACCGCATCGGCATCCGCGTCCAGGACCTCTTCGACGCGAGCATCCTGCGCAAGAAGGTCGAGGGCGCGCTCGACCTCAAGGGCCAGGTGCTCACCAAGATCTACAACCGCCGCGCCCCTGAGATCGACGAGATCGTCGAGGAGCTGCTGGCCTACGCCGACCGGCTCGCGCCGATGGTCTGCGACACCGGGCTGTTCCTCAACCACGCCCTCGACGACGGCGACATCGTGCTGCTCGAGGCCGGCCAGGCGACGCTGCTCGACGTCGACCACGGCACCTATCCGTTCGTCACCTCGTCGTCGTGCACGGCGGCCGGCGCCTGCACCGGCTCGGGCATCCCCCCGATGCGCCTCGACCAGGTCGTCGGCATCGTCAAGGCCTACACGACCCGCGTCGGCGAGGGTCCGTTCCCGACCGAGCTGTTCGACGACAGCGGCGAGCACCTGCGCAAGATCGGGGCCGAGTACGGCACCACCACGGGTCGGCCCCGCCGCTGCGGCTGGTACGACGCCGTCATCGCCCGCTACGCCGCGCGGGTCAACGGCGTGACCGACTTCGTGCTCACCAAGCTCGACGTGCTCACCGGCCTCGACCAGGTCCCCGTCTGCGTCGCCTACGACGTCGGCGGCGTCCGCCACGACGAGATGCCCGTCAACCAGAGCGACTTCCACCACGCGGTGCCGATCTACGACTACCTCCCCGGCTGGTGGGAGGACATCTCCGAGTGCCGCACCTTCGAGGAGCTGCCCGCCAACGCGCGGGCCTACGTCGAGGCCGTCGAGGCGATGTCGGGCGCGCGGATCTCCGTCGTCGGCGTCGGTCCGTCCCGGGCCGCGACCATCGTGCGGCACGACCTGCTGCCGGGCTGAGTGGTCCGGCCGCCGGACGGGTAACTCACCGTCCGCACGACTCACCCGCCCGAATTCGGGCGGGTAGGTGCTCCGGACGGTGAGTTACTTGTCCGGGTCCGTGTCCGTGTCCGGGTCCAGGCCGGCCACCGCCCGCGCCGTCGACCGGAACGCGTCGCCCGCGGCGTCGGAGCCGTCGAGGTAGACCCCGACGAGGGCGGCGTCGCGGAGCAGGACCAGGGCGGCCGCGGCGCGCTCGGGGTCGGGCAGGCCGGCGGCGGTGGTGAGCTGGGTCAGGGTGGCGCGGAACCAGTCGCGGTGGCGTCGTACGACGGCGCGCACCGGGCTGTCGGGGTCGGCGTACTCAGCGCTGGCGTTGATGAAGGGACAGCCGCGCACGTGGTAGCGGCGGGCGTCGTCGGCGACGCCGTCGACGACGGCGGCGAGCAGCTCGGACGGCGTGCCGCCGGTGGCGGCCGCGGCGGTGAAGTAGCCGCGGATGGTCTCGTCCTCGAGCTCGAGGTAGGCGACGACGAGTGCCTCCTTGCCGGGGAAGTGGCGGTACATCGTCGCCCGGGTGACGCCGGCCTCGGCGAGCACGCGGTCGACGCCGACCCCGGTGATGCCCTCGCGGTAGAAGAGCCCGGCCGCCGTGCGGAGGAGGCGGTCACGGGGCTCGGAGGTGGTGCGGGTCGGCATGCGGCGAGCCTAGGTCGCGGTCCGCGAAAAAGAAAGAACGATCGGTATTGACACGACCGGGGTGCCGTGGCAGAGTCGAGATCACCGAGAACGACCGTTCTCCCTCACGACAAGGAGCAGGACCATGACCACCACCACCGTCACCACCCGCGAGGCCGCCGAGGTCGCCGCCGCCAACGCCTCGGGCCGCCGCCCGGTCGTCTTCGTCCACGGCCTCTGGCTGCTCGCCGGCAGCTGGGACCCGTGGCGGGCGCGGTTCGAGGAGGAGGGCTACGCCACCGTCGCCGTCGACTGGCCCGGCGACCAGCCCACCGTCGCCGAGGCCCACAGCAACGCCGCCTCCCTCGCCGGTACGTCGGTCGCGGACGTCGCCGACCACGTCGCCGAGGTCATCGGTGGGCTCGACCAGCAGCCGATCGTCGTCGGGCACTCCTTCGGCGGGCTGCTCGTCCAGATCATTGCGGGCCGCGGCATCGCCGCCGGCACCGTCACCATCGACCCGGCCCCGAGCAAGGGCGTGCTGCCGCTGCCGTTCTCGGCGCTCAAGGCGGCGTTCCCCGTGCTCGGCAACCCGCTCAACCGTGGCCGCACCGTCACCCTGACCTTCGGCGAGTTCCGCTACGGCTTCGCCAACGCGGTGCCCGAGCAGGAGGCCCGTCACCTCTACGAGACCCTGCACACCCCGGCGCCCGGACGCCCGCTCTTCCAGGCCGCGACCGCCAACGTGGTGCCGTGGTCGACCGCGACCCGCGCCGACCACCGGAACCCCGAGCGCGGCCCGATGCTCGTGGTCACCGGCGAGAAGGACAACATCGTCCCGTTCGCCCTGGCCAACGCGGCCTACAAGCGGCAGGCCAAGAACGCCCAGCACCCCACCGAGATCGTCGAGATCCCCGGCGTCGGCCACTCCCTGGTGATCGACAGCCACTGGACCGAGGTCGCCGACGCCGCGCTCGCCTTCCTCGGCAAGCACGGCCTCGCGGCCTGACCCCGCGGCCTGACCCCGCGGCCTGACCTCGCGGCCTGACCTCGCGGCCTGACCCCGGCTCAGGAGAGGTTGCTCTCCTGGGCCAGCGGCGCCGCCGAGGTGATGTCGCCCAGGTCGAGCGAGCGCCGCCAGGCCGGGTCGGGCGCGACCGCGGTGCCGTCGCTGAGGTAGACGAAGTCGACGACGGCCTCGAAGTCGTCGGTGTTGCCGAGGACGACCACGTCGTCGAAGCCGTCGCCGTTGACGTCGCTGATGACGAAGTCGCTCGCCGTGACGTCGTCGGAGGCGAGGCTCTCGGTGTCGTCGTAGACCGGGTCCTGGTCGAAGGTCGTGCCGTTCCACGACCAGACGTTGATCTTGAGGCCGTCGGCGGTCGTGCCGATGACCTCGTTCACGTTGTCGCCGTCGAGGTCGCCGGTCACGACGGTGCCGACGGCGAAGCCGGCCGCGTCCACCTCGGTGACCTCACCGGTCACCGTCAGGGCGCTGCCGTCGGACTTCAGCAGCGTCGCCTGCGGGGAGGCGTCGGTCAGCCGGCCGATGCTGACGTGCACGACGTCGCCGAGGCCGTCGTCGTCGACGTCGGCGACGAGGACCAGGCCCTCGGCCTCGCCGAGCGGGCCGGAGTACCAAGGCGTCGTCGCGGCGAACGCGCCCGAGCCGTCGCCCAGGGCGACGTCGATCTCGGCCTTGGTGTCGGTGAGCCGGGTCAGCAGGACGATGTCGAGGTTGCCGTCGCCGTCGACGTCGCCCAGGGCGAGCGGGACGTCGAGGGCCGAGGTGAACTCGGCGTTGTCGGGTGTCGAGAGCGGCGACGTCGGCGCGCCCGCGACCGACGTGGACGCCGACATGCGCGGCGGGTCGCCGAGGATGCGCACCAGGTCGATCCGGTCGTCGTTGTTGACGTCGCCGCCCACGCCGACGATGCCGGCGCGGTTGCGGCGCACGGCGGCGTCGCCGAGCGTCGTGCCGTCGGACGAGTAGACCCGCAGGCCGTCGAACGTCTGCAGCGTGAGGTCGCCGAAGCCGTCGGCGTCGATGTCGTTGGTCACCGGCCCCGAGGTGTCGGGCGTGACCGGGCCCTCCTCGGTGGGCTCCGACTCGGTCGGCTCGGTGGGCTCGAGCGTCTCGCTGGTCGGGTCGGTCGGGTCCTCGGCCGTCGACACCGTCTCGGTCGGTCCCGCCTCGGGCTCGTCGTCGTCGCCACCGCTGACGACGGCGATCGCGACGCCGACCCCGATGACGAGCACCAGGACGGCGGCCGCGCCGATCCACCACCACTTCTTGTCCCCGGAGCCGGAGGTGGGGCCCGTCGGGCTCGCGCCGGGGTACGGCGGCGGCGCCTGCGGCACGCTCGCCGACTGGTACGCCGGCGGGGGACTGGGCGGACCGACCGGCGGACCGGTCGGGGGCTTGCCCAGCGACGGGGCCATGGTGACGGCCGCGGAGGCCGGGCCGGGCGCGCCCGGGGGAGCCGACTGGGCCGGGGGTGCCGACTGAGCCGGGGGTGCCGGGGGTGCCGACAGGATGCCGGCGAAGGTCCGCAGCTCGTCGCGCAGCTCGGAGGCCGACGCGTGGCGCTGGGCGGGGTCCTTGGCGAGGGCGCGGGTCAGGATCCGGTTGAGCTGCTGGGAGGCGTCGTCGGTGCCGGGGACCTGGGGGACCGGCGCACTCATGTGGGCCATCGCGACCTCGACGTCGGTGCCCGTGAAGGGTGCCCGGCCCGTGACGGCCTCGTAGAGCAGGCAGCCGACTGAGTAGACGTCGGACGCCTCGGTCCCCGGCTGGCCCTGGATGCGCTCGGGGGCCAGGTAGTTCCACGCACCAGCGGCCGACGCAGGCTCGGTCACGGCACTGGCCTCGGAGGGCCCGACGCCGAAGTCGCAGACCAGCACGTGCAGCCGGTCGAGCCGGTCGTCGCGCAGCAGCACGTTGGACGGCTTGAGGTTGCGGTGGACGACGCCGGCGCGGTGGGCGTCGCGCAGCGCCTCGGCGACCTGCGACATCGCCTGGGCGGCCAGCGGGAGCGGCATCGGGCCGAGCCTGGCGAGCAGGGCGCGCAGGTCGCCGCCGGCGGCGTACTGCGTGGCGATGAACGGCAGCCCGTCCTGGACGCCGTGGTCGAAGACCTGCACCACGTGCGGCGACTCGAGCTGGGCCAGGGTGGCGGCCTCGCGCTGGAACCGGTCGACGAAGTCGGCCGACTCCGCGAGGGTGCCGACGACGACCTTGAGCGCCACCGGACGGCCCAGCCGCTGATCGGTCGCGAGGTAGAGGACACCGGTCCGCCCCTGCGCGATGACCGAGTCGATGCGGTAGGGGCCGAACATCGAGCCGGGGGTGGGGGGCGGGCTTGCGGGGGTCACCATCGTGCGTCCTCCAGGAGGTCGAAGCGGACTCGGTCGTCGGGGTTCTCGCGGTCGGCGAACAGCTGGTCCCAGGCGAGCCAGCGGCTGCTGGTGAAGGTGGTCCCGTTGGACTTCCCCACCAGCACCCGGGCGTTGCCGTCCTCGCGCACCAGACCGACCATCACGACGTCGTCGTAGCCGTCGCCGTCGACGTCGCCGACCGTCAGGTCAGGACCGGCCTGGGCGGTGCCCTCGTTGCGGAGGTTGCCGGCGTTGCCGCGGGGGGTGATCGTGTCGCCGTCGAGGTCGAACACGTTGAGGACGACGAACCGGGTGTCGAAGTCACCCACGACGAGCTCGTCGGAGCCGTCGGCGTCGAAGTCGCCGCTGCGCACGATCATGCTCGACTGGGCCGAGGTGAACGGCGCGCTGACCGGCTCGGCGAACCCGCCCTCACCGTCACCGAGCCGGATCTCGACCGAGCCGGGGTAGCCGCGGTCGAAGGTGCCGGTGAGCTCGACCGTCGCGAGGTCGGCGACTTCGTCGCCGTTGAAGTCGCCCGGCTGGATCCAGAAGTAGTTGAGGTCGTCGACGGGGAGGGAGAGGCGCTTCTCCGGGGACCCGAACGCCGAGCCGTCGAACGTCCAGGTCGTGAGCACGACCTGCTTCTTGATCACCTCGAGCGTGAACAGGTCGTCGGTGCCGTCGCCGTCGAGGTCGGCCAGGGCGTCGTTGCCGGAGGCGGGGCCGGTGTAGGGCAGCTCGAGGTCGAGCGTGTCGTCGCCACTCAGGTCGCTGGTGACGCTGACGGGTCCCTCGGCTCCGGGCTGGCGGAAGGTCAGCACGTCCTCGGTGTCGTCGTCGTCGAGGTGGCCGCGCACCCGCCAGGTCGGCAGCCCGGTCGTCGGACCGAGCTCGTCGGTCTCGGCGTCGACGAAGGTCGACCCGTTCGAGGACCAGGTGGTCGTCCGGAGGACCTCGTCGTCAGCCGGTTCGTAGTCGATGCTCAGGTCGCCCCGGCCGTCGCCGTCGAGGTCGCCGTTGACCGGCCCCTCGGAAGGCGCCACGGTCGTGCCGGAGCTCGGGTCGCCCGAGGTCGGCTCGCTCGACGCGCCGCTCGTCGACGCGCTCGTCGGGTCGGCCGTGCCGGGTTCGTCCGGGTCGTCGTCGGAGCCGAGGACGGCGTAGGCGATCCCGGCGCCCACCAGCAGGAGCGCCACGACCGCGGCCGTGAGGACGAC
>NZ_JAURVJ010000022.1 GCF_030655615.1 Nocardioides sp.
CCACCGGCTCGGCGGCGCGCGCCGGTCGGACCTCGAGGTGGGTGTGCCGCCCGTCGCGCCCGGGCACGCCGGCCAGCCGGGTCACGAGGTCGGCCACCGACTGCTGCCCGTGCCCTCGGCCACCGAGACCGGCGGGACCGCCGCCGGCGATCGGGGCTCGGGCGGCGGTGGACACGTTCGCGATGGTGGCACACGCCGGGGACACCCTCGGGACAACACCGCCGCGGGCCTTTACCATCGTCTGTGCGACGGCGCGCGTCGCATGGTTTGATGTTCCAGCCCTGCCTCACCCCCCTCCGGGAGATCACGTGGACCTGAGTCTCGAGACGCGCGACGTCGACGGGCGCACCATCGTCGCCGTCGGTGGCGAGATCGACGTCTACACGGCTCCCAAGCTGCGCGACAAGATCACCGAGCTCGTCGCTGCCGGCACCTACCACCTGGTGGTCGACATGGAGGCCGTCGAGTTCCTCGACTCGACCGGCCTCGGCGTCCTGGTCGGCGGGCTCAAGAAGGTGCGCGCCCACGACGGGTCGCTCAGCCTGATCTGCAACCAGGACCGGCTGCTCAAGATCTTCCGGATCACCGGGCTGGCCAAGGTGTTCGTCATCCACGAGTCGGCCGAAGCCGCCCTCGCCCAGGCCTGACCCGGCCTGATCCTGGCCCTCCGCGGCCGGTCCGACCACCCCTCGTCCCGAGGCGTGGTCCACGTCACACCCCCTGTCCTCGTGGGGGTCCTCCGTGCGTAAACTCCGCCACGTTCCATGACCTGGGTCACATCGACCCGGTTGGCGCACGCCCACATACGCAGGAGGACGCATGTCCGGGATCCATCCCGCAGCAGTCGAAGTCTCCGGTGGCAACCTCGTCCTGGTCATCGTCGTCGCCCTGATCGCGCTCGGCGCGCTCGGGATGGCGTACCTGTTCCGCTCCGAGGTCCTGGCTGCCGGCGAAGGCACCGACAACATGAAGAACATCGCCCAGGCGGTGCAGGAGGGGGCCGACGCCTACCTCCAGCGACAGTTCAGGACGCTGGCGATCTTCGCCGTGATCGCGTTCTTCGCGCTGCTCGCGCTGCCTGCCGACGATGCCACGGTCCGGATCTTCCGGTCCGTGTTCTTCGTCGTCGGCGCCGGCTTCTCGGCCGCGGTCGGCTACCTCGGCATGAGCCTGGCCGTCCGCGCCAACCTCCGCGTCGCCGCGGCGGCCAACGAGCCCGGCGGTCGTGAGCCGGCCATGCGCATCGGCCTGCGTACGGGCGCCATGGTCGGCATGCTCACCGTTGGCCTCGGCCTGCTGGGTGCCAGCCTCGTCGTGCTGTTCTTCCAGGACGAGGCGCCCGACGTGCTCGAGGGCTTCGGCTTCGGGGCGGCGCTGCTCGCCATGTTCATGCGGGTCGGCGGCGGCATCTTCACCAAGGCCGCCGACGTCGGCGCCGACCTGGTCGGCAAGGTCGAGCAGGGCATCCCCGAGGACGACCCCCGCAACGCCGCCACCATCGCCGACAACGTCGGTGACAACGTCGGTGACTGCGCCGGCATGGCCGCCGACCTCTTCGAGTCCTACGCCGTCACCCTGGTCGCGGCGCTGATCCTCGGCTCGCAGGTCTTCGGCGACAAGGGCCTCGTCTACCCGTTGCTCATCCCGGCCATCGGCGCGCTCACCGCGGTCGCCGGCGTCTACCTCACCAAGCCCACCCCCGGCGTCAACGGGCTGTCGACCATCAACCGGTCCTTCTACCTCTCCTCGGGCATCGCCGCGGTCGCCAGCATCGTGCTGTCGTTCGTCTACCTGCCGACCGACTTCGCCGACTTCGGCGCCGAGTTCGCCGACATCCCCGGCAACCCCGCGTTCATCGCGGCCGCCGCCGTCGTCATCGGCATCGTCATGTCCGCGGGCATCCTGGCCCTCACCGGCTACTACACCGGCACCGAGTTCGAGCCGGTCAAGAACGTCGGCCGCACCTCGCTCACCGGTGCCGCGACGGTCATCCTCTCCGGTCTCTCGGTCGGCTTCGAGTCCGCGGTCTACACGACGCTGGTCATCGGGGCCGCGGTCTTCGGCGCCTACCTGCTCGGCGGTGCCACGCTCACCGTCTCGTTGTTCGCCGTCGCCCTCGCCGGCACCGGCCTGCTCACCACCGTCGGCGTCATCGTCGCGATGGACACCTTCGGCCCGGTCTCCGACAACGCCCAGGGCGTCGCCGAGATGTCGGGCGACGTCAGCGAGGAGGGGGCCCTGATCCTCACCGAGCTCGACGCCGTCGGCAACACGACCAAGGCCATCACCAAGGGCATCGCCATCGCCACGGCCGTGCTCGCGGCGACCGCCCTGTTCGGGTCCTACGCCACCTCCGTCGACGAGGCCGTCCGGGACGCGCTGCCGGAGACCGACGAGCTCTACCAGCTCGACTTCCAGGTCTTCAACCCCGCCGTCATCGTCGGCATCCTGCTCGGCGCGGCCGTGGTCTTCTTCTTCTCGGGGCTGGCCATCAACGCCGTCGCCCGCGCAGCGGCCGCGGTGGTCTACGAGGTCCGCCGCCAGTTCCGCGAGATCCCCGGGATCATGGAGGGCACCGGTCGTCCCGAGTACGGCAAGGTCGTGGACATCGTCACCCGCGACTCCCTCCGCGAGCTCATCGCGCCCGGCATCCTCGCGGTGCTGGCCCCGGTGGCCGTGGGCTTCGGCCTCGGCCCGACCGCGCTCGCCGGCTTCCTGGCCGGCGCGATCGGCACCGGCACCCTGATGGCGGTCTTCCTGGCCAACGCCGGTGGCGCCTGGGACAACGCCTAGAAGCTCGTCGAGGACGGCCACCACGGCGTCTAGGGCTCGCTCGCCCACGAGGCCACCCTCATCGGTGACACCGTCGGCGACCCGTTCAAGGACACCGCCGGCCCGGCCATCAACCCGCTCATCAAGGTGATGAACCTGGTCTCGCTGCTGATCGCCACGGCGGTCGTCTCGATGAGCGTCGGCGAGGACCAGCACGACGTCCTGCGGATCCTGATCGCGCTCGTCGCGGTGGCCATCATCGCCGCCGCGGTGATCGTCTCGAAGCGCCGCGGCTCGGGGCTCGAGGGCAACACCCCCGCCCCGACGGCGGAGAACACCGCCTGACCCAGCTCCACCCCACGCTGACCCGTCGTAGATCTACGACGGGTCAGCGCATATTTCGGTGACCCGTCGCGTTCGTGCGACGGGTCAGCGCGAGGTCGGGTCAGCGGGTGACGGTGAGGACCTGGACGCCGGAGGTGCTGGGACGGTGGGCGGTGTCGCCGGCGTAGCGGACGGTGAGGCGGTGGCGGCCGACGGTCTGGCGGGCGATCTGGAAGGTGACGGCGCCCTGGGCCGCGGCGGTGAGGGTGAAGGAGCGCACCCGACGGCCGCCGTCGTAGATCGTGACGAGCCCGGTCGGCGTGAGGCCGGCGCGGCTGCCGAGGACGACGCGGACGCCGGGCGCCTGCGTCCTCCTGACCGTACGACGGGGCAGGCTCAGCGCGGCGGTGCTGACCGCCTTCGGCAGGCGGGCGTTGTTGGAGAGGGCGGCGCCCTTCTCGTAGCCGATCCGCTCGGCCACGACGAGGGCGATGACGGCCCGCCCGGAGTCGGCCGCGACCGGCACGTAGGACGCCGTGGTCGCCCCCGCGATGAGCTCGGCACCGTTGCCGCTGAACCTGCTGCGGTACCACTGGTAGGTGAACGACGGCTCGGGCGCGCCCCAGTCGCCGCCGGTGGTGGTGAGGGTGCCGCCGACGGTCGCCGACCCGGTGACGACCGGCCGGCTGATCACGGTGATCGCCTCGCCCTTGGCCGGCTCGAAGGTCTCCGAGTCGCTCGTGCCGGGCAGCAGGAACGAGCCCTGCCCGCTGGCCCGGACCGAGATCATCTCGTCGAAGTCCTCGCCGGTCAGCGTGTACGCCGCCATGGTGGCGCCGGAGATGGCCTCGCCCCCGCGCAGCCACTGATAGCTCGTGACCACGTCGGCCTGGTCCCAGACCGGGGCGGTGGCGGTGACGGTCTCGCCGACCTGTCGGGTGCCCGTGACCGTGGGTGGCGTGGTAGCGGCCGGCTGCGGGCAGAGCGGGACGCCGGGGATGATCTCGACGCAGGGCGCGGCGGACGCCGAGCCGGCCACCCCCACGGGAACCAGGAGCCCGGCGGACAGGGCGACGACGACGAGGGCGGGACGGAGGCGAGGGGAGCGCATGACGGCAGGGTAGGTCCGCCCGGGAGCCTGCGCACCGGATCGGCCAGGATGGCCGGGTGAACCCCAGCTCCGCCCCCGCCCTGCGAGCGGCGCTCGTCGCGGCCGACTTCACCTACGACCGCGTGGCCGAGGTGCTGGGCCGACGCGGCCACGACGCGCTCGGTCGCAACGAGACCGCGCCCGGTCTCGCGCAGACCCGCGGCGGGAGCCCGGTCGAGACGCTCACGCGACTGTTCCTCCTGCAGACCACCGTGCCCCTGGCCGAGGCCGAGCGGGCCCTGCCCGGCCTGGTCGACCGGCTCGCGGTCGACGGGCTCCTCGAGCGCAGCGTCGGCGAGGTCGCCGCGCGCCTCGACTGCCGGCCCTACTCCACCGGCGACGACGACCTCTGGGTCGTCAGCGACCTGACGCCCGGCCTCGACGGCGGGCCGCACCGGGTCGGCACCGACCACGTGCTCGGCATCAGCCCGGCGTCGACGTCCCTGGCCCAGCTGACGATCCGCGAGCCGGTGGGCTCGGCGCTCGACCTCGGCACCGGCTGCGGCGTCCAGGCCCTCCACCTCGCCCGGCACGCCGGCCGGGTCGTCGCCACCGACGTCAACGCGCGGGCCCTCGCGGTGACCCGCTTCAACGCGGCCCTCAACGAGGTCGCGGTCGACGTGCGTGACGGCTCGTTCTTCGAGCCGGTGCGCGGCGAGCGGTTCGACCTCGTCGCCACCAACCCGCCGTTCGTCATCTCCCCGGCCACGGGCGAGCGACTGGTCTACCGCGACTCGGGCCTGCCCGGCGACCGCGTCGTCGAGGACATCGTCCGTACGGCGCCCCGCCACCTCAACCCCGGCGGCTGGTGCCAGGTCCTCGCCAACTGGGTCATCGAGCGCGACCGGCCGTGGGACGAGCGGCTCGCCGGCTGGCTCCCCGAGCGGCACGACGCGCTCGTCGTGCAGCGTGAGGTCCTCGACCCGGCGGCCTACGTCGAGCTCTGGCTCAAGGACGCCGGCCTGCACGGCACCGCGGACTACCGCACCCGATACGACACCTGGCTCTCGTGGTTCGACGAGCAGGGCGTCGAGGCGATCGGGTTCGGCTGGATCAACCTGCACGCCGTCGACGCCGACGCGCCGCGGACCGAGCTCATCGAGTGGCCCTACGACGTCGAGCAGCCGATCGCGCCCGCGATCCACGCCTGGGGAGGTGCCGCCCGCGCGGTCGCTGCCGGGATCGACGCCGACGCCCACCTCTCGGCCCGGGCCGACGTGGTCCAGGAGACCCACGGCCCCGTGGGCGTCGAGGACCCCGAGACCATCGTGCTGCGCCAGCAGGTCGGCTTCCGGCGGGCCCGCACCGTCGACACCGTCGAGGCGGCGCTCGTCGGTGCCTGCGACGGCGACCTGTCGGTCGGCGCGATCCTCGACGCCGTCGCCGAGCTGCTCGGCGCCGACCCGGCCACGACCCGCGCCACCTACCTGCCGGCCGTCGGCGAGCTCGTCGCGGAGGGCTTCCTGACGACCGGGCTCACGACCTGAGCAGCACCGCCAGCTTGTCCGTCGCCTGGTAGCCCGGCGGCACGCCCTCGACCATCGCCGCGATCGAACGTGAGTGGTCGACGCGCAGCGGCAGGATCTCCTGGTAGGCCGGGGAGTCGTACCACGCCTGCGCGTCGGCCAGGCTCGGGAACGCGATGACGACGAGGTCGCCGTCCCACTCGCCCTCGATCGGCACGAGCTCGCCCCCGTGGACGACGAAGCGCCCGCCGTGGGGCGCCAGCGTCGCATCGATCCGCTGGAGGTAGTCGATGATCGCGTCGTCGACGTCGACCTCGCGCAGGTAGGCGATGGCGTAGGCGGGGATCTGGTCGGTCATGAGGTCTCCTCGTGTCGTGGGTGGATGCCGAGAAGTCCACCGCCGTCGGGTCATCGGCGCGATGACCTCGCAGGTAGTCGGGCCGTCGCGCGGTGCGTGCGAGTGTGGGCGCATGACCGACGCTCACCCGCTGTGGACGCTCCACCGACACCTCGTCGACGACCACGTCTTCACCGACCTGACCCACGCCTTCCACCCCGGGCAGCCGCACTTCCCCCAGTTCCCCGACGAGGAGCGCGGCCAGGTCTTCGACATGGCCGACGGCGCCGGCTTCAACGTGCACCGCTACTCCTTCGTCGGCCAGTGGGGCACCCACGTCGACCCGCCGTCGCACTTCGTCCAGGGCGCCCGGACCGTCGACGAGATCCCGGTCGAGCAGATGGTGCTGCCGCTCGTCGTGCTCGACATCTCCGAGCGGGTCGCGACCGACCCCGACGCCGTCCCGACCCTCGACGACGTCACGCGCTGGGAGGAGCGCCACGGACCGATGCCCCGTGGCTGCTTCGTCGCGCTGCGCACCGACTGGTGGAAGCGCTGGCCCGACCCCGCCGCGATGCGGAACCAGTACGCCGACGGCGCCAGCCACTGCCCCGGCTGGTCGCGCGAGGTGCTGGAGGACCTCATCACCCGGGTCGGCGCCGCGGCGGTCGGCCACGAGCAGACCGACACCGACCCCGGCTCCGCGACGTCGGCCGGTGACTTCGGGCTCGAGCTGCTCGTCCTCGAGAACGACCTGTGGCAGCTCGAGCTGATGGCCCGGCTCGACGAGGTCCCCGAGGCCGGCGCGCTCGTCGTCGCGTCGTGGCCCAAGCCGTTGGGAGGCTCCGGCTTCCCCGCCCGGGCGTTCGCGATCCATGCCCGCTGAGGCCCGCGGCGCCGGACTCCTGCTCCGCGACTGGCGGCAGCGCCGCCACCTGTCCCAGCTCGACCTGGCGCACCGGGCCGGGGTGTCGAGCCGCCACGTGAGCTTCATCGAGACGGGTCGGTCGCGACCGACCAGCGCGATGATCCTCCGGCTCTGCGACCACCTCGGGGTGCCGCTGCGCGAGCAGAACCGCTGCCTGCTCGCCGCCGGCTTCGCGCCCGCCCACCCCGAGCACGCGCTCGACGCGCCGCCGATGGCCGAGGTCGCCGCCGCGATCGAGGCCATCCTCGCCGCGCACCTGCCGTTCCCGGCCCTCGTCATCGACACCGGCTGGGACCTCGTCTCGGCCAACGACGCCGTCTACGCCCTCCTCGACGGGGTCGCGCCCCACCTGCTCGAGCCGCCGGTCAACGTCGTACGCCTCACCCTCGACCCGCGCGGGCTCGCGCCCCGGGTCGCCAACCTCGGCGAGTGGCGCACCCACCTGCTGGCCCGGCTGCGCCACGAGCACGACACCGACCGCGACCCGCGGCTGGCCGAGCTGCTGGCCGAGCTCGACGCCGACGGCGGCAACGCAGGTGAGGCCACCGCCGGGATCGTCGTGCCGCTGCGGCTGCGGGTCGGAGACGACGTGCTGTCTTTCCTCTCCACCACGACCGTCTTCGGCACGCCGCGTGAGGTCACCGTCTCCGAGCTGGCGATCGAGGCGTTCTACCCGGCCGACGACGCCACCCGCCGGGCCCTGCTGACGCACTAGAGTTCCGCCGTGGCGACTCCAGGGTGGTACCCCGACCCGGCCGGCCGTCCCGGCGCCTTCCGCTACTGGGACGGGCAGGCCTGGGGGGCCGACGCGACCGACAACCCCTACGCCGCACCGCCCGCCGGCGGCGGGTTCGACACGCCCACGATCCCCCCGGGCGCGACCCCGCCGCCCTCGGCCGACGAGACGTCGGTCGCGCCGTCCTACCAGTCCTACGAGGGCTACGGCCAGCCCTACCCGCCCGCGCCCCAGCCGCCCCAGCAGGGCTGGACGCCGAACCCCGCGCAGCCGAGCTGGTCCGGACAGTCGTACGCCGGTGGGCCCGGTGGGCCCGGGGGGCCCGGTGGGCCCGGTGGACCCGGTGGCGCGCCGGGCGGGGGCGGCACCGGCAAGACGGTCGGGCTGGTCCTGCTCGCCGTGGTGCTGACGATCGCGCTCGGCGTCGGCACGTTCTTCGTGGTCCGGTCCTTCTCCGGCGACGACGGGAGCGCCTCCGACGACGGCACCTCGCAGACCGACCCCACGCAGGAGCCGACCGAGGACCCGACGACCGACCCGTCGGAGGACCCGAGCGAGGACCCGTCGGAGGATCCCAGCGAGGACCCCAGCGAAGATCCCAGCGAGGACCCGGGTGACGACCCGATCGAGGACCCGGGCAACCCCTTCACCGACAGCGCCCTGCCCCGGAAGGCCCAGTGCCGCGGCGGTGCGCCCGCCGAGGGCGCGACCGGCTTCGTGGGTCCCGACCAGACCGGCGGCGGGCTGGCCATGCCGCAGGTGCCGGGCTACGGGAAGGGTCCCGACCAGACCGCCGCGTTCCGCTTCGCCGACGGCGTGACCGCGCCGTCGAAGGTGATCGAGCAGAACGAGCTGTCCGGCTGGGTCGCCGTCTACGCCCTCGGCAGCCTCTCGACCGCCAACGGCTTCCCCGACCCGGGCAAGGCGGCTGCGGTGGTGCTCGAGTGCATGACCCGTTCCAAGCTGTTCTACGAGGGGTTCAGCGGCGCCGAGCTGCTCGACTCGCGGCTGACCACGGTCGACGGCGCGCCGGCGTGGGTGATGGACGCCGAGATCCGCATCGACAACCCCGAGGTCCAGGTCGAGGGCGACGTCGCCAAGGTGATCGTCGTCGACACCGGCGACCCGGAACGGTTCGGCCTGTTCGTCAGTGTCGTCCCGATCGGCGACCAGGCCCTGATCGACCAGCAGGAGGAGCAGGCGGGGCTGCTCACGCTGCAGTAGGAGGAGTCACGGGAGGACGGCGCTCCCGGCCGCCGCGCGGGCCTGGTCGCGCAGCCGGACGAGTCGGCCGCGGGTGGCGCCGAGGAGCAGGTCGGGCTGACCGAGCAGCTCGATGTCGGGCGCCTGCCAGGGGCGCTGGGAGTAGAGCGAGTAGTCGGACAGGGCCCGGCGCACGGTCTGTCCCGGCGAGGACATCCCGGCCTTGCCGAGTCCGAGCCGGTCGCAGACGGACCCCTGGGTGCAGCGCCCGCCGGGCCCGAGCAGGTCGTTGGCCTTGCCGACCGTCCAGCAGACCCCGGCCGCCAGGTGGGCCGCCGAGCGCAGCCGGACCCGGGGGTCTCCGTCCCAGAACCGCACCAGGGCCCGTCGGAACGCCACCGCGGTCTCGGCGTCGAAGAAGTGGTGGGCCACGTCGTCGAGCAGCGCCGCGGCCTCGGCGAGGTGGGCCCGCCCGGCCGGGTCGCCGGTGCTCGGGAGCGGTGCTTCGCCGTCGAGGGGCCGGTCGTCGAGCGACTCGAGCCGCTCGACCGATCCGCACACCGCGCCGAGCCAGCCGAGCATGCGCTCGGGCAGCGGCGCCTCCGGTGGACGGGCTGCGACCTGCGTCCGGTCGAGTGCGCGGTCGAGGGCCTGGTCGACGGCCCGGTCGAGGTCACGAGCGTGGTGGGCCCACCGGCTGTCCTCGACCGGCTCGTGCCACAGGTCGACCAGCCGGCCGTCGACGAGCACGAGGTGCGTGACCCGCTCGGGCAGCCCGGCTGGCGGCGGGTCGTCGTACCAACGACCACCGGCGTGGCCACCGTCGTGACCAGTGTCGCGGCGGTCGTCGTAGCCGGGCAGGGAGTAGAAACGGGGGTGCATGGTGGTTGTCCTTCCGAGATCGAGGAAGCTCGAGGCTGGCACGGACCACCGACTCCCTGCGGAGTTCTCCACAGGGCACGGTCGGGGGCCGGATGGACGAGGTGCTGGACAGCACGCGCTACCGTGATCGGCCGTGAGCCCCGGACGGGGCTCGCGAGGCAAGGTCGGCAAGGAGCAACTGAGACCAGTGGCACACAAGTTGGTGATCGTCGAGTCCCCGGCGAAGGCCCGCACCATCGGCGGATACCTCGGCAAGGACTACGTCGTGGAGTCGTCCATCGGACACATCCGCGACCTCCCCAACAACGCCGCGGACACGCCCGCCAAGATCAAGGACAAGTCCTGGGGCCGGCTCGCGGTCGACGTGGAGAACGAGTTCACCCCTTACTACGTCGTGCCCCGCGACAAGAAGGCCCACATCAGCAAGCTCAAGGGCCTCCTCAAGGACGCCGACGAGCTCTTCCTCGCCACCGACGAGGACCGCGAGGGCGAGGCCATCGCCTGGCACCTGCTCGACGAGCTCAAGCCCAAGAAGGGCGTGACCGTCAAGCGGATGGTGTTCCACGAGATCACCAAGCAGGCGATCCTCGACGCCGCCGCCAACCCGCGCGACATCGCGATGGACCTCGTCGAGGCCCAGGAGACGCGCCGCATCCTCGACCGTCTCTACGGCTACGAGGTCAGCCCGGTGCTGTGGAAGAAGGTCATGTCCGGGCTGTCCGCGGGCCGCGTGCAGTCGGTCGCGACGCGGCTGGTCGTCGACAAGGAGCGTCAGCGCATCGCGTTCCGCGTGGCCTCCTACTGGGACCTCGAGGGCACCTTCGACGCCGGTAGCAAGCACGAGCAGCGGATGTTTCCGGCCAAGCTCTACTCCCTCGACGGAACCCGCGTCGCCAGCGGCTCGAGCTTCGGCCAGGACGGGCAGCTCAGGTCGGGCTCGGCCGTGGTCCACCTCGACCGGAGCCGGGCCGAGTCGCTGGTCAGCGCGCTGACCGACACGACCTACGACGTCCGCTCGGTCGAGGCCAAGCCCTACCGCCGCTCGCCCTACGCACCGTTCCGCACGACGACGCTGCAGCAGGAGGCCGGCCGCAAGCTGGGCATGAGCGCGTCGGTGACGATGTCGGTCGCGCAACGGCTCTACGAGAACGGCTTCATCACCTACATGCGTACCGACTCGACGACCCTGTCGGGCGGTGCGATCAACGCGGCCCGCTCGCAGGCCCGCGAGCTCTACGGCGCCGAGTACGTCCCCGACGCCCCCCGCACCTACACGTCCAAGGTCAAGAACGCCCAGGAGGCGCACGAGGCGATCCGCCCGGCCGGCGAGTCGTTCCGCACCCCGGCGCAGACCGGCCTGACCGGCGACCAGTTCCGGCTCTACGAGCTGATCTGGATGCGCACCGTCGCCTCGCAGATGAAGGACGCCACCGGCCAGTCGGTCTCGATCCGCCTCGGTGGCGCGGCGAGCCATGTCGACGGGCGGAGCGAGGACGTCGTCTTCTCCGCCTCGGGCCGGGTCATCACGTTCCACGGCTTCCTCAAGGCCTACGTCGAGGGGACCGACGACGACGGCGCCAAGGACGACCAGGAGTCGCGGTTGCCCAACCTGGCCGAGGGCGATGCTGTCAACGCCGCGTCGCTGAGCGCCAACGGCCACGAGACCAAGCCGCCGTCGCGCTACACCGAGGCCACGCTGATCAAGGAGCTCGAGGAGCGCGAGATCGGCCGCCCGTCGACCTACGCCTCGATCATCAGCACGATCATCAACCGCGAGTACGTCTTCAAGAAGGGCACCGCGCTGGTGCCGGCCTGGCTGGCGTTCTCGGTGATCCGGCTGCTCGAGGAGCACTTCCCGCGGCACGTGTCCTACGAGTTCACCGCCGGCATGGAGGACGTCCTCGACGAGATCGCGGGCGGCCGCAAGAACCGGGTCACCGAGCTCACCGAGTTCTACTACGGCTCCGACAACGTGCAGGGCCTGCACGCCCTGGTCAACGGACTCGGCGACATCGACGCCAAGGACAACGCGACCTTCCCGGTCGGCGGACCCGACTCCGGCGTCTTCCTGCGCGTCGGCAAGTACGGCCCCTACCTCGAGGGCCCCGACGACGACGGCAACCCCCTGGCCAAGCGCGCCAACGTCCCTGAGGACCTGCCGCCCGACGAGCTGACCCTCGAGAAGGCCAAGGAGCTGTTCGCCAACCCCGCGGGCGAGGAGATCGAGCTCGGCAGACACCCCGAGACCGGCCTGGTGGTCGTCGCCAAGAACGGCCGCTACGGCCCCTACGTCACCGAGCTGCTGCCCGAGGACGCGAAGAAGAACGACAAGCCCCGAACGGGCTCGCTCTTCAAGTCGATGTCGCTCGACACCATCACCCTCGACGACGCGGTCAAGCTGCTCTCGCTGCCGCGCGTGGTCGGCGTCGCTCCGCCTGCCGAGGGCACCGACCAGAAGCCCGAGGAGATCACCGCCCAGAACGGTCGCTACGGGCCCTACCTCAAGAAGGGCACCGACTCGCGGTCGCTGACCACCGAGGAGCAGCTCTTCACGGTGACGCTCGACGAGGCGCTCGCGATCTATGCCCAGCCCAAGCAGCGGGGCCGTGCCGCCGCCGCGCCGCCGCTCAAGGAGCTCGGCAACGACCCGGTCTCGGGGCAGCCGATCGTCGTCAAGTCGGGTCGCTTCGGCGAGTACGTCACGGACGGCGAGTTCAACGCCACGCTGCGCAAGGACGACTCGGTCGAGACGATCACGACCGAGCGCGCCGCCGAGCTGCTGGCCGACCGCCGCGAGCGCGGCCCGGCCAAGAAGGCGACCAAGAAGGGCGCCAAGAAGGCGCCGGCGAAGAAGGCCGCCGCGAAGAAGACGCCGGCCGCGAAGACCGCGGCCAAGAAGACGGCCAAGAAGGCCGCCGCCAAGAAGTCCTGACCCCGGTCGAGGTGGGCCGCCCGGTCGGGCAGCCCACCCCGGACGGGATCGGGCCGGGCGGGATCAGGCCGGGCAGGATCAGGCCGGGTAGCCCGCGCCGGCGCCCAGGCGCTTGGGGTTGGGGCCGTACTGGTTGTCGGGCTTGGAGTCGGTGCACGCCCAGACGAGCAGGATGATCGCGCCGACCAGCGGGATGAGCGCGATCAGGATGAACCAGCCGCTCTTGTCGATGTCGTGGAGCCGGCGCACCGAGACCGCGAGGCCGGGCACGAGCAGGCCGAGGCCGACCACGATCGTGAGGATCGGGATGCCGATCACGTTGTCGACGACCTGGGCGACGATGCTCACCAGGAAGTTGAAGAGGAAGAAGTACCAGTACTCCGAGCGCCGCGCCCGTCCGGAGAAGTTGGCGTAGTTCTCGACGACCACGCTGCGTATCGCATCGGCGAACGTCATGGGGGGCTCCTGTCTGAGCGGGTCGGGCGACCCGGTGTGGCGGCAGCGTAGGTCAGGTGGTGGCCGCTTGGCGGCAACATGGCCGAAGCCGCCCCGGCGCGTGCCGGTAGCGTCCTGCGCGTGCCCCTGCCCCCCTCGCTCCCGGCGTACGCCGACCGTGGCGTCCTCGTGTGCTTCGAGGGGGGCGAGGGGTCGGGCAAGTCGACCCAGTCCCGGCGCCTGGGGGCGTGGCTCGAGGCCGACGGCTTCGACGTCGTCCTCACCTACGAGCCCGGCGACACACCTGTCGGCAAGGAGGTGCGCCGCATCGTGCTCAGCCCCGAGACGGGCGAGCTCGACGACCGCACCGAGGCCCTGCTCTACGCCGCCGACAAGGCCGAGCACGTCGCCACCCTGGTCAGGCCCGCGCTCGAGCGGGGTGCCGTGGTCGTCACCGACCGCTACGTCGACTCGACGCTGGCCTACCAGGGCGCGGGCCGCACGCTCGACGTCGCCGAGGTGGAAGCCGTGGCGCGCTGGGCCACCGGCGACCTGCGGCCCCACCTCACCGTCGTGCTCGACCTCGAGCCCGCGACCGGGCTCGCCCGGTTCGAGGGCCGCGACCGCATCGAGGGCGAGTCGCTCGCGTTCCACCAGCGGGTCCGCCAGGCGTTCCTCGTGATGGCCGCGGCCGACCCCGACCACTACCTCGTGCTCGACGCCCGCGCCGACGTCGACGCGATCGAGGCCGCCGTACGCGCCGCGGTGCTGCCGCACCTGGGCCAGGCCGCCCGCACCTGACCCGGCTGACCCGGGTCGGGACGGCTGTCGGTGGGGTCGCGTAGGTTCGGCCCATGCCCACCGACACCCGACCCGTGACGTCGGTCTGGGACGACCTGCCGGGCCAGGAGCACGCGGTCACCGCGCTCCGGCGGGCCGTCGGCGGCGACGGCATGACCCACGCCTGGCTGTTCACCGGGCCGCCCGGATCGGGCCGGTCCAACGCCGCGATCGCGTTCGCCGCGGCCCTGCTGTGCCCCCAGGGCGGCTGCGGCGAGTGCCACGCCTGCCGCACCGCGCTGGCCGGCACCCACGCCGACGTCACGATCCACCGCACCCAGAGCATCCAGCTGCGCATCCACGAGGCCAAGGAGCTCATCCGCCAGGCCGCGCTGAGCCCGGTCGGGTCGCGCCAGGTCTTCATCATCGAGGACGCCGACCGCTTCAACGACCACTCCGGCAACGCGATGCTGAAGGCCATCGAGGAGCCCCACCCCCGCACCGTCTGGCTGCTCTGCGCGCCGACGCTCGAGGACGTGCTGCCGACCATCCGCTCGCGCTGCCGCCAGGTCAACCTGGCCACGCCCACGCCGCGCGACGTCGCCGCGTTCCTGGTGCGCACCGAGGGCGTGCCCGAGGCGGTGGCGTCCTACGCCGCCCGTGCCAGCCAGGGCCACATCGGCCGGGCCCGCGCCCTCGCTCTTGACGAGGCCACCCGCAACCGGCGCCGCGAGGTCGTCTCGCTCCCGACCCGGCTGACCTCCCTCGGCGCCTGCATGACGGCGGCGACCAACCTCGCCGAGGTCGCCAAGGAGGAGGCCGAGGCCATCACCGGCGAGCTCGACGCCCGCGAGAAGTCCGAGCTCGACGCGGCCTACGGCGTCGAGGAGCGCGGCCGCCGCCCCCGTGAGTACGGCCCGGCCCTCAAGGAGATGCTCGACGACCAGAAGCGCCGCTCCCGCCGCCGTCTCATCGACCACGTCGACCGCGGCCTGATGGACCTCGTCTCCGTCTACCGCGACGCCATCGCCCTCGCTCTCGGCGCCCCCGTCGACCTCGTCAACCAGGAGATGCGCGGCGACATCGCCGAGCTCGTCCGCGACTCCACCCCCGAGCTCAACGTGCGCCGCATCGACTGGATCTTCGAGGCCCGCGAGCAGATGGTCGAGTTCAACGTGCCGGTCCAGCTCGCCCTCGAGTCGATGATGGTGGCGCTCAAGGTGCCCTCGCGCGGCGACTGAGGGTGCCACGGTGGTCGAGGAGGGCGGAGCCGGGTCGGCGGTGTGTCAGCCACCGAAGGGGTCGTCTGGGATCGGTGTTTGGGTGGCTGGCTGACCGCTCCATCGGGCCGGGTCGAACCGGGCCGGGTGGGGTCGGGTGGGCGGTTTGTGAGCCACCGAAGTGGTCGTCTGAGCAGGGAACTCGGTAGCTGGCCGACCGCCCGCCAGTGGCGCGCGGCCTGTGGAATTGACCGGGAATCGTCCACAGTCGGCCGCACGAGGGCGTTCTCCACAGGTGGTCGGACCAGGTCTGCCGAAGCGTGGCCCGTTCTCTGACCCTGGCCGTCATGAACCCGATCCCGGAAGATCTCTGCCAACGGCCCTTCTCGCGTGCCGAAGCGCTCGACGCCGGTGTCACCTCACGCATGCTGGAGGGGCAACGTTTCGTCCGCGTCCACGACGGCGTGTGGCGGGTCCGCGACCACGAGATGACCGACGAGGACTGGCTGCTCGCAGCCCAGCTCGCCCTGCCCGCCCGAGCCCACCTCACCGGCATCAGTCGGCTGCAGCAGCTCGGACTCGACTTCGGGCCGCGCCTTCCCATCAGGTTCGTGGTCGAGGGCGACCTCCATCGCCAGCTCGAGAACGTGTTCCTCCACCGCACCAAGAAGCTGGCGCCCCGTGACGAGATCGGCATCTGCGTCGCGGCCGCCTTCATCGCCTACTGCTCCCTGGCGCGGGTGATCGATGCCGTCAAGGTCGGGGACTGGCTGCTCCACCACGGTCACATGACTCTCGACGAGCTCAAGGCATTGGCCTATGGCGCGCGATGGCGGGCCGGCGCCTTCGAGGCGCTGTGGATCTGCGACTACCTCGACGGCGACAGCCGGTCCCTCAAGGAGTCAGAGACCCGGGCCGTGCTCGAGTTCGCAGGACTGCCCCGCCCCAAGGTCAACGCCACCGTCCCGCTCTGGGAGACGGTCACGATCATCGTCGACCTGTTCTACGTGGCGTTCCGGGCGGCGGTCGAGTACGAGGGGCGCCAGCACTTCGAGGACCCGATCCAGTTCGCCAGCGACATCGGCCGTTACGCCGCCCTCCGTCGCGGGGAGATCGCCTACGTCCAGGCGACCAACGAGAAGCTCAACCAGCCGCGCCACCTGGTCCTCGAGGTCCACCAGATGCTGGTGACGCGTGGCTACGACGGACCCGCGCCCGAGTTCGGCGACCGGTGGGCGTCGCTCTTCGGTCCCCTGAGCAAGGCCGTTGAGGGCTTGCGTAGGGAGTTCCTGCTGCGCGACGCGAGCGGCGAGGTGGCTTGACCGGGCCGGCCCGGGGTGGGCGGTGGGTGAGCCACCGTTGCTGGTCTGTCGAACGACGGGTTCGGTGGCTGACGCACCGCCCACCGACCCGACCCCGGGGGCGGTAGCTGAGCCACCGTTCCGGTCCCGCGAGACAGCGAGTTCGGTGGCTCACGCACCGCCCACCCGACCCGACCCCACGAGCGGTGGGTGAGCCACCGTTCAGCCCTCCCGAGAAGGCGCGTTCGGTGGCTCACGCACCGCCCACGGGTCGGGTTGGCGCGTCACGACATGATGGGGGCGCTCGCCGTCCGCGTGGAGAAGGGTCGTCACGGTGAACAAGAAGCTCGTGCTGGTGGTCGCGATCGTGGCCGTGCTGGTGCTCGGCGTCGGTGGGGGCCTCGTGGCCGCCCTCGTCGTGGGGGACGGCGACGACAGCCCGTCGACTGACGCCGACCCCACCTCGCGGTCGACCGAGCCCGCCGCCACGCCGGACACCGACACCCCGACGACGGCCGCCGGTCCCGTGCCCGAGGGGCTGGAGGAGTTCTACTCCCAGCAGCTCGCGTGGGAGGACTGCGGCGGCAACGAGTGCGCGGCGCTCACGGTGCCGGTCGACTACCTCGAGCCCGACGGTGACACCGTCGACCTCAAGATCGAGCGGGTGCCGGCCGGCGACCAGGCCGATCGGATCGGGTCCGTCGTGGTCAACCCGGGCGGCCCCGGAGCGCCGGGTACGACGATGGCCGAGAACGCCACGGGCTACTTCCGCTCCGAGCTCCTCGACCGGGTCGACATCGTCGCCTTCGACCCGCGCGGCACCGGTGAGTCCGACCCGGTCGACTGCCTCGACGACGCCGACCTCGACGCGTTCGTCGCCCAGGACCCCGCGCCCGACGACGCCGCCGAGGGCGAGGAGATCACCGCCAACCAGGACGAGTTCTTCGCCGGCTGCGTGGCCAGCTCGGACTCGCTGATCGGCCACGTGTCGACCGTCGAGGCGGCCCGCGACATGGACGTGCTGCGCGCGGCGCTCGGCGAGGAGAAGCTGAGCTACCTCGGGTTCTCCTACGGCACCACGCTGGGCTCGACCTACGCCGAGCTCTACCCGGGCAACGTCGGCCGGTTCGTGCTCGACGGGGCCACCGACCCGACCCTCGACTTCCGCGACAACGCGCTCAGCCAGGCGGCCGGGTTCCAGACCGCGCTCGACGCCTACGTCGACGACTGCGTCGACGGCGGCGACTGCTTCCTCGGTGACTCCCGCGAGGCCGGGCTGGCCACGATCGAGGACCTGCTCGCCGACATCGAGAAGTCCCCGCTGCCCACCAACCAGGACCGCGACCTCGAGGCCGGCAACGCGCTCTACGGGCTGATCACGCCGCTCTACAGTCGCGACAGCTGGTCCTACCTCGACCAGGCGCTCGAGGAGGCCCTCGACGGCAGCGGCAGCACGCTGCTGCTCCTCTCCGACCTCTACGGCTCGCGCAACGCGAGCGGCGGCTACGACGACAACAGCCTCGAGGCCATCCTCGCCATCAACTGCCTCGACGACCCGTCGTCGATCGAGCCGGCCGACGTGCCGGCCGAGTTCCCCGCGTTCGACGAGGCCTCGCCGACGTTCGGCCGGGTCTTCGCGTGGGGGCTCATCGGCTGCCACGGCATCCAGGTCGAGGCGGCCGAGCCGACCCCGATCATCGACGGCGAGGGCGCCGCGCCGATCGTGGTCGTCGGCACCACCCGCGACCCCGCCACGCCCTACGAGGAGGCTGTCGCGCTCGCCGAGCAGCTCGACAGCGGCGTCCTGCTCACGCGCGACGGCGACGGCCACACCGGCTACAACAAGGGCAACAGCTGCATCGACGAGGCCGTCGAGGGTTACCTGATCGACGGCACCGTGCCGGAGGACGGCACCGAGTGCTGAGCGGTCACGCCGGATAGTTCCGCTGGCGCCCGGCCCACGCCGGGGGCGAGGGTGGGCACATGTCGGCCCTCGGACGTCTCCTCGCCCCGCTCCTGCTGCTGCCGCTGCTCGCGGTCCCCACGGCGTCGGCGACCACGTCCGCCACCACGACGCACACCAGGGCCGCCAACGCCGGCGCCACCCAGGAGCGCGCCCGCATGTGCGCCAACGGTCGCCCGCAGAAGACGATCACCGAGCGCCTCGGCGACGGGCCCCGCGGCGCGGACATCAACGGCGCCGGCCTCTGGCACAGGCGGGCCGACACCTGCATCTGGACCACCGTCACCGGCCGCCTCACCGTCGCCGGCTCGCAGGCGATCCAGGTCCTCTACGACACCGACCCCGACCGCGCGGGCGCGGAGTTCTACGCGTTCTCCTACAGCCCGATCGACGGCGACGAGCGGCGCGGGTCGTTCCTGGTCGGACGCGTCGACGGCGAGTGGCGCTACCTCGACTGCGCCGTCTACTTCTTCTTCCGGCCCGGCCGCGACCAGGTCGGGATGGGCCTGCCCAAGACCTGCCTCGGCAGCCCGCGCAAGGTGCGGGTCAAGGTCCAGCTGTGGGACATCATCGCCTACCGCGCCGACAACCAGTGGCGCGGCAAGGCCGACCAGATCCCCAACCGCCGCTGGTCCAAGCGCTTCTGACCGCAACCGTCACCGGCCGGTGGGACGCGGGGATCAGGGCAGCCGCGAGAACCAGCGCAGGCTCAGCCCGGCGGCCAGCAGGCCGAGGAGCAGGGCCGCGGCCACGACGACGGGCGTGACGTCGCGCGGCTCGGTGCGGTAGCCGATCGACGACTGGATGTCGTCGTAGACCTCGTCGAGCTCGGCGGCGGTCTCGGCGGAGTAGCCGTTGCCACCGGTCGCGTCGGCGAGGGAGTCGAGCGACGGCTGGTCGACGGGGACGGGGACGGTCTCGCCGTCGACCTCGACGGTGCCGGTGGGGGTGCCGTAGGCGATGGTCGAGACGGGTACGCCGGCCTCGGTGGCGGCCGCCGCGGCCTGCTCGATGCTGCTGCCGACGGTGTTGGTGCCGTCGGAGAGCAGCACGATCTGGGCCGGGACGGGCTCGGCCTCGCCGCCGTCCTCGGTGGTCGACTGGTCGCCGAGCGCCTCGATCTGGGCGAGCGAGGTGACGACGCCGTCGCCGATCGCGGTGCCCTCGGCGAGCTCGAGCCGGTCGAGCGCCGCGATCGCCTTGGCCTTGTCGGGGCTGGGCTCCGACAGCACGGCTGCCGACCCGGCGAACTCGACGATGCCGACGTTGAACCCGTCGGGCAGTCCCTCGACGAACGCCTGCGCCGCCTCGCGTGCCGCGGTCAGCCGGTCGGGCGAGACGTCGGTGGCCTGCATCGACAGCGACACGTCGACGGTGACGATCACGGTGGCGCGCTCGCGGGGCACCTGCTCGTCGACCTGCGGGCGGGCGGCAGCGAAGGCCAGCACGACGAAGGCCAGCAGCAGCAGGACCGCCGGCACGTGCCGGCGCCACGCGGGTCGCTTCGGCACGAGGCGCTCGAGCATGGGCAGGGTCGCGAAGCGGACGGCGTACGTCGTGCGGCGCCGCTGGGCGAGGAGGTAGAGCACGAGCAGCGCGGCCACGGGCACGAGCAGCCAGAGCCAGCTGGGGGAGGCGAGGGCCAGCATCGGGGTCACGGGGGCGCTCATGCCGGCACCACCCGTCGCATCGGCGCACCGTTGACGTGGCGGGCCAGGTCACGGACCCAGTCGCGGTCGGTGCGCAGCACGACGTGGCCGGCGCGGGCGGACCGCACGGCGTCGGCGGTTGCGGCGCGGTGGGCGGCGGAGACCTCGGCGTAGCGCTTGCGGAGCTTGCGGTCGGAGGTGAAGACCTCCTGGCGCCGGCCGGTCTCGGGATCCTCGAGGGTGACGGTGCCGACGTCGGGCAGCTCGAGCTCACGGGGGTCGACGATCTCCACGAGGAGGGTCTCGTGGGCGGCGGCGAGGCGGCGCAGCGGCTGCTCCCAGGCGAAGGGGCGCTCGCTGCGCCCGTCGGGCTCGACCAGGTCGGTGACGACCACGCGGACGCCGGGACGGGGATGCCGCGCGGCGAAGGTCCGCAGCGCGGTGGCCAGGTCGGGCCCACCCTTGGTCGACGAGGTCACGTGACGCCGGAGCGCCCGGTGGGCGGCGGCTCGGGAGGGGACCGGCTGCGACCAGGTGAGGCCCTCGCCGGTCAGGTGGGCGGTGCCGAGGCGGTTGCCGGGTCCGGCGGTCAGCAGCGAGATCGCGGCGACGACGCCAGCAGCGATGTCGCGCTTCTCGAGCGCGACGGTGCCGAAGGCCATGCTGGGGGAGTCGTCGACGAGCACCCAGGCCTCGAGCTCGTGCTCGGCCAGCGGCCGCCAGACGTGGGGCTCGCCGGCGCGGGCGGTGACGTTCCAGTCGATGCGGCGCACGTCGTCCTCGCCCGGTCGGTAGCGGACGACCTCCTCGGGGTCGGAGCCCGACCCGAGGCGCAGGCCCCGCTTGTCGCCGTGCAGCCGGCCGGGCAGGCGACGGCGTACGGCGAGCTCGAGCGCGCCGAACACCGCTTCCGGCGAGGCGGTGCCGCCGAGGGGCGGCAGGGAGTCGGGGCGCTGGGTCATGCCGTCACGGACCGACGTGCTCGCCGCGGTAGTCGCCGGTGGGGATCGGCTGGGTGTGGTTGGTCTGGCTGAGCTTCTGGCCGTCGGGGTCCTCGCGGGTCGCGACGCTCGGCTGCGGCACCGCGGCGACCACCTCGCGCACGATGGCGCGCGGGTCGGCGCCGTCGGCGACCGCGTCGAAGGACAGCAGCAGGCGGTGGCTCATCACGTCGGAGGCGACCTCGGCGACGTCGGACGGCAGGACGTAGGAGCGGCCGCGCAGCAGGGCGAGCGCACGACCGGCGGCGAGCATGCCGAGGGAGGCGCGCGGGCTGACGCCGAGCTCGATGACGCTGCTCAGGTGGGGCAGGCCGTAGCGCTCGGGAGAGCGGGTCGCGATGGTGAGGTTGACGAGGTAGGACGCCACCGAGTGGTGCACGAAGAGGCCGTCGGCCACGCCCTGCAGGCGGATCAGGTCGGCCGGCGTCAGGACCGCCTCGGCGCGCGGGGGGTTGACCGACATCCGGTGCAGGATCGTGAACTCCTCCTGGCCGGTCGGGTAGGGCACGTCGACCTTGAGCAGGAAGCGGTCGCGCTGCGCCTCGGGGAGGCGGTAGACGCCCTCGGACTCCACCGGGTTCTGCGTCGCCAGCACCAGGAACGGGTCGGGGAGCGGGTGGCTCTTGCCAGCGATCGACACCTGCTTCTCGGCCATCGCCTCGAGCAGCGCGCTCTGGACCTTGGCCGGCGCGCGGTTGATCTCGTCGGCCAGCACCAGGTTGGCGAACACCGGGCCGAGCTCGACGTCGAACGTCTCGGTGCTCGCGCGCCACACGCGGGTGCCGGTGATGTCGCCGGGCATCAGGTCGGGGGTGAACTGCAACCGCGCGAACGAGCCGCCCACGACGTCGGCGAGCGTGCGCACCGCGAGCGTCTTGGCGACCCCGGGCACGCCCTCGAGCAGGATGTGACCGCGGGCCAGCAGGCCCACCATCATCCGCTCGACCATCACGTCCTGGCCGACGACGACCTTCTTGACCTCGATGAGCGCGCGTTCCAGCGTGGCGGAGGCCTCGGCGACCTCGCGCTCCTGTTCGGCAGACATGGGCCTAGGTTCTCATCACGGTGGTTGAGAGGGGCCTGAGCGGCTTCTCACGAGCGCGCCAGCGGCTCCGCGATCTCCTGGATCCGTGCGGTTGCCAGCTCGATCATCAGCCGCGCCGCGGGCGAGAGCACCGCACCGGTCCGGTGGACGATCGCGAACGTGTCCCACTGCCGCGGCCGCAGCGAGACCCACCCGGCTCCCGGCGCGAGCCGGGGGATGAGCTGCTCGGCGGCCCCGCGCGGGATGACCGAGTCGGCGAGCCCGAGGCCCACGAGCTCGACCGCGGTCTCGACGTCCTCGACCTCGATGCGGGTCTGCGGGTTGCGGCCGGTCTCGTGCAGCATCTGGCGCAGCAGGATCCGGGTGGAGTCCTCGGCGCGCCACGTCGTCTCGGGCATCACGAGGCTCGCCTCGGCGAGCCGCCGCGCGGTGACGGGCGACGTCAGGCGGGTCGGGTCGGCGCTGATGTAGACGAGTTCCTCGCGCGCCACCGGCGTGATCGTGATCCCCTCGCTCTCGACCCCCGAGACGGCGAGCATCGCGGCCTCGAGGCGCCCGCGGCGCAGGTCCTCGGCGACCTCGGTCGAGTTCTGCCCGACCAGCTCCACCCGGACCCCGGGATAGCGGCCGAGCACGTCGGCGATCAGCCCGGCGCCGGCGTACAACCGCGCGACGCCGAACATCCCGAACCGGATCGTCCCGGTCTCGAACGCCTTGACGCTCTGCACCGCCTCGCGCGCCTCCTCGACCGCGGCCAGCACCTTCTCGGCGTGCGGGCGCAGGGTGTCGGCCACCGTCGTCGGTACGACGCCCCGCCCGACCCGCCGGAAGAGCTGGACGCCCAGCGACGTCTCGAGCGCGCGGACCTGCTCGGAGACCGAGGGCTGGGCGTAGCCGAGCTCGTCGGCCGCTGCCGTCAGCGACCCGTGCTCGTAGGTCGCGAGGAAGCAGCGCAGCTGGTGCAGGGAAAGCATAGGACGATCCTAGGGTTCCTGACGGGAACCAAGGCTACCCCTGGAATGAGCGACGGCTCAGAATGGAGCCATGTTCGCCCACACCTGCACCGTCTGCTCCGAGCGCTACCTGATCTTCCCGAGCCAGCTCACCGGCGTCAGCCCCGCCGAGGACGGCTTCGTCATCGGCTTCGAGTGCTGGTGCGGCGCCGCCCAGACCGAGCCTGCCGGCCGGCGTACGGCCGATCACCGGGCCGCCTGACATCTCGTTTTCGTCCCGCCCGCGCTCGTCCGTATACTTCCCGACGGTCGTCAGGGCATCTCGGTGCGTGGCGCCGGCCGCCTTAGCTCAGTTGGTAGAGCGAGTCACTCGTAATGACTAGGTCGTCAGTTCGATTCTGACAGGCGGCTCAGCGTTTCTGCAGGTCAGAGCAACTTCACTGGATCAGCCCTCACGAGAGGGCTGGTCCAGTTGCAGTTTTCGGTTGCAGCTGCGTGCACTGCAGTGCACGGGGACGCATCGCCAGCATCAGGCTGAGTGAGACCATCAACCATGAGCGAGCGCGCGTTCGACTGGACGGTCCCGCACACCGATGAACGCACCGTTCGTCGGCCTCTTCGACCGGGTGACGACCCGTTCTACGACGAGCCCGCGGACGTTGCGGGGCTGGCGCCCGGCACGATCGTGCGCAGCAGGCAGGTACGCGTCGCGTTCCTCGGCCTCGTCACCCAGCGTGGGTTGACCGCGTGGCAGCTCGCCTACCGCAGCACCGACCTCCATGGACGGGCCGAGGTCGCGGTGACGACGATCCTGATGCCACGCGGGCACGACCCGAAGCACCCCCAGCGGCTCGTCGCCTACCAGTGCGCGATCGACGCCGTCTCGGACCGCTGCTTCCCGTCCTACGCCCTGCGCCCGGGTGCCAAGGCGTGGGGCGAACTCCCGCAGTTCGAGCTCACGATCATCGCCGGCCTGCTCGACCAGGGGTACGTCGTCAGCCTGAGCGACCACGAGGGACGCCACGGCTACTTCGCCGCGCCGCGCGAGCCGGGCTACCGCGTCCTCGACGGGATCCGCGCCGCGACGGCCTACCCGCCGACCGGGATGAGTCACGACACGCCGGTCGGTCTGATCGGCTACTCCGGGGGCGGCATGGCCTCGGCCTGGGCCGCCGAGATGGCGCCGCGCTACGCGCCCGAGATCCTGCTCGTCGGGGCCGTCCTGGGCTCACCGGTCGGCGACCCCGGCGAGGCCTTCATCAAGCTCAACGGCGGGCTCAATGCCGGACTTCCGGCCCTCGTCGTGTCCGGCCTGCGGCACGCCTACCCCGGTCTCGGCGAGGTCGTGCGCCGACACACCCACGACGACGGCATCGAGCGCCTCGACCAGCTCCAAGAGCTGACGACCGTTGCTGCCGTGGTGCGCTACGCGTTCGATGACTTCGACGACTTCGTCGACCCGCCCCTGGCCGACGTCCTCGCCGAGCCCGAGGTGATCGAGGTGTTCGACGACCTCCGCCTCGGCCTCACCGCTCCGCAGTGCCCGATCCTGGTCCTGCAGTCGGTCCACGACCAGATCATCGACGTGGCCGACGTCGACGCCCAGGTCGCTCGCTACGTGGAAGCAGGCGTCGAGGTGAGCTACGTACGCGACCGGCTCAGCGAGCACATCTCCTTGATGGTCCTCGGCCTGCCGGCGATGCTGACCTGGCTGGAGAAGCGCTTCCAAGACGACCCGGAACCGGTCACCACCCGCACCCGCACCGTCACCTCGATCGCCCTCTCGCCGCGGACATGGCCGGGCTTCGTCCGCATGTTCACCGCGGCAGCAAGGACGGCAATTGGCCGCGCCGGCTGAGGGTGACCCGGTTCGCCTGCGGCGCAGCCCGGTGGCGAGCCGTGGGGGCCGCCCGGCGTTGGCACGAGCGGGCGCATCGGCCACGCCCATAGGCGGCGCAAAGGGACAGAGCCTTCGGTCCAATCTTCGTCGACCTACCGACGTGGTGACCGGGGTGGCGCGGCTGTTGGTTGCGGAGCGTGGTCCGACCACGGAAGGTCAGCGGACGGAGATCAGGCCGCCGTCGACCGGGAGGAGCTGGCCGGTGATGAAGCGGGAGTCGTCGCTGGCCAGGAAGACCAGGACCGGCGCGAGGTCGGTCGTCGGGTCCCCGAACCTGCCACCGAGAGGGATCTGCTTCTTGGTGTCCTCGTCGTGCGCCGCCAGCGACTCGGGGGTCAGCTGCGCACGGAACTCCGTGTACATGGGCGTCACGACATAGGGCAGCACCGCATTGACCCGGATGCCGTCCGGCCCCCAGTCACGAGCCACGCTTCGGGTCCAGGTGTGGACGGCCGCCTTCGAGGCGCCGTAGGCCGAGTTGGCGGGCTCGGCGGTGAGGCCTGATTCGGAGCCGAAGTTGATGATCGCGCCCGAGCCCTGCGGCTTCATCACCGCGTACGCCGCGGCGTTGGTGTGCACGGTGCCGTAGAAGTTGACCGACATGATCCGCTGCAGCAGGTCGGACGGGATGTCGTGCACCGGGGCGAAGGTCTGGATGCCGGCGACGTTGACCAGCACGTCCAGGCCGCCCATTGCTTCGGCCGCCCCCGCGAAGACGGTCTCGACCTGCGCGCGGTCGGCGACGTCGAGAGACCGGAAGGTGACGGGCACGTCGCCGGACGCGTCCTGCGCGACCCGGGCGCCGAGGTCGGCGTCGACGTCCATGGCGGTGACGGTGGCGCCGGCCGCGGCGAACGCTCGGACGGTGGCCTCGCCGATGCCCCGGGCTCCGCCGGTGACGATGATCTTCTTGTCGCTGAGCCTCACGTGTTCCTCCTTGAACGGGGTGCGCCTGGCGCGCAGGGCGCCGGGTCACCCGACTGGCCAGGTCGAGATGATCTAGATGAACGGAAGGTCAGCGGCCCGTCCACACGGCCTGGCGCTTCTCGGCGAAGGCCCTGCGGCCCTCCTTCACGTCCTCCGAGGCGGCGTAGGCCTCGATCGGCTCGTACTTCGTGGAAAGGGCGTCCTCGAGGGAGCCCGTGAGCCCGCGGGTGGCTGCGTACTTGGCCGCCTGGTTGGCCAGGGGGGACGCGGCGCAGACCTTCTGGGCCCAGGCGTCGGCCGCCGCGTCGAGCTCGTCGCGCGTGGTGACCTCGTTGACCAGGCCGTGCTGGAGGGCCTCGGCGGCTCCGAGCCGCTCGCCGGTCAGGACCATCGCCATCGCGACCCGGTGGGGGAGCTGACGCAGGGCGCGGTGCATGACCCCGGACTCGCCGATGATCCCGGCCTTGGTCTCAGGGAGGCCGAACTGGGTGGTGTCGGCGGCCACGATGATGTCGGCGCACATCGCCAGCTCGAACCCGCCGCCGAGGGCGTAGCCGTGGACGGCGGCGATCAGCGGCTTGCGCAGGACGCGCAACGGGCCGCCGACCCCGGTGAGCCCGCCGCCGAGGGCGAGCCGTGACGCGTCAGCGCTGGTGCCGCCGCTGATGTCGGCGCCCGCGCAGAACGCGCGGTCGCCCGCGGCGCCGAGGACGGCCGCCCAGATGTCGGGGTCGTCGTCGATGCGGTCCCACGCCTGGGCGAGCTCGAGGTCGAGCTCGTGGGAGATCGAGTTGAGGGCCTGGGGGCGGTTGAGGGTGAGGTGGGCGACGTGGCCGTCGACCTCGAGCTGCAGCTGGTCGGACATCTGATCGTCCTCTCAGACCGTGTTGGTGCGCGGGATGGGGTTCAGGGCGTCGAACTTCGCGTGGTAGGTCTGCGTGCCGGCGCCCTTGAGCTCCCTGCGCTTGATCCGCCAGCCCGCGTCCGTCCGGACGAGGATGTCGTGGTACTGCCCCATGAGGACGCCGTCGGCCCGGTCCCGGTTGTACTTGTGCCAGGCGTAGAGCGCCGACCGCACGTGGGCCGTGTCGGGGTCGACGAGGTCGATCACCACGTTGGACACGTGGTGGCTCGTGCCGGCGAAGAAGGCGCCGACGCCGAACTTCTCGCTCTGCAGGGTCTCGCGGTAGGCGTCGATCCCGTCGGCACCGTGGTCGCCGCCGTAGGAGATGAAGCAGTCCGGTGTGAAGAGTTCTAGGAGCGAGTCGGTCTCGTTGAGGTCGATGAAGTTCGCGTAGTCGTAGAGGACCTGGGCGATCTCGTCCTTGTCGACCAGGATCTGGACCGCCCCAAGGACGTTGTCCTGCGTCACCTTCATGGGTTCTCCGTTCACGTCTGCGTGAAGTCAACGCGATCGTTGACGATAGGTGACTACGGAAGCACCCCGATCGGGATCTGTCAACGCGGGCATTGACGCCAGCCGCCACGATTGTCAACTATCGCGTTGACAGCCCTGGTGACGAGTGCCACGATGGGCGTCATCCCACCTGTCAACTCATGTGTTGATCACGCTTGTAGGAGATGTCTGCATGGATGCCACGACGAGCGAGGGCATCGACGGCCCCGCCTCGGTGACCCTCGACCGGCTCACGGAGGCCGAGGTCCGCACGGCCGTGGGGATCGCCAACGTCCCGGCCCTGCTGATGGTCGTCGCCCAGTTCACCGGCGACAACCGCTGGCTCGAGCGTCCCTACCGACCCACGAGGGGCAAGGGGCTCGGCGACCACGACAGCGGTGGGTTGCCGACGGCGGTGCAGGAGGAGGTCCGCCAGGCAGCCGTCGAGGCGATCCTGCGGCTCCAAGCCGGCGAGACACCCGCCATCGTGCAGCCGTCCGACGAGCTGACCGTGAAGATGATGAGCGTCTGCATGGGTGAGCCCGTGGGCAGCGAGTACGGCCCGATGCTCTCCTCCGAGATCGCCCGCCGGATCGACCCGACCCTGCCGGAGCTGCAGATGCCGCCCGTCGGCTTCCCGCCCGGCTACCGAGTGCTCGTGATCGGGACCGGCGTCGCCGGCATCGCTGCGGCGCACCAGCTCGAGGACATGGACGTCGACTACACGATCGTCGAGAAGCAGCCGGAGTCCGGCGGCAACTGGCTCCAGAACACCTATCCGGGCGCCGGGGTGGACACCCCGAGCCACCTCTACTCCTTCTCCTTCGCCAAGAACGACTGGGCCCGCCACTTCGAGCTCCGCGACGACCTGCAGCGCTACTTCGCCCAGACCCTGAAGGACCTCGGCGCGCAGCACCGGGTGCGGTTCCAGACCGAGGTGGTGTCGTCGACGTACCGCGAGAACGACCAGAGGTGGGACGTCGTCGTGCGCTCGGTCGACGGCGTCGAGGAGACGCTCGTCGTGGACGTGGTGATCAGCGCCGTCGGCGTGCTCAACCGCAAGCGGATGCCCGACCTGCCCGACCTCGACACCTTTCGCGGCGTGCAGTTCCACTCCTCGGAGTGGCCCGAGGACCTCGACCTCGACGGCAAGCGGGTGGCCGTGGTCGGCACCGGCGCGAGCTCGATGCAGATCTCGCCGGCTATCGCGGATCGCGTCGGCCACCTGACAATCTTCCAGCGCTCTCCGCAGTGGGTCGCACCGTTCGAGAAGTTCCTGGCCCCGATCCCCGACGAGCTGCGGATGCTGATGCAGACCTGCTCGCTCTACCACGCGTGGTACTGGATCCGACTGTTCTGGCAGTTCGGCGACAAGGTCATCGAGTCGCTGCGGATCGACCCCGAGTGGGGTCACCCGGCGCGCTCCGTCAACGCCCGTAACGACGCCCACCGCGAGTACTTCACCCGCTACTTGAAGAGCCGGCTGGAGGACCGACCCGACCTCGTCGAGAAGACGCTGCCCGACTACCCGCCGTTCGGGAAGCGGATCCTGCTCGACAACGGGTGGTTCGACACGATCCAGCGCGACGACGTCGACCTCGTCACCGAGTACGTCACCGCCGTGACGCCGACCGGCGTGGTCGACGGAGCCGGCACCGAGCACGAGGTCGACGTCATCATCTGGGCGACCGGCTTCCAGGCCGCCCGGTTCGTCTCCTCGATGGAGGTGCACGGCGCCGACGGGGTCGGGCTGCGCGACTTCTGGGACGACGACGACCCGCGCGCCTACCTCGGGGTGTCGGTCCCCGGGTTCCCCAACTTCTTCATGCTGGGCGGGCCGAACTCGTTCCCAGGCAGCGGCAGCTTCATGTACTTCATGGAGGTGCAGATGCGCTACATCCGTGGCCTGCTGACCGAGATGCTCGCGGGGGGCGTCACGGCGATCGACGCGCTCCCCGAGGCCAACGACACCTACAACGCGCTCGTCGACGACACGCACGCCCGCACGGTGTGGACGCACCCCGGCATGCGCACCTACTACCGCAACTCGCAGGGGAGGGTCGTCTTCGTCATGCCGTTCCTCAACGTCGAGTACTGGAACATGACCAAGGACGTCGACCTCCACCGCTACACGCTCAGGTGAGCGCACCCCGATCAACGACGATCATGGAGAACACGATGATGGACGATGCGCAGGAGCTCGCCACCTGGACCGAGGTGCTCCCTCTCGGCGACCTGTTGCTCCGCTCGGCGGACCGGCACCCCGATCGCGACGCCCTGGTGTTCCCGGGCGAGCGACACACGTTCGCCGGCCTCGCCCGGCGCGCCACCGACGTGGCCCGCGGGCTGGTTGCCCTCGGCGTGCGCCCGGGCCAGCACGTCGGCCTACTTGCGCAGAACACCGTCGAGTACGTCGAGGGGCTGTTCGGGGTCGCGCTGTGTGGCGGGGTCGTCGTCCCGATCAACGCCCGGCACAAGACCTCCGAGCTCGCCTACATCATCGACAACGGCGACCTGGTCGTCGTGCTGTCCACCGGTCGCGAGGACGGCGGCTACCTCGACTTCACCGAGCTGCTCGGCCGGGCGCTGCCGTCCCTCGCGCAGGCAGGGGACAGCCGCGCTCTCGCCCTGACGGAGGCACCGGCGCTCCGGGCGGTCGTCGCCCTTCGTGGTGCCGTCACACCCGGAGTGCTGGACCGCGCGGCGTTCGACGACCTCGCCTCCCAGGTGTCCGTCGACGACCTCAACCGCGCGCGAGGGCAGGCCCGGGTCCGCGACGCCGCGATGATCCTCTACACCTCCGGCACGACCGCCAACCCCAAGGGCTGCGTGCTCAGCCACGAGGCCGTCGTACGCGGCCCGCTGCACCGCGCGGTGCACCGGCTCGGCACCGGCGACGCCGACGTCACCTGGGGCGCCGGCCCGCTCTACCACGTCGGCTGCCTCAGCCCGTTCGTCGGATCGATCGGTGCGGGCGGCACCTATCTCACCGACCTCTTCTTCGACCCCGACCGGGCGCTCGAGCTGATGAGCCAGGAGCGGGCGACCGTGGCGTTCCCATGGTTCCCGGCGATCATGCAACCCCTCTTGGACAGCCCTGTGTTCGACCCCGCCCGGCTCGACGCCCTGCGGTCGATCCTGGTAATCGGCCCTCGACCCCTCATCGAGCAGGTCCAGCAGACGTTCCCCGACGCCGAGATGATCGCCGCGTGCGGCATGACCGAGGCTGCCGGCATCTACGCCCTCAGCGACCGGACCGAGACCACGCTCGAGCGTTCCGAGGCCCAGGGCAAGGCGGCGCCGGGCGTCGAGCTACGCATCGTCGACCTCCTCACCGGCGAGGACCTCCCGGACGGGACGATGGGCGAGATCCTGCTGCGTGGCTACTGCGTCATGACCGAGTACTACAAGGACCCCGAGAAGACGGCCAGCGCCCTCGACCCCGACGGCTGGCTCCACACCGGCGACCTCTACAGCCGTACGCCGGACGGTCGGGTGATCTTCCACGGCCGGCTCAAGGACATGCTCAAGGTGGGCGGCGAGAACGTGGCGACCATCGAGATCGAGTCCTTCCTCTGCTCGCACCCCGCGGTACGGATGGCCTCGGTCGTTGGTCGGGCCGACCCGCGGCTCGACGAGGTGCCGGTCGCGTTCGTCGAGCTCGAGAGCGGCCACGACCTCGACGCCGAGGAGCTGCGCGACTACTGCCGCGGCAAGATCTCCAACTACAAGATCCCGGCGGAGGTCTTCTTCATCTCCGGCGAGGACTGGCCGATGTCGACCACCAAGATCGACAAGCGCAAGCTCCGGGCGCGGATCGCCAGCGCCGTCACCGTATGACGGCGAGGCGGAAAGTGGGTCCGATCGACCTGGCCAACCTGCGGGCCGCGGTCGAGGAGCGCCTCGCGGGCGCTCCTTCCGGAGCGGCGCTGCCCGACACGACCCGCGTCCTGGTGCGCTACGCACTGTGCGCCTCGGTCCTGGTCCTCGACGTCGAGGCCGCCGAGCAGCACGCCGCAGAGGCGCTGGAGCTGGGCATCACCGCCGGTCAGCTGCACGAGGTGCTGGCGCTCGTCTCCGGCCTCGGAGTTCACTCGCTGATGGAGGGCAGCCGGAGCCTCGCTGCCCTCGTCGAGCGTCGGGGCGGTTCGGTCCCCGAGGTCGACGAGACCCGGTCGGCCCTGCGCGAGCGGCTGCTCGGCTCGGCGCCGTTCTGGGCGGTCTTCGAGGCCCACGTGCCCGGGTTCCTCGACGCACTGCTGCGCCTGTCGCCCGACGCCTTCCAGGGCTTCGTCGACTACGGCGCCATCCCGGCCCGCACCCGGCTGGTGGACCCACTGGTCAAGGAGCTCGTCTCCGTCGCGGTCGACGCGATGCCCACCCACCGCTACCTGCCGGGGCTGCTCCTGCACGTCGACAGCGCCCTGCGGCTCGGCGCCGGCCGGACCGAGGTGCTCGAGGTCCTCGACCTCGCCGCGCAGGCACCTGCGGCGCCCGGCGTCCGCTGACCCCGCGTCGGTCCGAACGAGGACTCAGTCGAGGTCGCGCGCGATGACCCGGCCGCTCCCGGTGCGCGGGAACTCCCGATGCGTCCGCACCACGTCGGGGACCGAGCGCTTGCCCAGAGCCTCGCGGCACCACGACCGGAAGGCGTCCTCGTCGTACCCGGCGGCGGGGATCACGTGCGCAACCACGACGGCGTCCAGGATGGCGTCCTCGCGGGCGGTCACGGCGACGTCACTGACCAGCGGGCAGGACTGCAGGTCGAGCTCGAGGGCGTAGGTCGAGAGGTTCTCCCCGCCTCGACGGATGATGTGCATCTGACGGCCCCGGAACTCGAAGCGCCCGCCCGGGCGCCGCACCATGACGTCGCCGGTGCGCAGCCAGCCGTCCTCGACGATCGTGGCGGCGGTGGCCTCGGGGTCCTCGTGGTAGCCCGCCATCAGGGTCCGACCCGGCACGCCCTTGACCCAGAGCTCGCCCGGGTCGCCGTCGGGCACGTCGTCGCCTGTGGGGTCGACGAGCCGCACCGCCTCGACCCCGACGAACGGCCGGCCGATGGTCGTGCGGTCGTCGTCCTCCCAGACCGACCCGCCGAGCACGCCGGTCACCGACTCGGTCTGCCCATAGATCTGGCGCATCGCGACCCCGGGCACGAGCCGGTCCCAGTTCTCCCAGTCCGCAGCGCTCAGGGTCATGCCGTACTGGACCAGGCGGAGGTCGCCGGCGTCGACGGCGCCGCCGCGCGCGACGGCGCGGTGCAGGGCCATCCGCATCGGCGGGGCGACCATCGAGCTGACCGTCGCGCCACTCCAGCGGGCGGCATCGAACCAGGAGCCGGCGCTGAAGCGGGGCACCACGGCGATCGAGCCGCCGGTCAGGAACGGCGGCGCGCACAGGTAGAGCTGCGCGTTGGTGTGGAAGAACGGGCTGCACAGGTAGTGCCGGTCGCCCGCGTCGAACCCGCTGTTGCGCGCGAGTCGCTCGGCGGCCATCACCACGTTGTGGTGCGTCAGCCGCACCAGCTTGGGCGTCCCGGAGGTCCCCGACGTCGGCAGCATCGTGGCCACCTCGTCAGCGACCGCCTCGCCGGGCTCGGCGACGGCGGCGGGCAGGTCGGCGAGCAGCGCGCGCAGCCCGACCACCCCGGAGTCGGCCGCCACCAGCAACGTCGCGCCGGACCCAGCCGCGGCGA
>NZ_JAURVJ010000023.1 GCF_030655615.1 Nocardioides sp.
CGCGACGGGCAGCAGGTCCCACGACACCATGCCCGAGAGCAGGAGCACGGGCGCGGCGGCGAAGACGGCGGCGTCCCACGGGCGCTGGCGGTGGGCCGCCGCGAGCGCGGCGGTGGTGAGCAGCGCGAGCAGCGTGAACCCGAGCGCGGTGAGCGCCGGGTTCTACCGCCGCTCGTCGTCGACCGTGTCGGTGGCTGCGACGGTCTCGGCCGCGAGCGTACGGCGCCCCGACAGGTCGGGCGTGGCGCTGAGCAGGTGGGTGGCGCGGGCGGCGGCGTAGGACCAGAGCGCGACGGCCGCCGGCTCCTCGGTCACCGGGTAGCGCAGCCGCGTCTCGGCGTCGGACGACCAGGGCCAGGCGAGCTCGTCGAGCCCGTCGCCGCTGTAGACGTCGGGCACGTCGGAGACGCAGGCGTGGGTGAACCGGGTGCCGCCGGTCGTTGGCCAGCCGTCCTGGGCGCACGCGGTCTTGGAGACCAGCCCGAGGGCGAACGTCATCGCCGTCATCGCCAGGAGCACGCCGAGCACGGACACCCCGCGCCCGGCCCGGCGCCCGGCGTGCTCGCCGACGGGGCCGCCCACGACCTCGCTGAGGGTCGCGACCACCCGGTCCTCCCGGGTCGGGTGGACGTGCGTCATGTCAGTCGCGCTCACGGCCGTAGGGGGCCCGGGCCCGCGGTTGCGCGGGCGGCGTCTGGGTCGGCTCCTGGGTCGGCTCCTGCGTGGGCTCCGTCGTCGGGGAGCAGCCGAGCAGCCCGCACGGGTCGGTCGGGGTCTCGGTGGGCTCCTGCGTCGGCTCCTGCGTGGGCTCCTGGGTGGGCTCCTGCGTCGGCTCGTCGGTCGGCGTCTGCGTCGGCCGCGGAGGCGTGGTCGTCGGGTCGGGCGCCGGCGGCGGCGTGTAGGGGGCGTGGCCCGAGCTGGGCGCCTCGCCGTCGACGTAGGCCGGCTCGGGGAACTCCTCGACCGGGGCGCCCGCGAGCTCGCGGCTCATGATCGCCTTCCAGGTCTTGGCCGGGTAGTTGCCGCCGAAGTAGCCCTCCTTGCCGTCCTCGGGCGTGGCGGGCAGCCAGCCGTCGAGCTGGCCGTTGCCGGGCCCGCGGACGTACATCACCGCCGTCGAGAGCTGGGGGGTGTAGCCGACGAACCACGACGACGACACGGCGCCGCCGGTCTTGGTGGCGGTGCCGGTCTTGCCGGCGATCGGACGGCCGTCGTCCATCTGGGCCGACGTGCCGGTGCCGACCTCGGCGACCTGCTGCAGGGCGTAGGAGACGTCGGAGGCGATGTCGGCGCTCATCGCCCGCTTGGCGGCGGTCTTGTGCTGGTAGAGCACCTCGCCGTTGCGGTCCTTGACCTCCTGGATCACGTAGACCGGGGCGGCGACGCCCTCGTTGGCGATGGTGGCGTAGCCCTTGGCCATGTTGATCGGGCTGACGGTCGCGGAGCCGAGCGCGACCCCGGTCTCGGCCTTGAGGCCGAGGGTGCGGCGCGGGATGCCGCCGGTGCCCTTGCGGGCCTTGGCTGGCGGTATGCCCATCGCCTCGGCCATCTTGACGATCTTGGTGGGTCCGTCGTCCATCGCGTCGGTCATGTCGATGAACGCGGTGTTGACGGAGTCCTCGGTCGCTGCGAGCAGGCTGATCGCGCCGCCCTCGTCGCCGGAGCCGCTGTCGCCCTGGTTCTCGAACTCGGTGCCACCGACCTCGATCGGCGAGTTGCCGTCGAAGGTGTCCTTGAGCGCGTAGCCGTCCTTGATGCCGGCGGCGACGGCGTAGGCCTTGAAGGTCGAGCCGGCCTGCCCGCCCGCGATCGCCCAGTTGAGCTGGGACTTGAGGTAGTCCTGCCCGGCGTAGAAGCCGCGCAGCGCGCCGGTGCTCGGCTGCACCGTGGCCGCAGCCGCGTGCAGCTGCTTGGGTCGGGTGAAGCCCTCGCCCTCGGTGGGCTTGACCTCGTCGACCCCGGCCTCGAGCGACTTCATGATCCGCTCGTCGAACGTCGTGGTGATGCGTAGGCCACCGCCGTCGATCTCGTCCTCGGTGAACGGCTCGCCGTCGTTCTTCTTCAGGGCCAGGAGCTGGTCCTTGACCAGCGTCAGCATGTGCCCCTTCTGGCCGCCGTAGGTGCTCTCGGCCGCGACCTTGGGGAACTTCGGCAGTCGCTTCTCGGCCTGCTCGGCGTCCTCGTCGCTGACGTAGTCGAGCTCGGCCATCTGGCCGAGGACGTACTGGTAGCGGCCCTTGAGCGCCTGGCGAGCCTCCTTGCCGTCGGCCGGGTCGAGGTCGTTGGGGTCGTTGAGCACGCTGGCGAGCACCGCGGCCTCGCGCAGGTCGAGGTCGGCGGCCGGCTTGTCGAAGTAGACGTCGGCCGCGGCCTGGATCCCGTAGGCGCCGCGCCCGAAGTAGATGGTGTTGAGGTAGCCCTCGAGCACCTCGTCCTTGCTCTTCTCGCGCTGGATCTTGAGCGAGAGGATCGCTTCCTTGACCTTGCGCTTGTAGGAGCGCTCCTGGTTGAGGTAGAGGATCTTGACGTACTGCTGGGTGATGGTCGACGCACCCTGGGTCGAGCCGCCCTTGGCGTTGTTGAAGACGGCGCGGAGGATGCCCTTCGTGTCGATGCCGTTGTTGGTGTAGAAGGTCCGGTCCTCGGCGGCGACGACGGCCTGCTTGACGTTGTCGGGCATCTTGTCGAGCGGGATCGAGTCGCGGTACTGCGTCGAGTAGCGGCCGAGGTCACCGCCGTCGGCGTAGTAGACGAACGAGGCGTCGGTGAGGAACTCCGCGTTGGCCTCGGGGATGTCGGTGGTCTTGTAGAGGTAGATGAACCCCGCGACCGCCACCAGGGCGAGGACCACGGCCGTGACCGTGCTCCACAGCAGGAACCTGCGCAGCCGGGTCTTCCAGGTCTTGGGCCGCTCGCCCTTGGCCTGCTTGGGCGGACGTCCCATCCGGGCCCGCAGCAGGTCCGTCCACGACGGGTCCGCCGCGCGCGTCGCCGCCGACCCTCCGGCCTTCCGCTTGCCTGCCACACCCCGTCCCTTCGCCGCTGTCCTGTGTCTCGTCGCCGGGTCCACCGGCGCGACTCCACAGGGTACGGGCGGTCCC
This sequence comes from Nocardioides sp., assembly GCF_030655615.1. Lineage (GTDB taxonomy): Bacteria > Actinomycetota > Actinomycetes > Propionibacteriales > Nocardioidaceae > Nocardioides. The sequence continues at coordinate 3,102 of NZ_JAURVJ010000023.1, forward strand.
TGGGAGCCGCCCAAACGTGCGCCGGCCCCGAACCGTCGCTTCCGAGACATCCAAAGTTTCTATTTCGCGGATATATCGCTACGATACGTCGCATGGCACGCCGCGCAGAGTCGATCGAGCTGGCAGTCCTCGGACTGCTGCACGAGGGACCGATGCACGGCTACGAGCTGCGCAAGCGGCTCAACCTGATGCTCGGGTGGGGGCGCGTGCTGTCCTACGGCTCGCTCTACCCGACGTTGAAGAAGATGCTCAAGGGCGCCCTCATCGAGGAGCTCGCGCCGTCGCTGACGCCGGTCTCGCGGCGACCCAAGATCGTCTACCAGGTCACGCCCGCCGGGACGACGGAGTTCGAGCGGCTGATGGCCGACATCGGGCCCGCCGCCTGGGAGGACGACAACTTCGGCATCCGGTTCGCCTTCTTCGGGCGCACCGACATGGAGATCCGCCTCCGGGTCCTCGAAGGTCGGCGCAGCCGGCTCCAGGAGCGGCTCGACCGCGTCCAGAGCCAGCTGTCGATGACCGAGAAGGAGGTCGACCGTTACTCGGCCGAGCTCCAGCGGCACGGGGTCGAGTCGGCCGAGCGCGAGGTCCAGTGGCTCTCCGACCTGATCAACGCCGAGCGCAGCCGGGCGGGCTCCACCCCGCCGCCCGCCACGCAGAACTGATCCACCACTCCAGACCATGACAACGCACCACACGAGAAGTCACACGAAGGGAATCCCGATGGGTTCGGTACGAGTAGCAATTGTGGGCGTCGGCAACTGCGCCACGTCCCTCATCCAGGGCGTCCACTACTACCGCGACGCCGACCCGTCGGCCGTGGTCCCGGGGCTGATGCACGTCAACTTCGGCGACTACCACGTCAGCGACATCGAGTTCGTCGCCGCGTTCGACGTCGACGACAAGAAGGTCGGCAAGGACCTCTCCGAGGCCATCAACGCCTCCGAGAACAACACGATCAAGATCGCCGACGTGCCCACCCTCGGCATCGAGGTCCAGCGCGGCCCGACGCTCGACGGTCTCGGCAAGTACTACCGCATGACGATCGAGGAGTCCGCCAAGGACGCCGTCGACGTCGTGCAGGCCCTCAAGGACGCCCAGGTCGACGTCATGGTGTCCTACCTCCCGGTGGGCTCCGAGCAGGCCGACAAGTTCTACGCCCAGTGCGCGATCGACGCCAACGTCGGCTTCGTCAACGCCCTCCCCGTCTTCATCGCCTCCGACCCCGTGTGGGCCAAGAAGTTCGAGGACGCCGGCGTCCCGATCGTCGGCGACGACATCAAGAGCCAGGTCGGTGCCACCATCACCCACCGCGTGATGGCGAAGCTGTTCGAGGACCGCGGCGTCGCGCTCGACCGCACCTACCAGCTCAACGTCGGCGGCAACATGGACTTCAAGAACATGCTCGAGCGTGAGCGTCTGGAGTCCAAGAAGGTCTCCAAGACCCAGGCCGTCACGTCCAACCTGACCGGTGAGCTGGCCGACAAGATCGACAGCCGCAACGTCCACATCGGCCCGTCCGACTACGTCGCCTGGCTCGACGTCCGCAAGTGGGCCTACGTCCGCCTCGAGGGTCGCGCGTTCGGCGACGTCCCGCTCAACCTCGAGTACAAGCTCGAGGTCTGGGACTCCCCCAACTCGGCCGGCATCATCATCGACGCCCTGCGCGCCTGCAAGATCGCCAAGGACCGCGGTCTCGGCGGCCCGATCATCTCGGCGTCGTCCTACCTCATGAAGAGCCCGCCGGTGCAGCTGCCCGACGACGAGGGTCGCCGTCGCGTCGAGGCGTTCATCGAGGGCGCAGAGTAGCCGCGAGGAACGAGCGGCTGCTCGTCGCGCACGAAGGTTGAGCAAGCCCTGCGGCTGAGGAACGAAGCCGCAACGGGCGCGTCGAAACCACCGCAGCGTCGCGACATCCGCACCACGCACCGCTGAAGGGCGGGCACCCCTCGGGTGCCCGCCCTTCGCGCGTCTCGGCACGTCAGACGAGGTCGACCACCACGACCGCGTGGTTGTCGTCGGCCCCGGCCGCCACGACCGCGGCCCGCACCGCGGCCACGACCTCGTCGGGGCTCACGTCGGCCACCAGGAGCGAGGTGAGCGCGCCGGGCTCGAGCCGGGCGTGCACCCCGTCGCTCGTCAGCACGAACCGGTCGCCCGGCTCGACCACGTGCAGCGCGAGGTCGGGGGCGTAGGGCGCACCCGGCGCGATCGCGCGGTCGATCACCACGCGGCGGTCGTCGGTGCGCGCCTCCTCCGGGGTCAGCCGGCCCTCGTCGACCAGGGTCTGCACGACGCTGTGGTCGCGGGTGAGCCGCTCGAGGCGCCCGCCGCGGACCCGGTAGGCACGCGTGTCGCCCACATGGGCGAGCGCCGCGCGCCCGTCGCGGAGCACCAGCGCGGTCAGGGTCGTCGCGGCGCCGGGGTGGCCGGCGTAGCGCTCGTCGACGAGGGCCGCCGCGCGGCTCACCGCCGTGTCGAGCGCGCCCAGCGCGTCGCCGTCGCCGAGGGTGGCGATCACCTCCAGCACGTCGGCGGCGACGGTGCCGGGCGCGTCGCCCACCCCGTCGGCGACGGCGTAGACCCCGTCGGCGACGAGGACCGCGTCCTGCTGGTCGTCACGCGCGCCCTGCTCGAGGTAGGACGCCACCTCGGCCCGGCCCTGCTCGATCGTCTCCATCACTGTCTCCTCCTCGTCCAGCACTGCCACGAGGTCGGCGACGAGCGCCCGGGCCGACACGGCGTCGGCCTCGACCTGCCGCCACCACGACGTGAGCTCGGCCGCCGCGGCCCGGCGCGAGCGGCCGGCCAGGTCGGCCAACACCCGGATCCGCGCCAGC
>NZ_JAURVJ010000213.1 GCF_030655615.1 Nocardioides sp.
GAACATCCGCGCGATCCGCAAGGACGTGCTCGCCAAGTGCTACGGCGGCGACATCACCCGCAAGCGCAAGCTGCTCGAGAAGCAGAAGGAGGGCAAGAAGCGGATGAAGATGGTCGGCCGCGTCGAGGTCCCCCAGGAGGCGTTCGTCGCCGCCCTCTCCAACGACGGCGCCGGATCGTCCGAGAAGGGCAAGAAGTAGCCACCCCGGTGCGGCTCCCCGACGGCTGGCTCGACCCGCACCGGCACTCCGAGGGCTGGCTGGCCTGGGCCGCCGCCCTCCCGCGCCTCGCCGCGACCCTGCTCGACGAGTGGGACCTCGTCGAGGACGGCGAGCAGCGGCACGGCAACGCGGCCGTCGTGCTGATGGTCCGGACCGCCGACGGCACCTCGGCGGCGCTCAAGGTCGGGTGGCCCCACGAGGAGGCCCAGCACGAGCACCTCGCCCTGCAGCACTGGCACGGTCAGGGCGCCGTACGCCTGCTGCGGGCCGACCCCGGCCGTTCGGCCCTGCTCCTCGAGCGCCTGCACCCCACCGATCTCAGCGACGCGTGGGACCTCCAGGCGTGCGAGGTCGTCGCCGGCCTCTACCAGCACCTCCACGTGCCGGCGGTGCCTCAGCTGCGCCGCCTGTCGTCGTACGTCGGACGCGCCACCGAGCGGCTGGCCGAGCTGCCCCGCAGCGCGCCGGTGCCGCGTCGCCTCGTCGAGCAGGCGGTCGCGCTGGGCCGCGCGTTCGCCACCGACGACGCCACCGACGGCACGATGATCCACGGCGACCTGCACTACGAGAACGTGCTGGCGGCCGACCGCGAGCCGTGGCTGGCGATCGACCCCAAGCCGATGAGCGGCGACCCGCACCACGAGGTCGCGCCACTGCTGTGGAACCGGTGGGCCGAGCTCGCGGGCGACGTGCGCGACGGCGTCAGGCGACGCTTCCACACCGTCGTCGACACGGCCGGCCTCGACGAGGACCGGGCCCGCGACTGGGTCGTGGTCCGGATGCTCCACCAGGCGCTCGACGAGCTCGAGGAGACCGAGCCCGACGGCGACTGGATCACCCGCTGCGTGACCGTCGCGAAAGCGGTTCAGGACTGACCGCCCCCGGTGAGAGGATGCGGGCGTGTCGGTGATCCGCTCGGTCAACGTCGGCCGCCCGCGGCCGGCGGCGTGGACGACCATCGGCCGCACCTCGATCGACAAGACGTCGGTGACCGACGCGGTCGCCGTCGGGCCGCTCGGGCTCGAGGGCGACGAGGTCTCCAACCGGCGCCACCACGGCGGGCCCGACAAGGCCGTCTACGCCTTCGCGCGTGAGGACCTCGACCGCTGGGCCGAGACGTTCGGCCTCCCGGTGCCCGACGGGATGTTCGGCGAGAACCTCACCACCGAGGGTCTCGACGTCAACGGCGCCGAGATCGGCGAGCGCTGGCGGATCGGCGACCCCGTGGCCGACCCCGCGATCGTCGAGGTGACGATGTTCCGCACGCCGTGCCAGACGTTCAAGGCGTGGCTGGGCCGTAACGGCTACGACGACCGCGCCTGGGTCCGACGGTTCGCGCAGGACCTCCGCCCGGGCGCCTACCTGCGGGTCGTCGTACCGGGGACGGTGAGGGCGGGGGACCCGGTCGAGGTCGTCCACCGGCCGGGCTCGGGGGTCACCGTGTCGTCGTGGTTCGCCGACGCGGTCGCACCACCTGCCCGCGACTGATGGATCCCCTGTCCGGCGAGGGCCGTCGTGATCTAGGTTACTGACCAGAAACACCACCCGTCTCGGCCGTCACCCAAGGGATCGTCAATGCCTGTCAACCACGATGCGTCGTTCGTCGACAACCTCGCGCAGAACGTCGCGCTCCAGTTCCTCGACCGCGTGCAGGTCTCGCCGGACGCCGAGGCGTTCCGCTTCCCGAGGGGGGAGTCGTGGGAGTCGGTGACCTGGCAGCAGGCCGGCGACCTCGTGTCCCGGCTCGCCGCGGGCCTGCTCGCGCTCGGTCTCGAGTCCGAGCAGCGGGTCGGCATCGCGTCCGGCACCCGCTACGAGTGGATCCTCGCCGACCTCGCCGTGATGTGCGCCGGAGGCGCCACGACCACGGTCTACCCCAGCACCAACGCCGACGACACGGCCTACATCCTGGCCGACTCCGACTCGCGGTTCGTCTTCGCCGAGGACGACAGCCAGCTGGCCAAGCTGCACGAGCAGGAGGCCAAGCTCCCCGACCTGGTCAAGGTGATCACGTTCGACGGCGAGGCCGACGGCGACCGGGTCATCACCCTCGACGGGCTGGCCGAGCTGGGCGACGGCTACCTCGCCGACAACCCGGGCGTCATCGACACCATTGCGGCCAAGATCCCGGCCGACCAGCTCGCGACCCTCATCTACACCTCCGGCACCACCGGCCGCCCCAAGGGCGTGCGGCTGACCCACCGGGCGTGGGTCTACGAGGGCGCGGCCATCAAGGCGCAGAACATCCTCGACGAGACCGACCTGCAGTTCCTGTGGCTGCCCATGGCCCACTCGTTCGGCAAGGTGCTGCTCTCGACCCAGCTCGCGTGCGGCTTCGCCACCGCCATCGACGGCCGGGTCGACAAGATCGTCGACAACCTCGGCATCGTGAAGCCGACCTTCATGGGCGCCGCCCCCCGCATCTTCGAGAAGGCCCACGCCCGCATCGTCACGATGACCGCGAGCGAGGGTGGGCTCAAGGAGAAGATCTTCAAGCAGGCGTTCGCCGTCGGCACCAAGGTCGACGAGCTCACCAAGGACGGCAAGTCCGTACCGCTGCCGCTCAAGGTGCAGCACGCGCTGTTCGACCGGCTGGTGTTCAGCAAGGTCCGCGACCGGTTCGGCGGCCGCGTGCGGTTCTTCATCTCCGGCTCCGCGGCGCTCAACCCCGAGATCGCCCAATGGTTCCACGCCGCGGGCATCCTCATCCTCGAGGGCTACGGGATGACCGAGAACGCCGCCGGCGCCACGGTCAACCACCCCGACGCCTACAAGATGGGCACCGTCGGCCAGGCGATGCCGGGCAGCGAGGTCAAGATCGGCGAGGGCGACGAGGTGCTGCTGCGCGGGCCGCACATCATGGCCGGCTACCACAACAACCCCGACGAGACCGCCAAGGCGCTCGACGGCGACGGCTGGCTCCACACCGGCGACAAGGGCTCCCTCGACTCCGAGGGCTTCCTCACCATCACCGGCCGCATCAAGGACCTGTTCAAGACCTCTGGCGGCAAGTACATCGCCCCGTCGGCGATCGAGGCCAAGTTCAAGGCCACCTGTCCCTACGCCAGCCAGTTCATGGTCTTCGGCAACGACCGCAACTTCGTCGTCGCGCTGGTGACCCTCGACCCCGACGCCATGGCGGGCTGGGCCGACGAGAACGGCATGAGCGGCAAGTCCTACGACGAGGTCGTCAGCTCCGAGCCCGTGAAGGCGATGGTCGCCGACTACGTCGAGCAGCTCAACGCCAAGCTCAACCGCTGGGAGACCATCAAGAAGTGGGAGATCCTCGGCTCCGACCTGACGATCGAGTCCGGTGAGCTGACCCCCTCGCTCAAGGTCAAGCGCAACGTGGTCGAGAAGAACAACAAGGAGCTCATCAACAGCTTCTACGGCGCCTGAGAGCCGTCGCACAGGCGACGCACAGGCAGGCCGCGCATCCTCGGCGCATGACGACGCACCACGGACCTGACCGGCCTGACCGACCTGACCGACGCGACCGGCCCGACCGGCCTGACCGGCCTGACCGGCCTGACCGGCCTGACGAGATCGAGGAGCACGACCTCGGCCTGACCCACGACCTCGGCACGATCGCCGAGCAGCGCCGCTCACTCGGTCGACGCGGCCTCCTCGGCCTCTTCGGCGGTCTCGGTGCCGTCGCGGTCGTCGGGTGCGCGACCGACGGCGACGGGTCGAGCGCTGCGGCGAGCGACACCGCGACCTCGTCGACCGCGCCGAGCACACCGAGCGCGTCGGCCTCGACCGGTGGACCCGGTGGACCCGGCGGGACCCCGCCCGACGGCGCTCCGCCCGGCGGCGGGGGTGGGGCGATGGGCGGCGACTCGAGCGTCGAGGTCGCCGACGGCGAGATCCCCGAGGAGACCGCCGGTCCCTACCCGGGTGACGGGTCCAACGGCCCCAACGTGCTGGGCGAGTCCGGGGTGGTGCGCAGCGACCTCACCGCGAGCTTCGGCGGACCGACCGGCGTCGCGTCCGGCGTACCGGTGACGGTGCGCCTCAAGGTCTACGACCTCGACGGCGAGGACGCCACCGTGCTCGAGGGTGCGGCCATCTATCTCTGGCACTGCGACGCCGAGGGCCGCTACTCGATGTACGACGACGGGGTCGCCGACGAGAACTACCTGCGCGGTGTCCAGGAGGCCGACGCGAAGGGGATGGTCGAGTTCACCACGATCTTCCCGGCCTGCTACGCCGGGCGCTGGCCGCACATGCACTTCGAGGTCTACCCCAGCCTGGCGGAGGCGACGTCGTCGGAGAACAAGCTGCGCACGTCGCAGCTCGCCATCCCGGACGCCACCTGCCAGGAGGTCTACGGCGTCGTCGACGGCTACGAGTCGAGCGTCTCGACCTTCGCCGGCGTCAGCCTCGACACCGACGGGATCTTCTCCGACGGCTACTCGCTGCAGCTCGCCAAGGTCGCCGGCTCGGCGACCGACGGCTACACGTTCAACCTGAGCGTGCCCGTCTGAGGCCTCAGTCGCGCCAGCGCAGGAACGGCCCGAAGCCGAGGGTGCGCCCGTGGACCCCGACCTCGCGGTGGGTGCGCGTCGACGTCAGCATCGAGCGGGTGCTCATCTCGGAGGTGTCGGTGAGCAGGCAGGACAGGGGGACCCACTGGGTCAGCACCCGGCCGTCGACCCGCGAGGCCTGCCGGTGGCACCCGCGCAGCGGCCCGCCGCCGGACGTGTCGAGGAACCGGGTGCGGCCCGTCGCGACGTTGGTGACCAGGACGCGTTCCTCGTCGAACCCGACCGCGACCACCTGGCGGTAGCGCTGCGGGGCGGCCGGCAGCACGCGCTTGAGCGTCGTGCGGACCCGCGCCGACGGCACGCCCGCGTGCCGGACGACGTCGAAGCGCATCGTCACCACCTTGACCGACCGCGCCTGCTTGACGGTGATGCCGCTGCCGGCGCGATCGCCCACGGCCACCGTGCCGCTGCCGCGCATCGCGTCGGTGTAGGGCACGTCCGACGCACCGGGCGCGGCCGCGGCGGTGGCGGCGGTGGCGGTGGTGGCGCCGGTGGTGAGCAGGGCGCCGACGGCGAGCGCCGCGGCGAGGTGACGGGTGGGTGACATGGGTCCTCCGAGATCGGGTGTGTCGTGCCGGTCTTCCCCTGTGATGCCGTCGGCACGCCTCCGGTTGCGACGAGGGGCGGACGACCCGCCGCCGGGCCGGGTCGCCACACTGGGGGGATGCCGTCCGCCCTGCCCGTCGGCGACCCGGCGCCCGGCGACGGGTCGCTGCCCGCCGCCTCGCTCGCGCAGCTCGGCGAGCGGTCGTTCTCGTTCTACGTGCACGTGCCCTACTGCTCGGTGCGCTGCGGCTACTGCGACTTCAACACCTACACCGCCGACGAGCTCGGCCCCGGCGCCTCGCGGGCGACCTACGCAGCGCAGGCGGTCGAGGAGGTCCGGCTCGCCCGTCGGGTGCTGGGCGACCGCGACCTCCCGGTCGAGACCGTGTTCCTCGGCGGCGGCACGCCGACGCTGCTGCCGCCCGCCGACCTGGCGGCGGTGCTGACGGCGATCGACGGCGAGTTCGGGCTCGCGCCGGGCGCGGAGGTCACCACCGAGTCCAACCCCGACTCCGTCACCCGCGCCGACCTCGAGGTGCTGCGCGCGGCCGGCTACACCCGTGTCTCCTTCGGCGTGCAGTCGTCGGTGAGCCACGTGCTGCGGGTGCTCGACCGCACCCACGACCCCGAGCGGGTGCCGCGGGTGGTCGAGGACGCCCGCGCCGCCGGGTTCGAGCAGGTGAGCCTCGACCTCATCTACGGCACGCCGGGGGAGTCGCTGGCCGACTGGGACGCCTCGCTCAGCGCGGCCCTCGCCTGCGCGCCCGACCACGTGTCGGCGTACGCGCTCATCGTCGAGGACGGCACCGCCCTCGCCCGGCAGGTACGCCGCGGGATCATGCCGATGCCCGACGACGACGACCTCGCCGACAAGTACGTCGTCGCCGACGAGCGGCTGACCGCGGCGGGTCTCGGGTGGTACGAGGTGTCCAACTGGGGCGCCCCGTGCCGCCACAACCAGGCCTACTGGCGCGGCGCTGACTGGTGGGGCGTCGGCCCGGGCGCGCACTCCCACGTCGGCGGCACCCGCTGGTGGAACGTCAAGCACCCCACGGCGTACGCCGGCCGCATCGCCGCGGGCCAGAGCCCGGCCCACGCCCGCGAGGTCCTCGACGACGAGACCCGTCGTGTCGAGCGCGTGCTGCTCGAGGTGCGGCTGCGCGACGGCCTGGCGCTCGACGTCCTCGACGACGACGGGCGCGCGGCCGTGGCCGGCGTGGTCGCCGACGGCCGGGCCGTCGTCGAGGGCGACCGGCTGGTGCTGACCCCGCGCGGTCGGCTGCTGGCCGACGCGGTGGTCAGGTCACTCCTGACCTGAGGTCACGAAGTCGATGAGCTCCTCGACGCGACCCAGCAGCGCCGGGTCGCAGTCGGCGAAGGAGTCGACGCGGGAGAGGATCTGCTTCCACGCGCGGGCGATGTCGGCCTGCTCGGCGTGCGGCCAGCCGAGCGCGGCGCAGACGCCCTTCTTCCACTCGATCTCGCGGGGGACGTCGGGCCAGCGGTCGAGGCCGATCCGGTCGGGCTTGACCGCGGCCCAGATGTCGATGAACGGGTGGCCCACGACGAGCACGTGCGGGCCCTCGACCTGGGCGGCGATCCGCTGCTCCTTGGAGCCCTTGACCAGGTGGTCGACCAGGACCCCGACCCGGCGGTCGGGGCCCGGCCCGAACCGCGCGAGCACCTCCTCGAGGTGGTCGACGCCGTCGAGGAGCTCGACGACGACGCCCTCGAGCCGCAGGTCGTCGCCCCACACCTTCTCGACGAGCTCGGCGTCGTGGCGGCCCTCGACGAAGATGCGGCTGGCCCGCGCCACCCGGGCCGTGGCGCCGTGCACGGCGACCGAGCCGGACGCCGTACGGGTGGCCTTGGCTGGCGCGGTCAGCCGGACTGGCGGCACCAGCACGACCGGCTTGCCCTCGAGCAGGAAGCCGGGGCCGAGCGGGAACGTGCGGCGCTTGGAGCGCCGGTCCTCGAGCGTCAGCACGCCGAGGTCGCGGTCGACGGCGACGATCTCGCCGACGAAGTCGGTCATGACCTCCTCGACAACGAGCCCCACGTCGGCGCTCGCCTCGGTGGCCCGGCCTCGCTTGGGGACGCGCCAGTCGCCGGACAGGACGTCGGAGCCGTAGCGATCAACCACCCGTCCACGCTAGGTGCGCGGGCGGACGGCGCCGGTCAGGACGCGCCGTCGTCGTCCTGTGAGGTGTCCCCGTCCTCGTCCTGGTCGGCGTGCTTGCCGCCGGTGAGCAGGTCGTCGACGGTCTCGCCGTCGTCGAGCCCCTTGGCCAGCGGGTTGTCGTCGGGCCGCAGGTCCTCGGGGAGCTGCTCGTCGTCGATGGCCTCGGGCGTGGGGTCGGTCTCGGACTCACTCATGTCCCGAACCTACGTCAGGGCCGCGGCTCAGAGGAGGGGCAGGCGCTTCTGCGCGCGCGGCAGCTGCTCGTAGCCTCGGCGCACGGCGTCGGCGAGGTACTTCTCCGGGAACGGCCAGTCGCCGGTGGCGAGGGCGTCGCGCACCGGTACGCCGCGCCCGGCCAGGTCGCGCAGGGTCTCGGCGAGGATGCCGATGTCGTTGCGCTGGTCCTCGAGGAACTCGCGGCCCACCACCGCGCCGTGACCCGGTACGACGACCGTGGCCGTCGTGACCAGGCCGAGCACGACGTCGAGCGAGAGCGGCCACTCCAGCGGCCAGCAGTCGGGCCCGAACCCGGGCGTCGCGTCGCGCGCGGCCGACTCCTCCAGCAGGTCGCCGGCGAGGAGGACGTCGACGTCGGGGACCCGGACGACCAGGTCGCCGGAGGTGTGGCCACGGCCCGGGTGGACGAGCTCGACGTAGCGGTCGCCGAGGTCGACGACGCGGGCCGAGGAGAAGGTCTGGTCGGCCGCGACGAGGTCGGTCGCCTGCACCTCGGCCCGGCGCGGGTCGTCGGGCTCGTCGTCGTAGAGGCCCTTGACGCGCGCGGCCGACTCGAGCATCGCGGCGGCCGCGGTCTCGTGGGCGTGGATCGGGACCTCGCCGTAGGCCTCGCGCAGCGTGCCGTTGCCGAACCAGTGGTCGAAGTGCTCGTGGGTGTTGACCACCTCGACGACGTCGCCGGCGCCCAGCGCCCTGATGTCGTCGACCACCTCGCGCGCCGCCACCGCCGAGGCGTGCGTGTCGACGACGAGGAGCCCGCGGTCACCGCGCACCACCGTCACGTTGACGTCGAACCACGCGTAACGCGCGACCCAGACCCGGTCGGCGATCTCGGTGAACGGCATGCGTCGACCCTAGGCCGGGGGGTTCTGGGTGGGATCTCCCGGTGGTGGGTCGAAGTTTCGGCCCAGAAGGAGGAGATTCACCGCTCCAGCGGTGAATCTCCACCTGGGCCGACGTTTCTCAGCACAACCCCGCGTGCAGCTCGCTCCGCAGCAGGTCACCGAGCTCGTCGGTGCTGGTGGCGGGGCGGGGGAAGGTGAGCCGGCGCCGGTGGGAGCCCTCGAGGTCGACCCACTGCACCTCGACGCCGTCGGCGGCGAGCTCGGTCAGCGAGACGCCGACGACCTCGGCGAGCCGGGTGCCGGTGGTGCCGGACACGGCGCGGCGCAGCTCGTCCTGGTGGCAGAGGTTGGCGTGCTCGGTCGAGCGCTGGAGGTAGCCGCGGTTGAGCACGTGGTCGGGCGAGCGGAAGTGGTCGACCGAGACGCGCACCTGGTCGAAGCCCTGCGGAAGGGTGAGGACGACCACGTCGACGACCATCACGACGGTCTCGCGCACCTCGTTGCAGCACTCGCAGCTCACCTCGCCGCGGCGCTCGAGGCGACCGCCGAGCGTGAGCACGGCGTCGCGCTCGAGGGAGGCAGCCCGGCCGAGGCCGCTCTCGAGGGTCAGCAACGCCCGGCGCCCGAGCGCGGCCGCACCGACCAGGCGGGTGCCGGTGGGCGCCGAGAAGGTCGGCACGCCCTCGATGTCCTGCATGCCGAGCTCGCCGGCGCCACCGGTGTCGGGGTCGCCGAGGTCGCCGAGCACGTCGTCGACGCCGTCGACCACCAGGTTGACGCCGGCCGGGCAGGCGAGGACCGAGCGGGCGGCGGCCGCGAGCAGGACCGGGTCGCCCGTGGACGTGTGGTGGTCGAGGCTGGTCATGCGGTGCTCCTCATGAGCCGGGGGAGTGACTAAGGCAAGCCTAACCTTCCGGTCGTACGCCGTCGAGGTGGGGTTCCACGGACCGGTACGCTTGGCACTCGGTACAGGGGAGTGCCAGCACGCACCACCAGGCCCCCACAGCAGCCCTCACACCAGCCCCCACACCAGCCCACCGGACGGAGGTCACCATGCAGGAGGAACGGCGGATCGCGGTCCTGCGGGCGATCGTCCAGGACTACGTCGCGACCGAGGAGCCCGTCGGGTCCAAGGCGCTGGTCGAGCGGCACAGCCTCAACGTCTCGCCGGCCACGGTGCGCAACGACATGGCCGCGCTCGAGGACGAGGGCTACCTCACCCAGCCCCACACGAGCGCCGGCCGCATCCCGACCGACAAGGGCTACCGGCTGTTCGTCGACCGGCTGGGCTCGGTCAAGCCGCTCAGCGCCCCCGAGAAGCGCGCGATCGCCAGCTTCCTCGACGGCGCGGTCGACCTCGACGACGTCGTCTCGCGCAGCGTCCGGCTGCTCTCGCAGCTCACCCGCCAGGTCGCCGTCGTGCAGTACCCCACGCTCTCCCGCTCGACCGTCCGCCACGTCGAGCTGGTCGCGCTGGCCCCCGACCGGCTGCTCGTCATCGCCATCCTGAGCACCGGACGCGTCGAGCAGCGCGTCGTCGAGCTCACCGCGCCGGTCTCCGACGACGACCTGGCCCGGCTCCGCAGCCGCCTCAACCTGGCCGCGACCGGCGAGGTCATCGCCGAGGCCGTGACCGCGCTCAAGGCGCTCGAGGACGAGCCGGGCGAGCACACCACGGCCGTCGCCCGGGTCCTCGTCGAGGCCATGAGCGACCACCGCTCCGACGAGCGGGTCGCGGTCGGCGGGGCCGCCAACCTCGCGCGCTACGGCGACAGCTTCGAGTCCGCCGTGCGCCCGGTCCTCGAGGCCCTCGAGGAGCACGTCGTGCTGCTCCAGCTGCTCGGCGAGGCCAGCCCGTCGGGCACGGTCACCGTCCGCATCGGCGCCGAGGGCCCGATCGAGAACTTCGCCTCCACCAGCGTCGTCGCCACCGGCTACGGCCCCCACGACGACGCCCTCGCCACCCTCGGCATCGTCGGACCGACCCGGATGGACTACCCCGGCACCATGGCGGCGGTCCGGGCCGTCGCCCGCTACGTCTCCCGCATCCTCGACGAGTCCTGACCGGCCCGTCACACCGCCACACCCCACCCACGCACGAAGGAACGCTGTTGAGCCAGGACCCGTACGACCTTCTCGGTGTCACCCGCGACGCGGACGCCGACACCATCAAGAAGGCCTACCGCAAGCTCGCGCGCCAGCTGCACCCCGACGTCAACCCCGACCCGGCGACGCAGGAGAAGTTCAAGGAGGTGTCGGCCGCCTACGAGGTGCTGTCCGACCCCCAGAAGCGCGCGGCCTACGACCGCGGCGGCGACCCGTTCGGCGGCGCCGGCTTCGGCCAGGGCGCGGGCTTCTCGTTCACCGACATCATGGACGCCTTCTTCGGCGGCCAGGGCGGCGGCGCCGGCGGTGGCCGCGGGCCGCGCTCGCGCCGGCGTCGCGGTCAGGACGCCCTGATCCGCATCGAGATCGACCTCGCCGAGGCCGCCTTCGGCGTCTCCCGCGAGCTCAAGGTCGACACCGCGGTGCTCTGCACCACCTGCCACGGCGACGGCGCCGCCCCCGGCAGCGAGCCGGTGCCGTGCGACACCTGCCGCGGCCAGGGCGAGGTCGCGGTCGTGCAGCGGTCCTTCCTGGGCGAGGTGCGCACGCTGCGCCCGTGCTCGGCGTGCGGCGGCTTCGGCACGATCATCCCCGACCCGTGCCGCGACTGCTCCGGCGACGGCCGCGTCCGCTCGCGCAGGTCGCTCACGGTCAAGATCCCCGCCGGTGTCGACACCGGCACCCGGGTCCAGCTCGGCGAGCAGGGCGAGGTCGGTCCCGGTGGCGGTCCCGCCGGCGACCTCTACGTCGAGATCCACGTCGCGCCCCACGAGACCTTCATCCGCAACGGCAACGACCTGCACTGCACGGTGACGCTGCCGATGAGCGCGGCCGCCCTCGGTACGACGCTCACCCTGCCCACCCTCGAGGCCGACGTCGAGCAGGGCGCCGGGTCCGGCGTCGAGACATCGTTCGAGCTCGAGATCGTCGCCGGCACCCAGTCCGGCTCCGAGCAGGTGCTCCGCGGACGCGGCGTCCCCGGCCTGCGCGGCGGACGGGGCGACCTCGTCGTCACCACCGTGGTCGAGACCCCGACTCGCCTCGATCCCCGCCAGGAGGAGCTGCTGCGCGAGCTCGCCGCGCTGCGCGGCGAGGAGCAGCCGACCGGGCAGGTCAAGGCCCAGCAGAAGTCGGTCTTCGGTCGCTTCTTCGGCCACTGAGCCCGATGTCGCTGCCCGTCCACCTCGTCCCCACGCTCGCCGGGGTCACCGCCGGCGACACCGTGGTCGTCGAGGGCGACGAGGCCCACCACGCGGTCGTCGTACGACGGCTGCGCGCGGGTGAGCGGGTCGTCCTGACCGACGGTGCCGGGCGCACCGCCGTGGGCGCGGTCGGGGCGACCGGCAAGCAGCGCCTCGAGGTCCGGGTCGACCAGGTCACCGACGCCGCGGCGCCGAGCCCCGACGTCGTCGTGGTGCAGGCGCTGCCCAAGGGCGACCGCGGCGAGCTCGCGGTCGAGGTGCTCACCGAGATCGGGGTCGGGCTGATCGTGCCGTGGGCGGCCTCCCGCTCGGTCGCGGTCTGGAAGGGCGAGCGCGCCGAGAAGTCCCTGGCCCGCTGGCGCTCCACCGCCCGCGAGGCCGCCAAGCAGTCGCGCCGCGCCTGGCACCCGGGCGTGACGGCGCTGACCACCACCGACGACGTGCTCGCCCTCGTCGCGTCGGCCGAGCTCGCGGTCGTGCTGCACGAGGAGGGCTCCGTCGCCCTCGCCACGGTCGACGTGCCCGCGTCCGGTCGGGTCCTCGTGGTCGTCGGGCCCGAGGGCGGCCTCACCGACGACGAGGTCGCGGCCTTCGCGGCCGCCGGGGCCCACGTCGTACGAATGGGCGACGAGGTGCTCCGCACCTCCACCGCCGGCGTCGCCGCCGTCGCCGCCCTCCTCAGCCGCACCCCACGCTGGCGCTGACGATCCCTGGGCCGCCTGCCGCGCCGCTCAGGCCATGCCGCCGTTGGCGCGCAGCACCTGCCCGTTGACCCAGTGGCCGGCGGGGGACACGAGGAAGGCGACCACCTCGGCGATGTCCTCAGGGGTGCCGAGGCGCTGGAGCGGGTTCTGCTGGGCGAGGCGCTCGACGAGCTCGTCGTCCTTGCCGTCGAGGAACATGTCGGTGGCCGTCGGGCCGGGGGCGACACAGTTGACCGTCACGTCGCGACCGCGCATCTCCCGGGCCAGGATCAGGGTCGTGGCCTCCACGGCGCCCTTGCTCGCGGCGTAGGCGCCGTAGGTCGGGAACGCCGTGCCGACCACCGTCGTCGAGAACGTCAGGACCGCGCCGCCGTCGCGGATCCGCCGCGCCGCCTGCTGCGCCACGACGAACGTGCCGCGGATGTTGGTGCGGTGCAGCGCGTCGAGGTCGTCGAGGTCGAGGTCGGCGATGGTGCTGAGCGTCATCCGGCCCGCCGCGTGCACGACGACGTCGATGCCGCCGTAGGTCTCCTCGGCGGCGTCGAAGAGGCGGCTGACGGCGGCCTCGTCGGCGACGTCGGCCTGCACCGCGAGGGCTCGGCCGCCCCCGGCCTCGATGGCGGCGACCGTGGCCTCGGCGTCGGCGTGGTTGCCGGCGTACGCGACGACGACCGCGAGGCCGTCGGCGGCGAGACGGGTGGCGACGGCGCGGCCGATGCCGCGGGAGCCGCCGGTCACTATGGCTGTGCGGGGGTGGGAGGTCTGGGTGGTGGCGGTGGTGTCGGTGGTCATGGCTCCACCGTGCCGTGGTCGCGGCGGCGGTGACAGTCGGCGCCCACCCAGGGGACGCCATCCCCTCCTTGCGCCCTGGGACCGCGGCCGCGGCGCGGGCAGACTGGCGTCGTGGACCTTCCCGAGCTCGGCCGCTTCCTCCGCTCGCGCCGCGACCGGATCCGTCCGGGCGACGTCGGGCTGCCGGTCGGCCCGCGCCGGCGGGTGCCCGGGCTGCGCCGCGACGAGGTGGCGGTGCTGGCCGGGGCGTCGGTGGAGTACTACATCGAGCTCGAGCGCGGCGCCGGCTCGCAGCCGTCGGACCAGATGGTCGCCGCCCTGGCGCGGGCGCTGCGGCTGACCCGCGACGAGCGTGACCACCTGTTCCTGCTGGCCGGGCGGCCGGTACCCGTCGGCGGACCGTCCTCCCACGTGCACCCGAGCCTGGCCGACCTGCTGCTGCGGCTCGACGGGACGCCGGCCCAGGTCATCACCGATCTCCACGTGGCCCTGCTCCAGAACCCGCTGGCCGTGGCGCTCCTGGGCGACCAGACGTCGTACGTCGGGGCGAGCGCGAGCTTCGTGCACCGCTGGTTCACCGACCCGGCGGCGCGGGCGCTCTATCCCGAGGTCGACCACGACCACCACGCGCGGTCGTTCGTCGCCGACCTGCGGGCAGCGAGCTCGCGGCGGGCCGCCGACGACCCCGAGGTGACCGACCTGGTCGGCTCGCTGCAACGGGTGTCGCCGGAGTTCGCTGCCCTGTGGGACGAGCACGACGTCGCCGTACGCCGCAACGAGCGCAAGCGGATCGTCCACCGCGAGCTCGGCGTGCTGGAGGTCAACTGCCTGCAGCTGTTCAGCGACGACGGACGGCAGCGGCTGCTGTGGTTCACCCCGGCCCTCGGCACCGACAGCGCCGACCGCCTCGCGCTGCTCTCGGTGCTCGGCACCCAGGAGCTCACGTCGCGAGCAACGACTCCACCCGGCTGACCTCGACGGCGAGCTCGGACCGCTCCCGCCGGGTCAGGGCGCGGAGCGTCTCGCCGAGCTCGACCCGGCCGTCGACGGCCCGCCAGAGTCCGACCAGCCAGCCGTCGGCGAAGACCGTGGAGGCCGAGGCCCCGTTGGGTCCCGACCACGCCTCGCGGCCGCCCGGACGCGTGACGCGGTCGCGGGCGGCGTGGCTCAGCCACACGTTGTCGTAGGTGCCGAGCAGCCTCACCGGCGCTGGGGCGTCTTCTTCCTCGATCTCGCCGTCGGCGACGTCGACGAGGGGACGGCCCTCGTGGTCCTCGTGCACCACGAGGTCGTCCATGGCCTTGACGACCGGTCCCAGCCGGGTCACGCCGGACCACGTCGTCACGTCGGCGGCACTGGCGGGTCCGTAGGCCCGCAAGTAGCGGCGTACGACGTCAGCCGGGTCGGGCGGGTCAAGAGGGTGGCCGGTCCACCGGTCGGCGAGGTCGTAGACGACGCCGCCGGACCCCTTCCACGTCCCGCGCGGCGGCAGCTGCACCAGCGGGGCGGCCGAGCGGGCCAGCTGGCCGAGCTGCGCGGCGGTATGGCCCGGGAAGTGCTCGGCGAGCGCGAGCCCGATCGTCTTCTGGGGCAGGGGCCCGTCGGCGAGGACCTCGGCGAGCGCGGCGACGTAGGCCACCCGGTCGACCTCGCGGGCGGTGCCGACGTTCTGGCTGACCTTGATCTCGCGCTCGTGGACGGGCGTGGTCCAGGAGCGCAGGCCGACGTCGTCGGCGGCGAGCAGGTGGACGGTCCCGCGCATGGTGAGGAACCGGACCAGCGCCCGGTCCTCGAGCCCGCGGGTCACCTCGTGGGGGTCGAAGGACTCGAGGCGCGCGGCGAGGGAGAGGTACGGCGGCAGGTTCTCCTGGGCCTGCAGGCCCACGAGGTGGCGGCACTCGTCGACGACCGTCGTCGACACCCGCTCGAGGAGGTGCTGACGGCGCAGCAGGGTGCGGTTGAGCCGCTGCGCCGTCAGCCTCACGTCTGCCCCGTCCGGCTCACCCGACGGTGAAGGTCTTGGTGTCCTCGAACGCGCCGGGGCCCTCGCCACCCGAGGGGTCGTCGGTGCGGGCGACGAACGTGTAGGTGCCCGGCGCGAGCGCGCTGATGTCGACCTCGGCGGTGAACGGGTAGAGCTTGTCGACCCAGCCCTCGGCGGTGCTGAAGTCGGAGACGACCTCCTTGCCCGCCTCGTCGAGGACGGCGTAGGGCACGGTCGCCTCGAACGAGCTGGCCACGCCCTCGACGTCGAGCGTGCCGGACGCGGTGGCGCCCTCCTCGGGCGTGGTGAGGTTGACGAGCGCGAGCACGTCGAGCTCGGGCGCGGCCGTGACGCCCTCGGCGGTGGGCTGGCCGAACAGGTCGGTGGGCGTGCCGTCGGCGAGCACGACCCGCACCGGCACCCGGGCCTGGGCGACGCCCTGCAGCGTGTAGACGAGGGACTGGACGGCGAGCGAGGCATCCTCGGCCGACGTGCCCTTGCCCGCCTTGAGGATCGAGTCCTCACCGAGGGTGACCACGATCGCGGCGTCGTCCTGGGTGACGGTGTCGATCGTGACGCCGCCGAGCAGGGTGCCGGAGTCGGGGTCGAGCGCGTCACCCGCGACGAGCAGCGCGGCGGCCTCCTCGAGCGGGTTGTCGGCCTCGACCTGGCGGAACTCGCGGTAGAGCCGCGCGCCCAGCGGGGTGTCGCCGGTGAAGTAGACCGGGGCTGCGCCCGCGTCGGGCGTCGACTCGGACTCGCTCGGCGACGACGTGGGCTCGGTGGGGGTGGTCGTCGGCGCCTCGGTCGTCGTGGCGGCCGCGTCGGAGCCCGTCTCGGAGGAGACCGGCTCGGGTTCGTCGTCGCCGCACGCGGTCAGGCCGGTGGCGAGCACGCCCGAGAGCGCGAGGACGGCGAGGCTGGTCCTGGTGTTCATGGTCCTCATCCTGTCTGGTGGGTCGGATCAGGTGACGGTGATCGAGTGCGTGTCGGGCAAGGGTGGGACGTCGCGGCTGTCCGCACGGTTGCGCGCGGTCTACCGTGGCGGCGTGGACGACTGTCTCTTCTGCAAGATCGTGTCCGGCGACATCCCGGCCGAGGTGGTGCACACCACCGAGCGCACCGTCGCCTTCCGCGACCTCAACCCCCAGGCGCCGACCCACGTGCTCGTGGTCCCGCGCGACCACTACGCCAACGCCGCCGCCCTCGCCGCGGGCGACCCCGAGGCCTCGGCCGAGCTGGTCCGCACGGCCGCGGCCGTCGCCGCCGCCGAGGGGTACGCCGACGACTACCGCCTGGTCTTCAACACCGGCGCCGGCGCCGGCCAGACCGTCTTCCACACCCACCTGCACCTCCTGGCCGGCCGCGACCTCGGCTGGCCACCCGGCTGAGCGAACCCACCCCACCTCACGGTGGTCGAGCCGCGGGGACGAAGTCACCGCGCGTCGAGACCCTCGCAGCCGGTGCGCCGACCGGGCCGCACGTCACGGTGGTCGAGCCGGTCGGCGCGCTAGCGCCGTCCGCGTCGAGACCCCCGCAGCCGGTGTGCCCAGGCTGACCACACGGACGTCGATCACCGTCCTGTGGGGCGGTCGGCCCGAGGTCGGGTCGGGTGGGTCGGCTGTGGGGATCTCGACACGCCGGGCCTTGGCCGGCCCGTCGGCTCGATCACCGTGGGGAGACGCTGACCCGTCGCGTTGGTGCGACGGGTCAGCGAGACCGTGGTGCACCCAGGTTGGACACGGTGAGCGCACCGATGGCCCCGCTGCCTGGTGGATGCGGGGTCGTCGGGGCGTTCAGGGTCGTCGTCGGCGGCGGTCGACGAGGTAGGTAATCCCGGTGGGGCTGGTCCACTCGTACAGTCCGGGCTCCACCACGCGATACCGCCACGTGCCGTGGGTCTTGGCACGGTGGTGCCGCCGGCACAACATCGCGAGGTTCTCGACGCTCGTGGGGCCGCCGGCGTCGAAGGGGATGATGTGGTCGAGGTCGACGTGGCGGCGGTGGCAGCCCGGGAACACACACGTCCCGTCACGTAGGCGGACCTGTTCGCGGATGGCCTCGGTGGGGCGGTATGCCTCGGTCGAGAGGTTCGAGTTGAGGTCGATGACCGGCTTGACCGTCATCTTGGTGCCCGCGGTCTGGCACCACTGGCGGATCTGTTCGAGCAGGACCGGGGACCAGGTGTTGTCCACGAACCCCGGACGGTCGGCAGCTTCGGCGTCGAGGTGGACGTAGAGCGTCACCCCACGACCACTGCCCGGGGTGGAGTTCAGGTCGAGGGCGAGCTGGTGGCGGCCCATTTCACCCAGCGCCTGGGACCGGCGGACGTTGAGGGTCTCGGTGGAGCCGAGGTCGGCCAACTGCTGGGCGCCGGACTTCAACGCGGCTTCGAGGTCGAGGGCGTCGGCGAGGTCGAGGGTCGCGGACACCTCGACGGTCCCCGAGGTGGAGACGCCGTCGAGGTAGACATCGGCATGCCGGCCCTCAGCTGCTGCCTGGCGACGCCGTTCGGCCTCGAGGGGGTCGTGCTCGTCGCGGGCGGCGTCCACGGCCCGGTCGATCTGGGTGAACGCGCAGCCGTGCAGGAACGCGGCCAGGGCCTTGTCGACCGCAGCGGCACCCTCCATCGGCAGTGGCCGGGTCTGCTCAGCGACGCGGAAGGCGAGCCAGACCGGGATCTCCAGCTTGACCACGCGGGCGTAGATCCGCGGCAGCCGGTAGCGGAGCTCGAGGGCCTTGCCGAGGTAGGCCAGCCCGCTGTCGGACGAGCGGCCGATGGACAGCGCGAGGTCGAGGGCGGCGTACTCGGCGACCACGGGTGCTCCGGCGCCGGCGAGCTGCAGGGGTGGTTCGTCGTTCCAGTCGTGGAGCTCAGCGGCCTCGGTGTCGCCAGCGGTGTGCGCGGCGGCCCAGTCGAGGACGGCGTTGAGCTTGTTGACCTCGTCGCGACTGATGTCGAGACAGGCGCCTCGGACCGACTCGAGCAGCGGGTCGCTGCTCGAGGTGCGGGTGGTCCGGTGGGTGCTGGCCATGGTCTGATTCTAGAAGTCGCCACCGACAATTCGCTAGTGTGTTCGAGGTTGTCTGCACGTCGATCTCGACTTTCTGACGGGGTCTCGTGACGGCCGCGGGCGTCCTCCTCAACCACTGTGTGGCCCGGTCCGGCGCACCGGCTGCGGGGGTCTCGACACGCCGGGCCGTAGCCGGCCCGTCGGCTCGACCACCGTGCTGGGGAGTCGGTCGGCTCCGGCGTGCCGATTGTGGGGGTCTCGACACGCCGGGCCGTAGCCGGCCCGTCGGCTCGACCACCGTGCTGGGGAGTCGGTCGGCTCCGGCGTACCGGTTGAGGGGGTCTCGACACGCCGGGCCGTAGCCGGCCCGTCGGCTCGACCACCGTGCTGGAGGTCGGTCAGCTCCGGCGTGCCGGTTGCGGGGGACTCGACACGCCGAGCCGTAGCCGGCCCGTCGGCTCGACCACCGTGAGGTGGTGCGGGTCAGGTGAAGGCGTACCAGACCCGCATCAGCGCGAACACGACCGGCAGGCCGAAGATCACCAGGAGCACCCAGGCGGTGATCCGGTGGAGGGGCTTGGCGCCGTCGAGGTTGCCGGCGAAGTCGAGGAGGGCGCCGTCGGGAACGTTGTGGGTGAGGCCCATCTTGCGGGCGTCGTCGGGGAGGTGGCCGCCGGGGAACCAGTAGGGCGGGGTGTCGTCGTCGGGCGCGTAGTCCTCGTCGAACTCGTCGACGTACTCATCCCGCATGGGCCCACCGTACGTCCATCGGCTGTGGTGGCGCTGAGGGATCGCTGACGCCTCGTCCGACGGGGTGACTATCTCGCGGGCGCCCGCCCGGCCGACCGACGTACGATGGAGCCACGCACGACCGCCCCACCTCCCCGACGAAAGGCCGCCCGTCCCGGGCACCCATGACTGACTCGAACCCCACCGGAGACCTCCAGACACGCCACACCGTCGTGGTCCCCAACAGCATCGACATGGTCAGCCTGCTCGGACCGGGGGACGAGTACCTCGGGATCATCGAGGGCGGCTTCAAGGCCGAGATCCACGTCCGCGGCAACCGGATCACCATGAAGGGCGACCCCGGCGAGGTCGCGCTCGCCGAGCGGCTGCTCGACGAGCTGGTCACGATCATCCGCACCGGCCAGGGCGTCACGTCCGAGACCGTCGAGCGCGCGATCGAGATGCTGCGCACCGAGACCACCGAGCGCCCGGCCGACGTGCTGTCGCTCAACATCTTGAGCAACCGCGGCCGGTCGATCCGGCCCAAGACGCTCAACCAGAAGCGCTACGTCGACTCGATCGACAAGAACACGATCACCTTCGGCATCGGACCCGCCGGCACCGGCAAGACCTACCTCGCGATGGCCAAGGCCGTGCAGGCGCTGCAGGCCAAGCAGGTCAACCGCATCATCCTGACCCGTCCGGCGGTCGAGGCCGGCGAGAGCCTCGGCTACCTCCCCGGCACGCTGAGCGAGAAGATCGACCCCTACCTGCGGCCGCTCTACGACGCCCTGCACGACATGATCGACCCCGAGACGATCCCCAAGCTGCTCGCCGCCGGGACGATCGAGGTCGCCCCGCTGGCCTACATGCGAGGTCGCACCCTCAACGACAGCTTCATCATCCTCGACGAGGCGCAGAACACGACGCCCGAGCAGATGAAGATGTTCCTGACCCGCCTGGGCTTCGGCTCCAAGATCGTCGTCACCGGCGACATCACCCAGGTCGACCTGCCGGGCAACATCAAGTCGGGGCTGCGCATCATCGAGGGCATCCTCGACGACGTCGAGGACATCTCGTTCCAGCGCCTCACCAGCCACGACGTCGTCCGGCACCGCCTGGTCGGCAAGATCGTGGCGGCCTACGACGAGTTCGACACCCGTGGCGGCATCGCCACCGCCAAGGAGAACCAGCGGTGAGTCGGAGATGACCATCGAGATCCTCGACGAGTCGGGGACCGGCATCGACGTCAAGCACTTGGCTCAGCTGAGCCGCTTCGTCATGGACTCCATGCGGGTCCACCCGCTCGCCGAGCTCTGCATCAAGGCCGTCGACGAGGCCACGATCACCGAGCTCAACGAGAAGTGGATGGAGAAGGAGGGCCCGACCGACGTGCTCGCCTTCCCCATGGACGAGCTGCGTCCGGGCCTGGTCGACGAAGAGCCCGAGGAGGGCGTCCTCGGCGACATCATGCTGTGCCCGCAGATCGCCGAGCAGCAGGGCGAGACGGCCGGTCACGGCACCCTCGCCGAGATCGAGCTGCTGACGGTCCACGGCATCCTCCACCTGCTCGGCTACGACCACGCCGAGCCCGAGGAGCACGCGGAGATGTTCGGCCTCCAGGACCGCCTGCTCGGGGAGTGGCGCAGCCGGTGACCGGCACCATCACCCTGCTGGTCGCGGCCCTGCTCGTCGGGCTGGCCGGGGTGTTCAGCGCGGTCGACGCCGCGCTCGGCTCGTTCTCCAAGGCCCGGGCCGCCGAGCTCGCGCACGAGGAGCGCGCCGGCGCCAAGCAGCTCCTGGTGCTGCTCGAGGACGCGCCGCGCCACCTCAACACCGCACTGCTGCTGCGCCTGCTCTGCGAGATCGCCGCCATCGTGCTGGTCACCCTCGAGCTCGACCAGGCCCTCGACGGGCCGTGGTGGGTCAGCGTCCTCACCGCGATCGGCGTGATGCTGGTCGTGTCGTTCGTCGTCATCGGCGTGGGCCCACGCACCATCGGCCGCCAGCACTCCGAGCAGGTCGCCCTCTACTCCGCCGGGGTCCTGGCGGTCTTCACCACGGTGCTCGGCCCGCTGTCCGGCCTCCTGATCCTGCTCGGCAACGCCCTCACCCCCGGCAAGGGCTTCCGCGAGGGCCCGTTCTCGTCCGAGACCGAGCTGCGCGAGATGGTCGACATCGCCGAGGCGTCCGCGCTCATCGAGGCCGACGAGCGCAAGATGATCCACTCCGTCTTCGAGCTCGGCGACACCACCGTCCGCGAGGTCATGGTCCCGCGCGGCGACGTCGTCTACATCGAGCACTACAAGAACCTGCGCCAGACCATGTCGCTGTTCCTCCGCAGCGGGTTCTCCCGCCTGCCCGTCATCGGCGAGAACCTCGACGACATCAGGGGTTTCGCCTACCTCAAGGACCTCGTGCGCCGCGACTTCGAGGCACCCGACGTCGAGCTGACCCAGCAGGTCGAGGAGGTCATGCGGCCCGTCGCGTGGGTGCCCGAGTCCAAGCCGGTCGACGACCAGCTCCGCGAGATGCAGGCCGGTCGCACCCACATCGCCGTCGTGGTCGACGAGTACGGCGGCACCGCCGGCCTCATCACGATCGAGGACCTCCTCGAGGAGATCGTCGGCGAGATCACCGACGAGTACGACCAGGACGAGATCGAGGTCGAGGCGCTGCCCACGACCGCCGACGGGAGCCCAGCGGGCTACCGGGTCTCGTCGCGCTACCCCGTCGACGACCTCGACGAGCTCTTCGGCTTCGACGTCGAGGAGGAGGACGTCGACAGCGTCGGCGGCCTGATGGCCAAGCACCTCGGCCGCGTCCCGATCCCGGGCTCCCACGTCGACGCCCACGGCCTGCGGTTCGAGGCTGAGGACACCGCCGGGCGCCGCAACAAGATCGGCACCGTCCTCATCCGGCGCACCGTGGTCGAGCCGGTCGTCGAGGACGCCGACGCCACGGCTGTCGACGCCGGACACCCCTGATCCGGCCGGTCCGAGATCCGAGGCAACCTCACGACGCTCCGCACCCGTTCATGGGGTGACAGGCACGGGGAGGCCGGGTGAGGACGCAGGACCGCGACGCGGAGTTCAGCGCGTACGTCGCCGCGCACCGCGTCCGGATGGTGCGCGCAGCACTGCTGCTCACCGGCGGGGCGTACGCCGAGGCCGAGGACCTCGTGCAGACCGTGCTCGTCCGGCTCTACCTGAGGTGGGGGCGGGTCAGCCGGGTCGAGGACCCGGTCGGCTACGGCATGCGGGCCCTGACCAACGTGTTCCTCGACGAGCGCCGGCGGGCGCACCGTCGGCGCGAGGTCGTCTCCGACCACGACGCCGACGGGCCGCGGCCCGGCGACCAGATGGCCGAGCACGACGTCCGCGCGACCGTGTTCGCCGCTCTCGCCGCCCTGCCGCCACGGCAGCGGGCCGTCGTCGTGCTGCGGCACTTCCTCGACCACGACGTGGCCGGCACCGCCGACGCGCTCGGGATCACCGAGGGCACCGTCAAGTCCCAGAACGCCAAGGCGCTGACGCGGCTCCGTGAGCTGCTCGGCACCGACATCGACTACGAGGAAGTGGGCCCGTGACCGACATCAAGCAGCTGCTCCACGAGGTCAGCGACATCACCGTCCCCGTCGACGTCGCCGCCGACCTGGCCCGGGGACGCGCCGCGGCCCACCACCGGCGGGCGGTCCTCGCCGCCGTCGGCGCCGCAGCGGCCGTCGTCGCCGTCACCGTCGGTGGCTACGCCGTCGTGACCGGGGACGACGGTGACGCCGGGTCGTCCGGTTTCGCCACGTCGTCGGTGGCGCCGACCTCCGACCCGCCGACGAGCCGGCCGACGGCGCCACCCACCACCCCGCCCGCGACCCCCCACGAGACCGTCACCGCCGCGCCGGTCGACCCGGCCACCCTGGTCCACACGCCGTTCTTCGACGTGCCGCCGCCCCCGAGGGGGTGGTACCTGGTCGGCGGCCAGGAGCCCTACGTCATGTTCGCCCGCGACGGCAGCGACGCCGACCTGACCGGCGGGTTCTCCGGCCGGCTCATGGTGCTGCTCGGTTCGCCCGACGAGGCACTGCCCGGCGACGCCGCGACGCCCCTCGACCTCGATGGCCGCACCTTCTACCTGACACCGGCCGACGCGGGCGCGACCCAGATCCGCGTCGAGCGCGACAACGGGGAGTGGCTCACCGTGCAGTACCCCGTCGCCGCCGGGTTCGACGTCGCCGACATGGTCGCGTTCCTCGCCGGCGTACGCGTCCTGCCGGGAGCGATGGCGGCCAGCTGACCGCGACCTAGGCTCGTGGGATGGACCTCCGCTCACTTCCGATCCCCGGCCTCCGCGCCCTGCCCGGCCTCGGCTCCCGGGGCCCGAGGACCGTGCTCGAGCTCGACCTCAGCCACGGCGTCCAGACCGGGCCGCCCCGGCACCCGCTGGAGGCGCTCCGGCTGCGGCAGGCCCCGACGCTGCGGGCCATCGGCGACGGGCTGCGTCGGGCGGCGGGGGACGACGACGTCCTCGGGCTCCTCGTGCACGTCGGGACCTGCCCGCTGTCGCTCGCGGTGGCCGACGAGGTCGGCGCGATGCTCGCAGACTTCTCGCAGGACAAGCCGTCGATCGCCTGGACCGCGACGTTCGGCGAGCTGACGAGCGGGCTCGCGGCCTACCGCGTCGCGGTCAACGCGCGCGAGGTCTGGGTGCAGCCGTCCGGCGCGCTCGGCCTCACCGGAGTCCACCTCGGCATCACCCTGCTCCGCGGGGGCCTGGAGAAGCTGGGGGTCGACCCGGAGTTCGCCAAGCGGCACGAGTACAAGTCGGCGGCCGACCAGCTCGCCGCCACCGAGGTCAGCGCCGCCAACCGCGAGATGGTGCAACGTCTCGCCGACGCGATCGTGGACGACACCGTCGCCCGGGTGGCGGCACGGCGTTCACTGACCCCCGACGACGTACGGGACGCGATGGCGAGAGCACCGCTCTCGTCGGCCGCGGCGCTCGCGGCCGGGCTGGTGGACCACGTCGGCTACCGCGACGAGGTCTACGCGCATGCCCGGGAGACGTGGACGCCGCAGTGGCAGCCGACCTACGTCCACCGCTGGGCCCACGCCCAGCAGGCCGGCGGCGACCGGCTCGCGGCCCTCACCCACCGCCACCGACCGGTCGTCGCGGTCGTCGACGTCACCGGACCGATCGTGCTCGGCCCGGGCACCGGTGCCCAGGCCGGCGCCGACCGCGTCGGCGCCCGGCTCCGCGAGGCCGGCCGCGACGACGACGTCAAGGCGGTCGTGCTGCGGGTCGACAGCCCCGGTGGCTCCTACGTCGCCAGCGACGCGATCCGCCGCGAGGTCCTCCGGCTCCGCGAGAGCGGGCGCCCCGTCGTCGCGACGATGGGCACGGCCGCGGCGTCCGGTGGCTACTTCGTCGCGATGCCCTGCGACGAGATCGTCGCGCAGCCGACGACGCTCACCGGGTCGATCGGCGTCCTCGCCGGCAAGATGGTCGTCGAGCGGCTCCTCGACCGGGTCGGCATCGTGCACGAGGCCGTCGACGCCGGTCCGCGCGCGGGCTTCCTCGCGCCCGGGCAGCGGTTCACCGACGAGGAGTGGCAGGTGCTCGACGCCTGGCTCGACGAGGTCTACGCCGACTTCACCACCAAGGCCGCCGACGACCGCGGCCTCGACCTCGCCGTCCTCGAGCCGCTCGCCCGCGGCCGCGTCTGGCTCGGCACCGACGCCCACGATCGCGGTCTCGTCGACCACCTCGGCGGCACCCGGCTGGCGCTCGAACGGGCCTGCACCCTGGCCGGCCTCGACCCCGACGACGTCCGGCTGCCGTCGCCCTCGCCGCTCGAGTGGCTGCAACGGCTCAGACCCGCCGAGTCCAGCGAGTCACCGGGCGCGGCCGCGGTCGTCGTACCGACGGGGCCCGAGGCGCTCCTCGAGCGGCTCGCCGCGTCGGTCGGGATCGCCGTGCCGCACGGGGTCCTGTCGATGCCGTCCGGGCTCTCTCTACCCTGACGGACGTGGAACTCTCATCCGAGGACGCCAAGCTCGTCACGCTCGCCCGTGCCACCCGCGCCCGCACCCAGGCCGCCGAGGGGGCCGCCGTGCGCGACCACGACGGCCGCACCTACGCCGCCGCCACCGTCGACCTCGACACGTTGCAGCTGACGGCCGTCCAGGTGTGCGTCGCGATGGCGGTCGCCTCCGGCTCGCGCGGGCTCGCCGCCGCGGTGGTGCTCGGCGACGCGACGGCGCTGACCGAGCCCGACCGCGCCGTCCTCGAGGAGTACGCCGGCCCCGACGTCGTCGTGCACCTCGCCGACGCGCGGGGCAACCTGGTCTCCTAGGAGTCTCCACCGGCCGGTCATCGCGACGTGTCCCACGTCTCTGCGCCCGGCCCCGGCCGTGGCCCGCGATGCGAACGAAGACCGACGGGAGTAAGTTCCCGTGGGTGAGGGTTAGAGGTCACGTGGGGACCTGGAAGCAGCACGAGGAAGCCGTCGCGCGTCTCGCGGCGTCCTACGACGACATCCCGGCGGGCCAGCCGGTACGGCTCGCGAAACGGACGACCAACCTCTTCCGCGTGCGGGCCGCGACCACGGCGCCCGGCCTCGACGTCTCGGGGCTGACCGGCGTGATCGAGGTCGACGCCGAGGCGCGGACGGCCGAGGTGCAGGGCATGTGCACCTACGAGGACCTCGTCGACGCGACGCTCGCGCACGGCCTGATCCCGCTGGTCGTCCCGCAGCTGCGCACGATCACGCTGGGCGGCGCGGTCACCGGCCTCGGCATCGAGTCGACCAGCTTCCGCAACGGGCTGCCGCACGAGTCGGTGCTCGAGATGGACGTCTTCACCGGCTCCGGCGAGGTCGTCACGACCCGCCCGGGCGAGGAGCTGTTCGACGCGTTCCCCAACTCCTACGGGTCCCTGGGCTACGCCACGCGGCTGCGGATCGAGCTCGAGCCCGTGCCGGCCTACGTCGCCCTGCGCCACGTCCGGTTCGACGACGCGGCCCTGCTCACCAAGACCATCGAGGCGATCGTCGCCACCGGTGAGCACGCGGGCGAGCGGGTCGACGGGCTCGACGGCGTCGCCTTCAGCCCCGACGAGCTCTACCTGACGCTGGCCCGCTGGACCGATGCGCCGGGTGGCGAGACGCCGTCCGACTACGCCGGTCAGCAGGTGTTCTTCCGCTCGCTCCAGGAGCGCGAGACCGACCTGCTGACGATGTACGACTACCTGTGGCGCTGGGACACCGACTGGTTCTGGTGCTCCGGCGCGTTCGGCGCCCAGAACCCGCGCGTCCGCCGGTTCTGGCCGCGCAGCCTGCGGCGCTCCGACGTCTACATGAAGCTGCTCGCCCTCGACCGGCGCTTCGACATCGCCGACCGGCTCGACCGTCGGGCCGGCCGCCCGCAGCGCGAGCGCGTCGTGCAGGACATCGAGGTCCCGACGGGCCAGCTGGCCGCGTTCCTCGAGTGGTTCGACGCCGAGGTCGGCATGCGCCCGGTGTGGCTGTGTCCGCTGGTCGCCCGACGCTCGTGGCCGGCGTACCCGCTGGAGCCGGGGGAGCCCTACGTCAACGTCGGCTTCTGGGGCACCGTCCACGTCGGGCCCGAGGCCGTCGACGCGCCGCGCAACCGGGCGATCGAGACCCGCGTGCACGAGCTGGGCGGCCACAAGTCGCTCTACTCCGAGGCGTTCTACGACCGCGAGACCTTCGACCGCCTCTACGACGGGCCGCACCTCGCGACCGTCAAGGCCCGGCACGACCCAGCCGACCGCCTGACCGACCTCTACGACAAGACCGTCCGCAGGAAGTGAGATCGACCGTGAGCAACACCACCCCCGCCTTCAAGATCGCCGATGTCGTCGCCGACCTGACCCGTGGCGGCATGCCGCTGCGCTTCACGGCCTACGACGGCAGCGCCGCCGGGCCCGAGGACGCCGAGATCGGCCTCGAGCTGGTCAACCAGCGCGGCCTGCAGTACCTCGTCACCGCCCCGGGCGACCTGGGCCTGGCCCGGGCCTACGTCGCCGGCGACCTCGTCGTCCACGGCGAGCACCCCGGCAACCCCTACGAGGTCATGCAGAAGCTCAAGGACCACACCAAGTTCCGTGCGCCCACGGCCTCCGAGGTCGTCGCGATCGTCCGCGGGCTCGGCATCTCCAACCTCAAGCCGCCGCCCCCGCCGCCGCAGGAGCACCTGCCGCGCTGGCGCCGGATGATGGAGGGCGTCCGCCACTCGCTGACCCGCGACGCCGAGGCGATCTCGCACCACTACGACGTCTCCAACACGTTCTACCGCCACGTCCTCGGCCCCTCGATGGCCTACACCTGTGCGGTCTACCCGTCGGCCGACGCCACCCTCGAGGAGGCGCAGGCCGAGAAGTTCGACCTCGTCGCGCGCAAGCTCGACCTCCAGCCGGGCCAGCGGCTGCTCGACGTCGGGTGTGGCTGGGGCGGCATGGTCATCCACGCGGCCCGCGAGTACGGCGTCAAGGCGCTCGGCGTGACACTCAGCCGGCAGCAGGCCGAGTGGGCCAAGCAGGCGATCGACGCCGCCGGTCTCGGCGACCTCGCCGAGGTGCGCCACCTCGACTACCGCGAGGTGCTCGAGGAGGACTTCGACGCCGTCTCGTCGATCGGCCTGACCGAGCACATCGGCATCAAGCAGCTGCCCGCCTACTTCGCGTTCCTGCGCGGCAAGCTCAAGCCCGGCGGCCGGCTGCTCAACCACTGCATCACCCGCCACGACAACCTGCCGGCCCGCACCGGTGCGTTCATCGACCGCTACGTCTTCCCCGACGGCGAGCTCACCGGCTCGGGCCGCCTCATCACCGAGGCCCAGGACGCCGGCCTCGAGGTCATGCACTCCGAGAACCTCCGCCTGCACTACGCCCTCACCCTGCGCGACTGGAACCGCAACCTCGTCGAGCACTGGGACGAGTGCGTCGAGGAGGTCGGCCTCGGCACCGCCCGGGTCTGGGGTCTCTACATGGCCGCGTGCCGCGTGGGCTTCGAGCGCAACGAGGTGCAGCTGCACCAGGTGCTCGCGGTCCGCACCCACGACGACGGTGCCGACGGGTTCCCGCTGCGCCCCACCTGGTGACCACTACGGTTGTCCGATGAGCACTCGGGCAGCGACGTACGACGCGGAGGTGCTGTCGCGCACGCCGCTGGCAGCCCACCTCGTGCGGCTCGTGCTCGGCGGGCCCGGTCTGGCCGGGTTCACCAGCACCGGCGTGCCCGACGAGTGGGTCGGGCTGACGGTGCCGGGGCAGTTCCAGAGCCGGTACTACACCGTCCGCGAGTGGACCGGCACCGAGCTCTCGCTCGACGTCGTGGTGCACGACGTCGGGCTCGTGACCGAGTGGGCGGCGGGCGAGTGCGCCGGGCAGACCGTGACGATCACCGAGCCCAAGGGGTCGTTCGCGATGCCCGAGGGCGCCGCGTGGCTGATGCTCGTCGGTGACCTCACCGCGCTGCCGGCGATGGCCCGGATCGCCGAGACGGTCGACGTCCCGACGCGGGCCTGGGCCGAGGTGCCCGACGACATGTCGACCTACCTGCCCGGCCTCGAGGTCGACTGGCTCGGCCAGCCGGGTGACGGCGTGAGCCGGCTCGCCGACGTGGTCACCGACCTCGTCTGGCCGGAGGGCGACGGCTACTTCTGGATGGCGGGGGAGTCCGCGCAGATGCGGGCGATCCGCAAGCACCTCATGCGTGAGCGCAAGCTGGCGAGCACGGCGTACGACGTGATGGGCTACTGGCGGGCGGTCGCCGGGAGGCAGCCGCGCGCCGTCGACCCCGGGCCGATCTGGCGCGAGGGCAAGGCCGCCGGCAGGACCGACGACGAGATCTGGGCGGCCTACGACGACGCCCAGCAGGGAGCACAGCCATGACCACCCCCGACCAGCCCGACCAGCCCGACCAGCCCGACGAGCCCGACGAGCCCGGCGAGCCGGAGCAGTCCGAGCCGCTGCCCGCCCACAAGAGCGGGTTCGCGTCGTTCGTCGGCCGCCCCAACGCCGGCAAGTCGACGCTCACCAACGCGCTCGTCGGCAGCAAGGTGGTCATCACGAGCTCCAAGCCGCAGACCACGCGGACCGTGGTGCGCGGCATCGTGCACCGCCCCGACGCGCAGCTGATCCTCGTCGACACCCCCGGGCTGCACCGCCCGCGCACCCTGCTCGGCGAGCGCCTCAACGACCTGGTCAAGACGACGCTGGCCGAGGTCGACGTCGTCGCGGTCTGCTTCCCGGCCAACGAGAAGATCGGGCCCGGCGACCGGTTCATCGTCAACGAGATGGGCAAGGTCAAGCGCACCATCAAGGTCGCGATCGCCACCAAGACCGACCTCGCGACGCCCGACCAGCTGGGCCAGCACCTGCAGGACATCGCGGCCCTCGGTGCGGCGACCGGCACCGACTGGGCTGAGGTCGTCCCGGTCTCCGCCCACGCAGGACACCAGGTCCAGCTGCTCGCCGACCTCCTCGTCGGGCTGCTGCCCGAGGGACCGCAGCTCTACCCTGACGGCGACCTCAGCGACGCCCCCGAGGAGATCATCGTCGCCGAGCTCATCCGCGAGGCCGCGCTCGAGGGCGTGCGCGACGAGCTGCCGCACTCGATCGCCGTCGTCGTCGACGAGATGAACCTGCGCGAGGACCGCCCCGCCGACAAGCCGCTGCTCGACATCTACGCCAACCTCTACGTCGAGCGCGACTCCCAGAAGGGGATCATGATCGGCCACAAGGGCGCCCGCCTCAAGGACGTCGGCCGCCGCGCCCGCCTGCAGATCGAGGCCCTACTCGGCACGCCGGTCTACCTCGACCTCCAGATCAAGATCGCCAAGGACTGGCAGAAGGACCCACGCCAGCTGCGCAAGCTCGGCTTCTGAGTCGCCCGGTCGTCGAGCGGCGTGAGCGAGCACTTCGACCGGGTCGCCGAGGTCTACGACCGCGGCCGCCCGCCGTACCCGCAGCAGGTCTACGACGCCCTGCCGCTCGCGCCCGGTGACCACGTCCTCGAGCTCGGCGCCGGCTCCGGGCTCGCGACCGCCGAGCTCGTACGACGCGGGGCGCGCGTCACGGCCGTCGAGCCGGGCCCCGACCTCGCCCGGCTGCTGCACGACCGGCTCCCCGAGGTCGAGCTCGTCGCCGGCGTGGCCGAGACGGCGCCGTACCCGCACGGCGTCGACCTCGTGGTCGCCGCCACCGCGCTGCACTGGCTCGATCTCGACGTCGTGCTGCCGCGCGTGCACGCAGCGCTGCGGCCCGGCGGCCACCTCGCCGCCTGGTGGACCGTGCACGGCGACCGCGACGTCCCCACCCCGTTCCGCGACCGGGTCGCCGAGATCAGCCGTGCCGGCGGGATCGGCGACGGCGGGGCGGTGCCGGCGGTGCTGCGGCTCGAGCAGCGACGGGCCGAGCTCGAGGCCGGCGGCCTCTTCACGACCGTCGAGCCACTGGTCGTCCGCTGGACGACCACGCTGACCACGGCCGGCGTACGCGACCTCTTCACGACGTTCCCGCGATGGCCGCCGGCGCTGGTCGACCAGGTCGCCGCAGCGGCCGACGCGTGCGGCGGTGAGCTCGAGGAGCACTACGTGACGGTCCTCTACCTCGCGCGCCGCGTCGACGGGTGACGCGCCCCGGGCGGTCAGGGATAACCGACCCTTGTCTGGGGTTGTAACCCCTGACAACGGTCGGAATCCCCGGCCGGCCGGGGAATCCGACACCCCCGGGGGGTATGCCGACCACACCGACGACTACGCCGGATCAGGCGCCCAGCACCGGATGAACGTCTGGCCGGCGGCCCACTGGTCGGCGTCGGGTCCCTCGTAGGCCCACTCGTAGTCGAGCGGGTCGGCGGCGACGCCGGCGGCGGCGTCCTCGCACCCGGAGCCGGCCTCGTCGACGGCCTGCGCACCGGGGTAGCGGCCGGGGTCGAGGTCGATCACCGAGAACGCCCGCCAGGTGTGGGCGGCGCTGCAGGGGACGCGCTCGAAGCTCCGCGCCCCCGGGCTGGCGGTGCCGCACATGCCGTAGCGGTCACGACCCTCCGTCGTCGCGAGCACGCCGGCGAGCGACCCGCGCACGTCGACGAGGTCCTCGGCGCCGGCGAGCGCGACGACGTCGCAGCGGTACCAGGCGGCGCCCTTGGCCGCCTGGTCCAGGCTCGGCGTGAACCACACCGAGCGCAGCATGCTGAGCCGCTGGTCCTCGAGCGTCCCGCCGACGACCTCGCCGAGGGCGTCAGGGCACGTCGTGGCCACGCCCTCCTGCACCCGGGTCGAGTCGATCGCCAGCAGGTGCCCGCCGACGACGTTGTCGACGCGGCCGACGGCATAGGTCTGCGACGTGTGGGGCTGGCGGCACGAGACGGCCGGCGCGCCGTTGGTCGGCGAGACCGCCTGGCGGTAGGTCAGCCGGTAGCAGGCGGCCGCAGCCGGTACCCGCGCCGGCGTGGCGCGCGGCGGCGGCGTCGGCGGCGTGGCGGTGGCGGTCGGAGTCGACGTCGGCGCTGGGTCGGGGGTGTCGTCGTCGCCCGAGCAGCCGGCCACGGACCCGGCGACGGCCAGCACGACCGCAGCGGCCGCCGTACGAGGCAGGGTGCGGCGGCTAGTCACTGGTGCGCGCCCAGCAGATCGAGCGGCGGTTGCCGGCGTCCCACTCCGCCTCGTGGAACCAGGTGAAGCCGAAGTCGTACTGGGGCGGGTAGTTGAGGTAGGCCAGCACCGACTTCTTGCAGAAGTCGCGCGAGCGGACCTCGGACAGCCGGTCCCCGGGGTAGGGGTCGGCGTCCTCGCCGAGCTTGATCGTGGTGACGGCACGCCAGTCGTGCGGCTGCGTGCACGGGATCTTGACCGAGTCAGCCACGGTCGGGCCGTCGACGCACGCCAGCCACCGGTCGTCCGGCCGGCCCTCGAGCACGCCCTTGGCCGTCGGCGGGAGCGACACCAGCGAGGCACTCTGCTCGCCACCGCCGACGACGTCGCAGCGGTACCACCGCGCGCCCTCGTCCCACGCCTTCTCGGACGGCCGGAACCACGCCCAGCTGAGCACCGTGCGCAGCGCGAGGCTCTCGTCGGCGCCGAGGAACTCCTGCAGCCCGGTGTCGCACGTCTCGTAGGCGAACGCACCGACCTCGGGAGAGTCGTAGGCCGCGTCGTTGAGCTCGGCGGGCAGGTCGCCCACCGCGAACGTCTCGGCCGTGTGCTTGCCGTCGCACGGCACGACCTTGCTCGCGTTGGTCGGGGCGGCGACGTCCTCGAGGGTCAGCTGGCGGCACGCGCCGCGCATCGGGGTCCGCACCGAGTCGACCTGGGCCGGGTCGGCGCCGGGCTCCTTCGGGTCCTCCGGCTCGCCGCAGGCCGTCAGGACGCCGAGGGTCACGAGCAGCACGACCGCCGCTGCGATCCTGGTCCTGCGAGCCCCGGTTGCCACGAGGGGCGATGCTACCTGCGGCTGGTCAGGCCAGGAGGGCGGCGAGCGTCCCGCCCAGCTCGTAGGCTTCCTCGTGCTCCGCGTCGCCGACCTCGCCCAGCACCTCGAGCACGCCTGCCGCCTGCGTCCACGGCAGCGCCTGCACGATCGACTGGACGCTGCGCACCGCCCCGGTCGTGTCGTAGCGGCCGTGCACCCACAGCCCGTAGGGCTTCCTGCCCCCGCCGGCCGCGGCGCCCGAGCCGTCGTCGCTCAGCGCCCCGCCGGCCTCGAGGAAGATCGTGTCGAAGAAGTGCTTGAGCGCCCCGCTCATGTAGCCGAAGTTGGCCGTCGTGCCGAGCAGGTAGCCGTCGGCGGCCAGGACGTCGTCGGCCGTCGCCTCGAGCGCCGGTCGTACGACGACCTCGACGCCCTCGATCGCGTCGTCGTTCGCCCCCGCGACGACCGCGTCGCTCAGCGCGCGCACGAGGGGCGTGGGGGAGTGGTGCACGACGAGCAGGCGAGCCATGCGTCGACGCTAGCGCGCGGACTGGGCGGCAGGGTGGTGGCGGAGGGTGGCAGAGAGTGGCACGCGCGGCGCTGTCTTCCACCTGTGGGGGTGACTGAGGCGCACGTCACCAATCCCCCCGGTCCGTGCCCCCGAACAACCTCCCGTCCACACCCCCTCCGAACGTGAGAGGAGTTCTCATGAACTCCACGCCCCGCAAGCGCTTCACCAAGACCCTGGCCTCGATCGCCGGCCTCGCCCTGCTCGCCGTCCCGCTCGCCGCCTGTGGCAGCGACGACGAGAGCAGCGACGGCGGCAGCAGCAGCAGCGCCCGCCCCGAGCCGATCGCCTCGATCACCGACCTCAGCACTGACAAGGGCACCACCGCCGTCAAGCTCGACGGCGCGACCCTCGAGGCCCTGGGCGGCCTCGGCGTCGAGCCCACGCCCTTCGGCACCGCGACGATCGAGGACGGCTCCATCATCTTCCCGATCACCGGCGGCAACGTCACCGTCTTCGAGAAGGACGCCGTCCCGCGCTACGTCGTCGGTCAGGTCCAGCACGAGGGCTCCGGCCTGTCGCTGACCGCTGGTGGCGTCACCGTCACCGTCGGCAACTTCAACGTCGACCCGACCGTCTCGCTCGTCTACGGCGACGTCGCCGTCGACGGCAAGGTCGCTGCGACCAGCATCCCGATCCTGCGTCTCGACGGTCGCACCCTCAAGACCCCGACCTTCGACAACGGCGAGGCCGTCCTGAGCGGCTCCGGCGTGTTCCTCACCGACGGTGCGGCCACGCTGCTCAACGACACCTTTGGTGTCGACGCGCTCTCCGGCTCCACCAAGATCGGCGTCGCCACCATCACGGCGAACATCCCCGCGTAGTACCCACCCCGCCGCCTAGGGGAGGCGGGGAAGCGTGTGGCCCGTGGCGCAAGCCGCGGGCCACACGTCGTTTCGTCCTCGTCGTTCGCGAAGGTGCCGGTCACGCCTCCTCGCGCCGTACGACGGGCAGCACCAGCCACAGCAGCGTGAAGAAGACCAGCGCGACCCCGAACGCCACCAGCGCCGGCACGGTGCCCACGGTGACGTCGAAGACCAGGTAGAGCACCCCGGAGCTGGTGAGCGCGAGCATCCCGAGCCCGGCCCGGGCGGCCTTGTTGGCCGACTCGACGATCCAGCGCCGCTGGCCGCGCCGGAACAGCATCCGGTGGAACGCGACGGGTGCCACGACGAAGCCGGTCGACAGCACCGACCCGCAGAGCACCGCGAGGTAGACGCGGACCTGGCCGTCGGTGAGGTCGGCGTACCGGCTCGAGAACGGCACCGTCAGCAGGAACCCGGCCAGGATCTGCGACCCGGTCTGGGTCACCCGCAGCTCCTGGAGCAGCTCGTTCCAGTTGCGGGTGACCTTCTCGTCCGGTGTCTCGTGGCTGTCCCCGTCAGCGTGCCCGTCAGCGTGCCCGTCCACCATCCGAGCACCGTACCGATCAGGCGTCCCGGGTGACCGGCTATGGTGAGGCGGTCATGATGCGCCGACTCCTCCTTCGCTGCCGCAGCGAGGTCTGACCCGCCGACCTCCTCGCTGCGGAGAGTGCGTTGCGCCGGCACCCCGTCGTCCAGCAGGAGAAGATCGTGACCAGCACGCAGCCCCACCACACGGGCTCACAGCAGACCAGCGGCATGCCGCACCAGCGCTACGAGCCGTTCATCCCGGTCGACCTCGTCGACCGCACCTGGCCCACCAAGCGGATCGAGCAGGCGCCCCGGTGGTGCGCCGTCGACCTGCGTGACGGCAACCAGGCCCTCATCGACCCGATGTCGCCGACCCGCAAGCTGGCCATGTTCCAGCTGCTGGTGAAGATGGGCTACAAGGAGATCGAGGTCGGTTTCCCGAGCGCGAGCCAGACCGACTTCGACTTCGTGCGCCAGCTCATCGACGACGACCTGATCCCCGACGACGTCGTGATCCAGGTCCTCACCCAGGCCCGCGAGGAGCTCATCGAGCGGACCTACGAGGCCATCAAGGGCGCCAAGCAGGCGATCGTCCACCTCTACAACTCGACCTCGACGCTGCAGCGTCGCGTGGTCTTCGGCCTCGACGAGGACGGCATCGCGGACATCGCGGTCCAGGGCGCGCGGCTGTGCAAGAAGTACGAGGAGGGCGTTCCTGAGACGCAGGTCTACTACGAGTACAGCCCCGAGTCCTACACCGGCACCGAGCTCGAGTTCGCCGTGCGCGTGTGCAACGAGGTGCTCGACGTCTTCGAGCCCACCGCCGAGAAGCCGGTCATCATCAACCTGCCGGCGACCGTCGAGATGGCCACGCCCAACGTCTACGCCGACTCGATCGAGTGGATGAACCGCCACCTCCACCACCGCGAGCACGTCGTCCTGTCGCTGCACCCGCACAACGACCGCGGTACGGCGGTCGCGGCCGCCGAGCTGGGCTACCTGGCCGGCGCCGACCGGATCGAGGGGTGCCTGTTCGGCAACGGCGAGCGCACCGGCAACGTCTGCCTGGTCACGCTGGGCCTCAACCTGTTCACGCAGGGCATCGACCCCGAGATCGACTTCTCCGACATCGACGAGATCCGCCGCACCGTCGAGTACTGCAACCAGCTGCCCGTCCACGAGCGCCACCCCTACGGCGGCGACCTCGTCTACACGGCGTTCTCCGGCAGCCACCAGGACGCGATCAAGAAGGGCTTCGACGCCCTCGACCGCGACGCGGCCGCCGCCGGGGTCAGCGTCGGCGAGCACACCTGGGCCGTGCCCTACCTGCCGATCGACCCCAAGGACGTCGGCCGCTCCTACGAGGCCGTGATCCGGGTCAACAGCCAGTCCGGCAAGGGCGGCGTGGCCTACATCCTCAAGACCGAGCACAAGCTCGACCTGCCGCGCCGCGCGCAGATCGAGTTCAGCCGGGTCATCCAGCAGCGCACCGACGCCGAGGGCGGCGAGGTCACCCCGGGCGAGATCTGGGAGGCGTTCCGCGCCGAGTACCTCGACCGCGAGACCCCGCTCCGTCTCAACTCCGTGCACACCAGCTCCGCGGCCGGCGAGAAGGACGCGCTGACGGTCAACGTCTACGTCGACGGGGCCGTGCAGACCCTCGAGTCGGTCGGCAACGGCCCGATCGCCGCGTTCCTCAACGCGATCAACACGCTGCCGCACGACTTCGACGTACGGCTCCTCGACTACCACGAGCACGCCCTCAGCGCGGGTGGCGACGCGATCGCCGCCGCCTATGTCGAGCTGGCCGTGCGCGACCAGGTCGTGTGGGGCGTCGGCCTCGACGCCAACATCGTGACCGCCTCGCTCAAGGCCGTCGTGAGCGCGGTCAACCGCGTCGGCTGAGGGACCCCCTGGGGGCCGTGGCCCTCAGCTGTAACTCACCGTTCGCACCACTACCCCGGCGCTACAGCACCGGGGTAGTGGTCGTAACAGTGAGTTGCAGCGGACGGGCGGCCGCGGGCCCAGGCGAGCTGCGTCCGATCAGGCCGACGTGGCCGGGCCGTAGCCGCGGTCCAGCGCCCACTGGATGGCGTGCGAGCGCTTCTCGACGCCGATCTTGCGGTAGGCCGACCGGATGAACGACTTGATCGAGTTGATCGACAGCGAGGTGGCCTCGGCGATCTCGTGGTTGCTCAGGCCGCGGGCGATCAGGTCGAGCACCTCGGCCTCGCGGCGGGTGAGCGAGCCCTCGTCGGGCGTGGGTGCGGCGCTGCTGAACACGTGGTCTCCCGAGTCCTCTGGTGTCCTGGTGGGGGTGCCGGTGGGGGTGCCGGGGGTGGCGGCCAGGGGTTCGGGGCGGGACCGGGGAACGGATGGTGCGTGCGTGGTCACACCGGCTGCAGCTGGTCCGTCAGCGGCAGCAGCACCCGGAAGGTCGTGCCCAGGCCCGGCTCGGAGTCCAGCGTGATCTCGCCGTCGTGCGCGCGCACGATGGCGGCGACGATGGGGAGCCCGAGGCCGGTGCCGGGGATGGCCTGCGTCTGGGCCTGCTCGCTGCGGTAGAAGCGCTGGAACACGGCGTCGTGGTCGGCCGACGGGATGCCGATCCCCGTGTCACGCACCGTCAGCACCGCCTGGCCGCCGACGTGGGCCAGGGTCACGTCGACCCGGCCGCCGGGGGGCGTGAACTTCACGGCGTTGCCGAGCAGGTTGGCGACCAGCCGGTCGAGCTGGCTGCGGTCGCCCGCGACGGCCAGGGGCGTCGTACCGGGCTCGACGTGGACCGTGACGCCGTGCCGGGCGGGCGGCACCGAGAGCGAGTCGTAGGCCGACGCCACGCAGCTGCGCAGGTCGACCCGGGTGCGGACGCCGAGCGAGGCGTCGGACTCGAAGCCGCTCAGCAGCAGCAGGTCGTTGCAGATCGCCACCAGCCGCTGGCCGTTGCGGGCGATGGTGTCGAACATCGGGAGCTGCTCGGGGATCGGGTCGACGATGCTCCCGTCGCGCAGCATCTCGGTGTAGCCGAGGATGCTCGTCACCGGCGTCCGCAGCTCGTGGGACACCGTCGAGACGAACTCGTCCTTGGCCCGGTCGAGCGCGCGCAGCCGCTCGACCGCGGTGCGCTCCTTCTCGAGCGCCGCCACGAGCGTCTCCTGGCCCTCGCGCTGCGCGGTCACGTCGCGGCCGACGCAGAGCAGCCCGACCCGGTCCTCGCCGAGGTCCTCGGTGACGCTGAGCGTCATGGACACGATGAGCTCGCGGCCGTGCCGGGTGCGCCAGGTCCAGTCGCGGGGGACCGACTCGTCGCGGTCGCCGATCATGCCGACCAGGCAGAGGAACGCCGCGTGGATGCCGTCCGCGCCGGTGCGGGTGCGCAGCTGCTCGGGGTCGAAGAGCTCGATGAACGACCGGCCCTCCAGGTCCTCCGGCGTCCAGCCGAGCATCTCGCCGGCCCCGGCGTTGACCAGGGTGATCCGGCCCGCGCCGTCGACGCCGACGAGGGCGGTGGCGATCGAGGCCGACAGCAGGTGCGACATCAGCCCGGTCGTGCTGCGCTCGGAGGTGACGTCGATGCCGGTGATGACGGCGTAGGACGCCGCGCCGTGCTCGTCGGCGACGACGTTGGTGTTCCACACGATGCGCAGCGGCTCGCCGTCGGCGGTGAGGCCGAGCCGTTCGGTGACCATGGGGTAGCCCGAGCGGTTGGGCCACAGGTACATGGCCTCGGTCTCGGCCCGGCTCAGCGCCGCGATCGGCAGGTCCCAGACCGGGCGGCCCACGAGGTCGTCGTCGGCGAAGCCGGTGATGGCGCGGGTCGCGGCGTTGACGCGGACGACCGTGCCGAGGGCGTCGGTGACCAGGATGACGCAGGCCGTCGTGTCGAGGGTGGCGTCGTTGAGACGGGTCGCGGCGACCAGCTGGCGCTGGGCGTCGTGCTCCTGGGTGACGTCGAGCAGCTGGGCGGAGTAGATCCGCGAGCCGTCGCGCCAGTCGAGCGCCGCGATCGCCACCTCGAGCCGCGAGCCGGCGCGTCCGAGGGCGACCGCGTGCCCGTGCCACCCGTCGGCGCGCCCGCGGAGCAGCCGCACCAACCCCTGGTCCGCGCGGTCGAAGGTGTCGAGCACGCTGTCGAGCCGGCGGCCGGCGACGTCCTCGCGGGAGGACCCGAGGATCGTGCACGCGGCGTCGTTGAGCTCGTCGATGCGCAGGACGCCGCCCAGGTCGCGGAGCAGCACCATGCCCAGCGGCGACTCGGTGAAGCTGCGGTGGAAGATGTGCTCGTCGGCGGCGACCCGCTCCAGCAGCCGGAGCCGCTGGCGCACGGTGAGCGCGAGCGGCAGCGCGACCAGTGCTGTCGCGAGCACGTAGGTCAGCACGACCAGGCCCGTGGTCGCCCGGTCGATGTCGGCGGCCGCCACCGGTCCGGCGCCCGCGGCGGTCGCCGTCGTCACCGCGACCGCGAACCCGACGAGCTGGGCCGCCACGACGCCGGCGTCGAACCGCAGGGCGGCCCACACGAGCACCGGGATGGGCAGGAACGTCAGCGGGGTGTCCTGGCTGGGTGCGAAGACGGCGGCCGTGACGGCGCAGAGCAGGAGCACCTGGACCAGGAGCTCGCCCGCCGACTCGGCCCGGGCCCGGACCTCGTGGCCGAGCAGCGCAAGCGCGCAGAGGAGCAGTGTCGGTACGGCGTGCTGGGCGCCGAGGAGCAGGAGCTCCTCACCCGACGGGCCGGGCCCGCCGCCCCCCGCCGCGAAGGGCTCGGCGAGCCCGATCACGCCGCACGTGACCGAGGCGGCGACGACCGCGAGGAGGTCGCGCTGGGTGATCAGCCGGGCACCGCGGCGCCCCCCCCGGGTGACCACGAGCGCGCCGGCCACGGCCGCGAGCGCGTGCAGCCCCGCGGTCGTGGCGGCCGGCCGGAGGTCGTCGCCTGCAAGCAAGCCGACCGCGGTGCCCAGCACCGCCAGGGTCACGACCAGCAGGGGCCACCGGCGTACGGGGGTCAGGGCGACGAGCGCGACCCCGAGCCCCACGCTGGTCCACCAGGACGCGAGCGCCGACACCGACTCGAGGTCGAGGGTCAGGGCGACGTCGACCGCCACGACCGCCGTCAGCAGTGCGATCGTAGGGCGGCCCGCGAGTGCGCAGGGGGAGGCCACGCTCCACATTGTCGAACAGGGGCCGCGCCCCCGAGGCACTTTTCGGAGAACCCGTCACCTGGCCGCCCGGACGGCTGCCGCGGGCTACCCTCTCCGGCATGTTGGTCTCCGAGCGCATCGGCCAGTTCTTCCTGCAGAGCGACTCGGGACGCGACCGGCTCGAGTACACCGAGTACGGCACCGGTGACTCCTGGGTCGTGCTGGTCCACGGCCAGCTCATGCCGCGCCGGATGCAGCAGCCGCTCGCCCGGGCCCTCGCCTCCGAGGGCCTGCACGTCGTCACCGTCGACCTGCTCGGCCACGGCCGCTCCGACCGGCCCGCCGACCCGCTCGTCTACTCGATGACGGCGTTCGGCGAGCAGGTCCTGGCCCTGCTCGACCACCTCGGCGCGCCCCAGGCCGTCATCGGCGGGACCTCGCTCGGCGCCAACGTGTCGCTCGAGGTCGCCGCGGCGGCCCCCGAGCGCGTCCGCGGGCTGATCCTCGAGATGCCGGTGCTCGACAACGCCGTCGAGGCCGGGATCGTCGCGTTCGCGCCGCTCATGTTCGCCGCGCGCTTCCTGCCCTTCACCGTCAACGGCCTGCGCCGGGTCACCAAGCCCGTGCCGCGCGGGATCGTGCCGTTCTGGGTCGGCATCGCGCTCGACACCTGCAACCAGCGCGCCGACTCGATGGCCGCCGTGGTCCACGGCATCTTCTTCGGCCGCGTCGCCCCGTCGTCCAAGGTGCGCCGCGCCATGACCATGCCGGCCCTGGTCGTCGGGCACCCCTCCGACCCGATCCACCCCGCCGCCGACGCGGCGATGCTCGCGGCCGAGATGCCCCACGCGACCTTCGTACGCGCCCACAGCATCCTCGAGTGGCGCCTCTGGCCCGACCGCCTCGACCGGGAGGCCGTCGACTTCGCCCTCGGCTGCTGGAAGAAGGAGGCGCGCGCGCGTCGTCCCCGAGGCTCCACCGCCTGAGGGGGATGATGGGCGGGTGCCTCTCTACCGCGACGAGGCGGTCGTGCTGCGCACCCACAAGCTGGGCGAGGCCGACCGCATCATCACCCTGCTGACCCGCCACCACGGGCGGGTCCGCGCCGTCGCCAAGGGCGTCCGTCGTACGACGTCGAAGTTCGGCTCCCGCCTCGAGCCCTTCACCCACGTCGACCTCCAGCTCGCCGAGGGCCGCACCTTCGACATCGTCACCCAGGCCGAGACGCGCTCGCTGTTCCACGCCCAGATGGGCAACGACTACGACCGCTACACCTCGGGCACCGCGATGCTCGAGACCGCCGACCGGCTCGTCCCCGAGGAGAAGGAGCCCGCGGTGCAGCAGTTCCTGCTCCTCGTCGGCGGCCTCCGCGCCCTCTCCGCCCCCGACCGCCGCCCCCTCCAGGTGCTCGACTCCTACGTCCTGCGCTCGCTCTCCGTCGCCGGCTACGCCCCGACGTTCGACCACTGCGCCCACTGCGGCATCGCCGGACCCCACCGGTGGTTCAACCCCTCCATGGGCGGCGCCCTCTGCGCCACCTGCCGCATCCCCGGGTCCGCCTCACCGGCTCCCGAGACCCTCCTCGTCCTCGGCGCCCTGCTCGCCGGCGACTGGGACGCCGTCCACGCCACCGACGACCGACAGCTCCGCGAGGCCAGCACCCTCGTCGCCGCCTTCCTCACCTGGCACCTCGAGCGGCAGCTGCGCTCCTGGGAGCACGTCCAGCGCTAGCGCGCGCCCTCGACGGCGTCGTGCTCGCGAGGCTCGAGTGCTGGTCGTCCGACCCGACCTGTGCGCCGACTCGGCGTACAGGCTGAGTCTCTGCGCCGACTCGGCGCGATCTGGTTCGCACTCTGCGCCGACTCGGCGGTGGGTCGGGG
Source organism: Nocardioides sp. (assembly GCF_030655615.1). Classification (GTDB taxonomy): domain Bacteria; phylum Actinomycetota; class Actinomycetes; order Propionibacteriales; family Nocardioidaceae; genus Nocardioides. The sequence continues at coordinate 41,529 of NZ_JAURVJ010000213.1, forward strand.
ACGTGGATCCCTAGGGTGGTGGGTGTGAAGCGCGCTGTCCGACGACCAACGCCGCACCCGTCCGGGGCGACGCCGCCGAGCATCCCGCCCGAGCTCGTGCCCCGGCACGTGGCGATCGTGATGGACGGCAACGGGCGGTGGGCCAAGGAGCGGGGGCTTCCGCGGACGCGGGGGCACGAGGCGGGGGAGGCCTCGCTGTTCGACGTCGTCGAGGGGGCCATCGAGATCGGGGTCAAGGCGGTCTCGGCCTATGCGTTCTCCACCGAGAACTGGACGCGCTCGCCCGACGAGGTCAAGTTCCTCATGGGGTTCAACCGCGAGGTGATCCGCCGGCGGCGCGACGAGATGCACGAGCTCGGGGTGCGGGTGCGGTGGGCCGGGCGGGCGCCGCGGCTGTGGAAGTCGGTGGTCAAGGAGCTCCAGGTCGCCGAGGAGCTGACCCGCGACAACGACGTGCTGACCCTGACGATGTGCGTCAACTACGGCGGCCGGGCCGAGCTGGCCGACGCCGCCCGGTCGATCGCCCGTGAGGTCGCCGCGGGCCGGCTCAACCCCGACAAGATCGACGAGAAGACCTTCGCCAAGCACCTCTACGTGCCCGAGCAGTCCGAGGCCGACCTCGTCTGGCGGACCTCGGGGGAGCAGCGGCTGTCCAACTTCGTGCTGTGGCAGGCGGCGTACGCCGAGATGGTCTTCACCGACATCCTCTGGCCCGACGTCGACCGGCTCGCCCTGTGGCGGGCGATCGAGATCTACGCCGAGCGCGACCGGCGCTACGGCCGGGCCTGAGCGACGCTGGGCGACCGGATCAGCCGGCGGCGTTCTTGAGCAGCCACTCGTCGACGGCCCGGTCGGTGTCGGCCTCGACCTCGTAGGCGTCCTCGGAGGTGATCGTGTCCTCGAGCCGGATCGGCGCCGGCAGCTCGGAGAATCGGCTCATGCCTCGACGGTACGCCGACGGCGGCACGGCGCACAGGTCCCGAACACCTCGAGCGTGTGGCTGACGTCGATGAAGCCGTGCTCGTCGGCGACGGCCCGCGTCCACCGCTCGACCGCGGGCCCCTCGACCTCCTCGGTCGCCCCGCAGGTACGGCAGACGAGGTGGTGGTGGTGCGTGGCCGAGCACCGGCGGTACGTCGTCTCGCCGCCCTCCGCCCGGAGCAGGTCGACCTCGCCGGCGTCGGCGAGCCGCTGCAGCGTGCGGTAGACGGTCGCCAGCGCGACCGGCTCGCCGCGCCGCTCGAGCAGGGCGTGGATCTCCTGCGCGGAGCGGAACCCGTCGGCGGAGTCCAGGGCCTCGACGACGGCCGTGCGCTGCCGCGTCGGCCTGACCGGCTGACTACTTGTCATGGGTGACCACCAGGATGCAAGCGGGCGCCCGGCGCCCGGGCCACACTCCTACCGGGCCACACGGCGCACGTCGGGAGGAGTCGGCCCCCGTGCCGGTCCTGCCCACCGAACCGGACTGGCGGCAGCGTGGGCAGGTGGTGCGGGCAAGGCGGCACGAGTCGACTCCTCACGACAAATCGATTCAGTGCTCGTCGTAGTGCTCGCCGTGGACGGCGTGGCGGTGGCCGTCGTGCACGTAGTCGACGTGGTCGTCGTGGGGCACGGCGACGTGCCCGCACTCGGGGCCGTGGTCGTGAGTCTCGTGCCCGTGGTCGTCGCTGACGTCGTGGCCGAGCGGCTCATCGGCGAACGGGGTGCGCAGCCGGGCTCGGTGGCGGAGCCAGACGCCCACGGGCCAGGTGACGACGAAGCCGAGGAGCGAGAGCAGCACGATGGTCGGGCCGGGCGCCACCTGCGCCTGGTAGGACGCGAACGCCGCCACCACCAGGCCGCCCACCGACGCGAGCGCGCCAAGGAGCATGGCCGCGCCGAGCGTCGTGCGGAACGAGCGGGAGAGCTGCTGCGAGGTCGCGACCGGCACCACCATCAGCGCCGAGACGAGCAGCAGGCCGACGGTCCGCATCGCGACGGTGACGCTGACCGCGGCGAGCACGGCGACGAGCAGGTTGTAGAACCGGACGCGCAGCCCGGCGACGCGCGCGAACTCCGGGTCCTGCGCGACCGCGAACAGCTGGGCCGCCAGCCCGACGCACACCCCGATGACGATCGCTGCGAGCACCATCGTGACGACCACGTCGCCGGCGGAGATGGTGGTGATCGAGCCAAAGAGGTACTGCTGCAGCCGGGCCGCGCTCTGGTTGCCCAGGCCGGTGATGAGGACGCCGCCCGCGAGGCCGCCGTAGAACAGCAGCGCCAGCGCGACGTCGCCGTTGGTGTGCCCACGCTCGCGGATCAGCTCGATCGCGATCGCGCCGAGCACGGCGACCACGACCGCGGTCCACGTGGGGGACCAGCCGGTCAGCAGGCCGATCGCGACGCCGGTGACGGCCACGTGGCCGATGCCGTCGCCCATCAGCGCGAGGCGCCGCTGCACGAGGTAGGTGCCGACCGCCGGTGCGGCGACGCCGGTGAAGAGCGCGGCCAGCAGCGCGCGCTGCATGAAGGGCAGGCTGAACAGCTCGGCGGGGCTCATCGGTCGCGCTCCAGGGGTGAGGACACGTGCGGGACGTGGTCGTGACGGCGTACGTCGTGGTGGTGGCCGTGGTCATGGTGGCCCGGAGCGTCGGCGGGGGCGCCGTCGTGGGCGATGCGGCCGTCGCTCATCACGACCACCCGCTCGACCAGCGGCGCGAGCGGGCCGAGCTCGTGGGCCACCTGGACCACGGTGGAGCCGCGGTCCTTGAGCGCGCCGAGGGCGTCGGCGAGGACCTGCTGGTGGTGCAGGTCGACACCGGCGGTCGGCTCGTCGAGGAAGAACAGCTCGGGGTCGCCGGCCAGCGCCCGCGCGATGAGCACCCGCTGCTGCTGGCCGCCGGACAGGGTGCCGACCCCGTCACCGGTCCGCTCGGTCAGGCCGACGAGGGCGATGGCGTCGTCGATGGCCCGCCGGTCGACCGCACCGAGCGGCCGGAGCAGGCGGCGCCGGGCCAGCCGGCCGGAGCTGACGACCTCGCGGACGGAGGCGGGCACCCCGGACGCGGCGCCGCTGCGCTGGGGCACGAAGCCGATGCGCTGCCACTGGTCGAAGTCGCCGGACGGTACGCCGAACAGGCGCAGGTCGCCGCGGGTCAGCGGTCGCAGCCCGGTCAGGGCGCGGACCAGCGTGGACTTGCCGGAGCCGTTGGCGCCGAGCAGCGCGACGAACTCGCCGGTGGCCACGGTCAGGTCGATGCCGCGCAGCACCGGCCGGCCGCCGATGGCGACGGCTCCGTCGCGGAGCACGATCGGCGTCACCGAGGTGTCGGGCGTGGTCAGCGGCATCCGTTGGCCTCTCGCAGGGCGGCTAGGTTGCCGCGCATCAGGCTCAGGTAGTCGTCGCCGCTGGTCGTGTCGGCAAGGCCCTCGAGCGGGTCGAGCACGGCCGTCCTCACGCCCATGTCGTCGGCCAGGGCCTGGGTCAGGCGCGGGCTGGCCAGCCGCTCGGAGAACACGGTGGTGATGCCGTCGTCGCGGATGAGGTCCTGGAGGTCGGCCAGCACCGCCGGCGTCGGCTCGGCGTCGGGGGTGAGGCCGGCGACCGGGGCCACCTCGAGGCCGTAGCGGCCGAGGTAGCCAAACGCGTCGTGCGACACCACGATCGTGTGCCGGTCGCAGTCGGCGAGTCCGTCGGTGAAGGCCGCGTCGAGGTCGACGAGGTCGGCCCGCAGTGCGGCCGCGCCGGCCGCGAAGTCGTCGGCGTGGTCGGGGTCGATGTCGGACAGCGACTCCGCAACCGCGTCGCCGAGGTCGGCCATCTTGAGCGGGTCGAGCCAGAAGTGGGGGTCGAGCTCGTCGCCGTGGTCGTGGCCGTCGCCCTCCGTGTGGTCGTCGCCGTGCTCGTCGGCGAACGGCTGCAGCCCGATCACCGCGGCGGCGTCGATGACCTCGCCGGCCGCGTTCTGGGCGACGGCGTCGTCGACGGCCGGCTGGAGCCCGTCCTCGTGGATCACGAGGTCGGCCCGGGCGATCTCGGCGGTCTCGCGAATCGTGAGCTCGAGGTCGTGCGGCTCGGTGCCGGGCGTGGTCAGGTTGCTGACGACCGCCAGGTCGCCGGCGACCCGCTCGGCGACGTACTCCAGCGGGTAGAAGGCCGCGGCGACCTGGGTGCCCTCGGTGTCGTCACCGAACGCCGCGCAGCCGGAGGTCGCGAGGAGCAGCGTGAGGAGGAGCGGGGCGCGTCGCATGAGAATCATTCTCAGTCTTGATGAGAATGATTGTCAAAGGCTCGGACACTCGCCGGTCTCCGGCGAGCTTGCTCGACGGAGGCCAGCGAGTGTCCGATCAGGCCTGCAGGTTGAGGAGCGTCGGCTCCGTGACGCTTGCGGCACGGAGCGACGCGTCTCGAAACCACCGCAGCGTCACGTCAACAGCAGCGGCGTCAGGAGCCCGTTACCAATGAATGCCTTTAAACACCTTCGCCAGCATGATCTGCTCGGTCTCGCGCGTGCCGCCCTCGGCGATCTGACCCTTGGCGGCGGCCGAGTCGGGGAACACGTGGTAGGCCATGTTGAGGATCCGGAAGGCGGCCTTGGGGGCGACGGTGTGGGCGACGGCGCCGACGTTGCCGAGCAGGGTGTTGATCTCGTGGGGCTTGTCGACCATGGCCGCGATGACGGTGTCGGCGGCCTGGGCCGGCGAGATGGTGGGGAACTTGTCGTAGATCTTGGTCGGGGCGATCATCGGCGTCCGCACCAGCGGCATGTGGATGTTGGTGAAGGTGACGCCGTTGCCGACGACCTCGGACGCGACGACGTTGGACCACGAGTCGAGCGCGGCCTTGGAGGCGACGTAGGCCGAGAACCGCGGCGGGTTGGTCTGCACGCCGATCGATGAGATGTTGACGATGTGGCCCGACTTCTGGCGCTCCATCGCCGGGATGAGACCCATGATGAGCCGGATCGCCCCGAAGTAGTTGAGCTGCATGGTGCGCTCGAAGTCGTGGAAGCGGTCGTGGCTCAGGCGCAGCGACCGCCGGATCGAGCGGCCGGCGTTGTTGATGACGAAGTCGATCGACGGGAGCTCGGCGGTCACCTGCTCGCAGAGCCGGTCGATGGCCTCGAGGTCGGAGAGGTCGCAGGGATAGACGTGGGCGGTGCCGCCGCGCATCTCGATGACCGACTTGGTGTCCTCGAGCTTGTCCTTGCCGCGCGCGACGAGCACCGGGATGCCGCCGGCCTGGGCGACCTTGAGCGCGGTGACCGCGCCGATGCCCGAGGAGGCGCCGGTGATGAGGACGTGCTTGCCGGCGAGCGCCGCGCGGACGCGGGAGTCGCGGCCGGTGGAGGTGTCGAGGTTCTCCTCCCAGTAGCCCCACAGGGTGCGGGCATAGCTCTCGAGGTCGGGTACGGCGATCCCGGAGCCGGCCAGGGCGTGCTCGGTGCGCGCGGAGTCGAAGTCCGCGCTGAAGCCGGTGTGGGCGACCACCTCGGCCGGGATGCCGAACCGGCCCAGGGTCTGGTCGAGGAGGAACTGTGCCGGTCGCTGCTTGACGACCGCGTTGAAGAGCCGCCCCGAGCGGATGGCAGCCGGCAGCGGGACACGCGGCCCGGGGGTCGCGAACTGGGGCGAGCCTGCGGCCTTGCAGAACAGGTTGACCATCTCGACGGTCGACTGCGGCTCGGGGTTGACCAGGTGGAAGGCCTCGCCGTCGCGGTCGGGCAGGTGACCGAGGTGGTCCATGGCCTTGGCGACGTAGTCGACCGGCACGACGTTGGTGTCGCCCAGGTCGATGCCGGCGAGCGGCAGCCAGGCCGGCAGCCGGTCGCGCATCGCCTTCATCGCGGGGAAGAAGTAGTAGGGGCCGTCGACCTTGTCCATCACGCCGCTCTCGGAGTGACCGACGACGATCGCGGGGCGGTAGACCCGCCACGGGACGGTGCTCTCCTCGCGCACGATCTTCTCGGACTCGTACTTGGTGCGGTGGTAGGGCGACGGCAGGTGCTGGCCCTCGGCGAACATCGTCTCGTCGAAGCGCCCGCGGTAGTCACCCGCGGCGGCCACCGACGACACCTGGTGGAAGCGCCCGGCGTCGAGCGCCGAGGCCAGCTCGACCGCGTTGCGGGTGCCGCCGACGTTCATCACCTCGTTGGTGGCGTCGTCGGCCGTCATGTCGTAGATCGCGGCGAGGTGGAAGAAGTGGTCGATGCCCCCGGTGTGGTCGGCGACCCACTGCGGGTCGACGCCGAGGGCGTCCTGTGACAGGTCGCCCACGACGGGGACGACCCGGCCGGAGCCCCAGCGGCGCATCAGCGTCTCGAGGCGGCCCATCGACCCGGAGCGGCAGAGCACGAAGATCTCGCCCTTGCGGTGGTCGACGAGCTCCTGGACGAGGTGTCGACCGATGAACCCTGTGGCGCCGGTCACGAAGTAGGCCATGGCCGAACCCTACTGCTGAGTCACCCCACCCACGGGGTCTGAGTCACACGAGATCCAGAGGGTCTCGAGCCGCCGTTGCGGCCTCGCAAGCTCGGCCGCAGGCTCCCTCGACCGCCTCACGATCGGTCAGACCTCGCAAGCTCGGTCAGTCCGAGTTCGGCCCACCGAACATGATCTCGTCCCAGCTCGGGACGGACGCGCGGCCCTTCTTCTTCTGCACCGTACGCCGGGCGGGCGCCTCGTCGGCGACGCTCGGCTCGGTCTCCCGGGCGGCCTCGACCGGCTCGGGCGCGGGATCGGGCACCGGATCGGGCTCGGAGTCCGCAGCCTCGCGGGCCTCCTCGCGCAGCGCCGGGTCGTCGGAGGCGGGGGAGTCGTCGAGGAACGCCTCGACCGGCTCGTCGCCGTCGAAGGGCTCGTCGGAGACCAGCTCGATCGCGTCGTCGCCGAGGGGCAGCTCGTCCTGCGAGACCGACGTCAGCCGGCGCTCGCGCTGCGAGCGCAGGTCGTCGCGGGCCGGGGCCGGCGACGGCACGGCCTCACCGACGAGCCACCGGGCGTCCTCGTCGTCGACGACGACGAAGTTGCCGGGCAGGTCGAAGCTGAAGTGGGCGGTGCCGGTGCGGACGGGGAGCGCGAAGCCGGCGGCGAGGGTCCACCGGCCGTCCTCGCGGCGCCAGGAGTCCCACTCGACGCCCTCGGGGTCGATGTTGAGCGAGCGCAGGTGGCTCTCGACGGCGTCGCCGAGGGTGCGGCCACCGCCGGAGGAGCCGGACTCGCCGGCGGAGCGGCGCACGTTGGACTTCTGGGCGCGCTCGGCGACGTGCTGGCGCTCGGCGAGCACCGGCCCGACGAACGCCATGATCTTGTCGACGCTGGTCTGGGCGGCTTGAGCCACGGCCTCGGCGCTCTCGCCGGACCGGATCCGGGCCTGGATGTCGCGGGGACGGAGGACACTCTCCATGGGGATCTCCAACTGGCCGAGGCGTGAGGCATCGCCGCGCAGCGCGGCTCGCAGGCTGGGCGTGACGGCGAGGGTGAACGTGCCGCCGCGCTCGTCGACGAGCAGGAGCCGGGCACGGTCCTCGCTCACGCCGGCGAGCGTGACGGGCTGCTCGTGGGGGGTGGGCACGGGGGCGCCGGCTGTGTCGGGGACACCGAGGGACTCGACCGCGGCCCGGTCGTGCTCGGGCTGCCTGACCTGCTCGGCCCTCTCCATCTCGTGTCCCATCTCCTGCGCTGCTCCGTTCCGGTCGACCCTACGCCAGCGGGCGTGTCCTCCCGCGTACGCCGCGCCCTGTGTCCGCCCTACGCTCGACCGGTGTCCGGGACCCTCGTCACGCTCGACCTCGTCGGCATCTTCGTCTTCGCCATCTCGGGCGCCCTGGTCGCCGTCCGCAAGGACCTCGACGTCTTCGGGGTGCTCGTGCTCGCCGGGACCACCGGGCTCGGCGGAGGCTTCCTGCGCGACGTCCTCATCGGCGCCACGCCGCCGGCCGCCCTGGCGGACTGGCGCTACCTCCTGGTGCCCGTCGCGGCGGGCCTGGTGACCTTCTCGTTCCACGGCGTGCTCGGCCGGATGGAGCGCCAGGTCTCGGTGTTCGACGCGTTCGGGCTGTCGCTGTTCTGCGTGGCCGGTGCGCTCAAGGCCCTCGACGTCGGCCTCGGCCCCCTGCCCGCTGCGCTGATGGGGATGGTCACCGGGATCGGCGGCGGAATGGTCCGCGACGTCCTCACCGGTCGCGTCCCGGTGGTCTTCCGGGGCGACCTCTACGCCATCCCGGCCCTCGCCGGAGCGGCGGTCGCGGTGGCCGGCGAGCGGGCCGACCTGCCCGTCGTACCGGTGGCGGTGGCGGGGGCACTGGTCTGCCTCGTGTGGCGGCTGCTCGCGTTGTGGCGCGGGTGGCAGGCGCCGATGCCGGCCGGGTCGGCGAGCGTCTGAGCGACGACCCTCAGAGGTGCCCGCCCCCGGGGTAGGTCCGTCCCATCGAGGAGCGGCCGGGCAGGGCCTCGACGTCCGCCACGGCGACCTGGCAGGTCGCGGCGGGCAGGTCGCAGGTGAGGAGCGTCTCGGTGTGGGTGTCGTCCATCGGGATGACGGCGACGGCGACGGTGTCGTCGTCCAGCCAGCCGGTCGGGAGGACCAGGGCGTCCTCGCCCTTCGGGCCGGCGACGGCGACGTCGAGCCGGGCACGGCGACCGGTACCGGTGTCGAGGACCCCGACCGGGTCGAGGCGGCCGCCGTCGAAGAAGAGGTCCTCGGTGGCGAAGTAGTGGCCGTCGGGGGACAGGATGCCGTTGCCGGCCCAGGTGAGGCGGGTCGTGCGGCCCGGGGCCACGACCGTCAGGTCGACCTCGTCGAAGGCCGCCACCACGCCGTTCTCGACGTCCCAGAGGTCCTCGTAGGTCGGCGCGGTCGCCCCGGTCACGAGGTCGAGCGCCAGCGACCCGCGACCGTCCTGGACGTAGGCCGTCGCGCCCTCGAGGTCGACGAGGGTCGGCGCCGTCCCGGGCCCGGTGGTCCCGAGCGGGAAGGTGCGGGTCCCGAGGGTGCGGGTGTCGAGGACGACCAGGTCTCCCGCGGTGAGGTCGTCGGACGTGGCGCGGACCCAGCCCACGAGGTGACCGTCCTCGTCGCCCACCGGGTCGTCGCCCGGTCCGAGGTCGGTGGTCGTGCCACCGACGTCGGCGTAGATCCGGTCGCCGTAGCGGTAGACGTGGCTGTCGAGCGTGCGGACCAGGGAGTCGACCCAGTGGTCGTACCGGACGACCCGGTCGCCCTCGAAGCCCCGCGGCCCGACCGTCACCATCGGCTCGAGGTCGCGGGTGCTGGTGGGAAACAGGTCGTCACGGTCGGCCGGGGTCACGCCCGTGGTCTCGCGACCGGGTCGCAGCTGGGCGACGCCGAGACCGACGGCGAGCACGGCGACGGCGACGACCGCGGTCGCGGCGACGCGGCGTCGCCGGCGCAGGGTCCGGTCGCCGTCGCTCGTGACGGCGGACAGGTCGACGGGGGCGAACCGGACGGTCTCCGCCTGGTCGCGCAGGACGGCGTTCAGCTGATCGGTCATCGGGTCACCACCACGTGGTCGAGGGAGGGGAGCAGGTCGGGGTCGTCACCGAGGAGGGCGCGCAGCTTGGCCATCCCGGAGGAGACCTGGCTCTTGACGGTGCCGACGGCACAGCCCATGGCCTCGGCGGTCTGGGGCTCGGTGAGGTCCTCGTAGTAGCGCAGCACGATCGCGGTCCGCTGGCGGACGGGCAGCTCCAGCAGCGCCTCCCAGACGGCGCCGTGGTCGACCACGGCCGCGGCGTGGTCGGTGACCGGTCGGTCGGGCAACCGATCGACGGTCCGCTCGTGCCAGGACCGGCGACGGAACCAGGAGATCGCGGTCGTCGTGATCGCCTTGCGCGTGTAGGCCTCGGCGTGGCCGAGGTCGGCCAGGCGAGGCCAGGCGACGTAGGTCTTGGTCAGCGCCTCCTGGACCAGGTCCTGGGCGTGCTGCACGTCGCCGACCATCAGGTAGGCCGCCCGCTGCAGGGCGGGGGACCGGGCGGCGACGAACTCCGCGAACTCGGCGCGGTCCCGGGACAGACGACTCATGACCACTCTCACGCTACGGACCCGGGAAGGGTTCGTCGCGTCGTCCGACTTTCTCAGACCTGCTCGATCGAGCACCACCACGTCGTCCGGCCGCCGACGATGCCACGACTCATGTCGGCGCCGCAGCGCGGGCAGTGCTCGCCGTGCCGCCGGTGGGCGATCACCTCACCGGTGTGCACCCCGCCCTTCCTGATCGCGGACCGGGTGGCGGCGCGCAACGCCCGGTGCAGCGCCCCGACCTCGTCGGCGCCGAGGGTGTCGACGCGACGCCGCGGGTCGAGCCGCGCCTGCCACAGGGTCTGGTCGGCCAGCAGGTTGCCGACGCCGGCGAGCACCGACTGGTCGAGCAGCCGGGCCTTGACGGGCGCCGTACCGCGCGTCAGCCGGTCGCGGAACTCCGCCAGGGGTACGTCGGCGGCGTCGGGTCCGAGCCGGTCCAGGTCGGGGTCGAGCACAGCCCGGGACAGTCGTCGCTTGTCGAAGAGCCGCAGCACCGCGCCGCTCTCGAAGGTGATCCGGAAGCGGTCCCACTCGGGCTTGAGCTCGCCCCCGCCGCGGCGGACCGGGTCGCCGCCCTCGACGGTGTCGCCGTCGGCGTCGACCACGATGATGCGACCGGCCATGCCGAGGTGCAGGCCGAGCACCGGCCCCGACCGCGAGGTCTCGACCCACATCGTCTTGCCCCGGCGGTGCGCCGACGTGAGCTGGCGGCCGACCAGCGCCTCGCGGAGCTCACCGGGGGAGTGCGGACGGCAGACGTAGGTGTCGCGGTCGTCGACGTCGGCGATGGTGCGGTGCAGGGCCGCCCGCTCGATCGCGGCGCGGGCGGTCTCGACCTCGGGAAGCTCGGGCACCGGCCCATCATCGGGGGCTGGCGTCGCGCCTCGCTCACCCCGTGGGTCGGGCCGCCACGACCCGCTGGTCCGTGCCGACCGGCAGCGTGAGCTCTCCGGCGACGTTCACGCACGTCCATGACCACCCAGACGCGGTCAGGCCCGCGAAAGGTTGGGAGCCTCGCGGTCGACGACCGCCGGGCGCACTAGGAGCGCGGCCGCGAGCGCGAGCAGCCCACCGCCGACGGACACCAGGTAGGCCGGCGACGCCCCGGCGGCGTCGATGACCACGCCGGCCAGCGCCGCCCCCGGTGCGACGCCGGCGACGATGCCGGTGTGGACGAGGGCCATGCCCTCGGTCAGCCGCGAGGGCGGCACGTTCTGCTCGGCCATCGACATGGTGGCGATCAGCGTCGGGGCGATCGAGAAGCCGGCGACGAAGAGCACCGCGCCCATCAGCCACAGCGTGTCGATCAGCGCGAGCGGCACCATGGTCAGGGTCATCGCGGCGGCGCCCAGGCGCAGCCGCGACAGGACCGGACGACGCCAGCGGACCGCACCGGTGAGACCGCCGGCGATGAGGCTCCCGGCGGCCCACAGGGCGAGCAGGAAGCCCGCGATCGCCTTGTTGCCGCGCTCCTCGGTGAAGGCCACCGTCGTCACCTCGGCGGCGCCGAAGAGCGTGCCGAGGGCGAGCGAGGCGACCGTCAGCGGCAGCACCGTCGCCCACGGCATCCGGGCGCGGTCGCTGCGGTGGGCGAGCGGCGGGTGCGGCGGCGGCTCGGTGGTGCGCTGGGCGCTGAAGGCGAGGGTGCCGGCCACACCGACGGTGAGGGCGGTCGTGAGACCGGCCACGGGGTGCACGGCGGTCGCGAGCACGGTCACGAGGATCGGGCCGGTGATGAACACGGCCTCGTCGGCCACCGCCTCCAGCGCGAACGCGGTCTGCCGGTCGGCGTCGCCGGGCAGCACGTGCGCCCACCGCGACCGCACGCACGCGCCGACGCCGGGCAGGGCCGCGCCGGTCACCGCGGCCAAGGCGTACGTCGCCGCGAGCGGCCACCCGGACTCCACCGACCACATCAGCGCGGCCAGCGCGACGCCCCACACGACGATGGCCACCGGCAGCACGCGGGACTGGCCGAACCGGTCGATCCACCGCGCCTGGAGCACCGCGAACGCCGCGTTGGCCAGCAGGCTCACGCCGGAGACCGAGCCCGCCAGGCCGTAGGACCCGGACTCGGCCTCGACGAGCAGCACGATCCCGAGGCCGACCATCGCGATCGGCAGCCGCGCGACGAGCCCCGTGGCGGAGAACAGCGCGGTGCCGGGTCGGGCCAGGATCTGGCGGTACGTGTTCAGCATCTCCCGCGGAGCATATCCACGTAGTCTTCGGGCACGAACGGACGCGCGTGCCGCCCCTCTCGGGGTGCGGCCGGCAGCCACGAACCCGCTGGAACACCCGGCGGCCACCGAGTGACGAGACACGATGACGTCGTACGACATGGGGTCGGCGCGCCGGGCACGCCGGGCCCGTCGTGGGGTCGTCGTGCTCGTGACGCTGCTCCTGGTGGCGACGGCGCTCGGGTGCGTGCTGAGCTCGCGGGCCGTGCACGCCGAGCAGCAGACCCGCTTCGACAACCAGGCCGACCGGCTCGACGCCGCCCTGACCGAGCGGATGACGGCCTACGAGCAGGTCCTGCGCGGCGGGCTCGGACTGTTCGAGGCCTCGGGCGACGTGACCCGGGCCGACTGGGTCCGCTACGTCGAGACCCTGCGGCTCGACGAGCGCTACCCCGGCTTCAAGTCGCTGACCTACGCCAAGGCCGTCGCCCCCCGCAACCTCGTACGCTTCGAGGCCGAGGTCCGGCGCACCACGCCCGTCACCGCCGACGGCGGCCGGCCCTACACGGTGCGCAGCCCGGTCGGGGCGAGCGGCACCCCCGGTGTCCACGCGCCGATCCTCTTCGTCGCGCCCGACGTCCCGGCCAACCGCTCGGTCCTCGGCGTCGACATGATGATGGAGCCGGAGCGGCGCGCCGCCATGACCAAGGCGGTGTCCACCGGTCAGGCGGTCGCCAGCCCGCGGCTCCGGCTCTCGGGCAGCACCAGCGACGAGGCCGGGTTCATCGTCTTCGTCCCCGTCGTCGTCAGGGACAAGCTGCGCGGCTGGGTGACCGCCGCGTTCCTCATGGAGAACTTCACGAAGGGAGTCGAGGTCGCCCGCGCCACCGACCTGCACTTCGAGATCCGGGACCGCCCCGGGCCCGACGCGCTGCTGCTCCACTCGACGGCCGGCGTCGACGCCACCGACGCGCCCCTGCCGCTGCCCGACGAGGACGCGGCGTTCACCGCGGTCCGCACGGTCCAGGTGCCGGGCCGGACCTGGAAGGTCCGCTACGTCGCGCCCGACGGCTTCGTGCCGACCGGGTCGTCACTGGTGCCGTGGCTGGTCGGGCTGCTCGGGATGCTGCTGATCGGCGCCGTCGTGCTCCTCGCGCACGGGACCGAGCGCTGGCGACGCCTGGCCGTCCTCCTCGACCAGCAGGCGACGGTGCTGCAGGAGGCCCGCGAGGAGGCGGAGGCGGCGACGCTCGCGAAGTCGACCTTCCTGGCGACGATGTCCCACGAGATCCGCACGCCGCTCAACGCCGTGCTCGGCGCCAACAGCGTGCTCCTGGACACCCGGCTCGACCCGCTGCAGGCGTCGTACGCCGGCATGATCCGCGACAGCGGCCAGCACCTGCTCCACGTCGTCAACGAGATCCTCGACCTGTCCAAGGCCGAGGCCGGGCGGGTGGTGCTCGAGCACGCGCCGTTCGACCTCGACCAGTGCGTCACCACGGTGCTCGACCTGGTCGGCACCGAGGCGCAGCGTCGCGACGTCGCCCTCACGGCCGAGCAGGACGCCCCCCACCTCGTCGTCGGCGACGTGGCCCGGCTGCGGCAGGTGCTGCTGAACCTGGTGGGCAACGCCGTGAAGTTCACGCCGGCCGGCGGCCGGGTGGTGGTGACCGCGGCGCCGGTGACCGGTGCTGTTGACGGGGCGGGCCTGGTCGCCTTCGAGGTCGCCGACACCGGGGTCGGGATCGCGCCCGAGCGGATCGCCGAGCTCTTCGACCCCTACGTCCAGGCGGAGCCGTCGACCACCCGTACCCACGGCGGCACCGGCCTCGGGCTCACCATCGCCCGCAGGCTCGTCGAGGCGATGGGCGGCACGCTGACCCTCCACAGCACCCTCGGCGAGGGCACGACGTTCCTGTTCACGGTGCCGCTGCCGGCGGCGTCGGAGGCCGTCGACGGCGGCGCTGGCGTCGAGCCGGTCGAGCCGGTCGGGGAGGTGCCCGCCCTGCGGGTGCTCGTCGCCGAGGACGACCCGATGAGCCGCGAGCTGCTGGAGCACATGCTCGAGCGGCTCGGGCACCACGCCGACGCGGTCGACGACGGGGCCGCGGCCGTGGCGGCCGCCGAGGCGACGGCCTACGACGTGGTGCTGCTCGACCGCCACATGCCCGGCCTCGACGGGCTCGAGGCGGCCCGCCGGATCCGTGGGCTGCGACCGGTGGGCCCGCGGATCGTCGCGATCAGCGGCAGCGTCGGTCCCGACGGGGGCCTCGGCGACCTGGCCGACGACGTGGTCGCCAAGCCCTACGGCCTCGACGACCTCGCCGCCGCCCTCGGCCGGGCCCGCGCCGACGCACCCGTCACCCCTCCGGAGGGCGACGCCCTCCTACGATGACCGGGTGCCCGACGCCTCGCCGTACGACGCCCTGCTCCTCGTCTCCTTCGGCGGACCCGAGGGGCCCGACGACGTCGTGCCGTTCCTCGAGAACGTCACACGCGGCCGCGGGATCCCGCGCGAGCGGCTCGAGGAGGTCGGCCAGCACTACTACCTGTTCGGCGGCCGCTCGCCGATCAACGACCAGAACCGGTCGTTCCTGGACGCGCTGCGCGCCGACCTCGACGAGCACGGCATCGACCTGCCCGTCTACTGGGGCAACCGCAACTGGGACCCCTACCTGCGCGGCACCCTCGAGCAGATGGCGGCCGACGGGATCGAGCGTGCGGCCTGCTTCGTCACGAGCGCCTACTCGTCGTGGTCGAGCTGCCGGCAGTACCGCGAGAACCTCTTCGACGCCGTCGAGGGGCTCGACGGGGCGCCGCGGCTCGACAAGCTGCGCCACTACTTCAACCACCCCGGCTTCGTGGCGCCGGTCGTCGACGCGACGGTCGCGGCCCTGGCCGAGCTGCCCGAGGACGCACGCATCGTGTTCGTCACCCACTCCATCCCCACCGCGATGAACGACAGCAGCGGACCCCCGGACCGCGAGGGCACCTACGTGACCCAGCACCTCGACGTCGCCCAGGTCGTCGTCGACGCCGTCGCCGCGCAGACCGGCCGCCGTCACGGCCACGACCTCGTCTACTGCTCGCGCTCGGGCTCGCCGCAGACGCCGTGGCTCGAGCCCGACGTCAACGACCACCTCGAGGCGCTGTCCGCCGCCGGCGTGCCCGGCGTGGCCGTGGTCCCGGTCGGGTTCGTCTCCGACCACATGGAGGTCATCTACGACCTCGACACCGAGGCCCAGGAGACCGCCGAGCGACTTGGCCTGCCGTTCCGCCGGGCGGCCACCCCCGGCGACGACCCGCGGTTCGTCGCGGTCGTGCGCGACCTGCTCCTCGAGCGGGCTGCGGTCGAGCGGGGCGAGGACGTGGCCAGGGCCGCCGAAGGTGCGTTCGGGGCGTGCTGGGACCGATGCCCGGTCGGGTGCTGCCCCAACCCGCGCGCGCCGCGGCCCGCGCTGACCGGCGTACCGGAGTGAGCAGCGACGCTCCCGGGCTGGCCTCCGAGCTCGCCGACCTCGCCATCGAGGTCGCCCGCGAGGCGGCCGCCCTGGTCCGGGAGCGCCGGCTCGGCACGGTCACCGTCGCCGACACCAAGACCAGCGCGATCGACGTCGTCACCGAGGCCGACCGCGCCACCGAGGCCCTCGTGCGCGACCGCATCCTGGCCCGGCGCCCCGACGACGCGATCCTCGGCGAGGAGGGCGACGACGTCGTCGGCACCTCCGGCGTGCGCTGGATCGTCGACCCGATCGACGGGACCGTCAACTTCCTCTACGGCATCCCGCAGTACGCCGTCTCGCTGGCCGCCGAGGTCGACGGCGTCGTCGTCGCGGGCGTGGTGGTCGACGTGGCCAAGGACGTCTTCTACGTCGCCCGCCCCGGCGCCGACGCAGCGACCGTGGCCCTGCGCGACGACGTACCGATCCGGGTCGGCGAGCCCCGCCCCCTCGACCGGCGACTGGTCGCGACCGGCTTCTCCTACGTGACCGAGGTCAAGGTCGTCCAGGCCGCGGCCGTCGGGGTCCTGCTGCCCCGCATCCGCGACATCCGGCGCCTCGGCTCCTGCGCCCTCGACCTGTGCCACGTGGCCGAGGGGAGGCTCGACGCCTACGTCGAGGAGGGCGTCAACCTGTGGGACCACGCGGCCGGCGGACTCATCGCCCGGGCGGCCGGCGCCCGCACCGAGACCGGCCCCGGAGCGGGCGGCCTGACCCTCCTGCTGTGTGCTCCGGCACACGGCTTCGACGACATGCGGCAGGCCACCCTCGAGGCGGGGTTCTGGGCGGAATAGCGCGGCGGTCCGCACCGTTCCGTCCACGCTTCCTGGACCGGTGTTCCGCCATTTGGATTGATGGTGCATGATCTGCCCGCCGGGACCGGGGGCAACGGCATCCAGGGACACTGAACGTGGAGGGGAGTGAGCGACGCGATGGCGACTGATTACGACGCACCGCGCAAGAACGAGGAAGACCAGTCCGAGGAGAGCATCGAAGAGCTCAAGGCGCGACGGCACGACAAGAACTCCGGCAAGGTCGACGAGGACGAGACGGAGGCCGCCGAGGCCTTCGAGCTCCCCGGCGCCGACCTGTCGCACGAGGAGCTCGCGGTCGAGGTCAAGCCCAAGCAGGAGGACGAGTTCACCTGCATGAGCTGCTTCCTCGTGCACCACCGCAGCCAGCTTGCGGACGAGAAGAAGATGATCTGCGTCGACTGCGCCTGACGCAGCGACACCCGGACAGCCACGGCCGCCGACCTGTGGGTCGGCGGTCGTTGTGCTTTTCCTACGTCGGCTGTGGTGCGAGCGCAGCGAGCCTCGAAGCCACGTCTGTTCCGTGTGGTCGCACGAGGGCCGGGTCGGGTGGCCGCGCGCGTAGCCCGACCCGGCGGTGCGTGAGCCACCGTTCCGGGCGATCCGAGGTGCCGGTTCGGTGGTGTGCTCACCGCCGGCCGGGCCGGCTCGGGTGGGCGGTCAGTGAGCCACCGTTCTGGGCGATCTGAGGGACTGGTTCGGTGGCGTACGCACCGCCGGCCCGGGCCGGCAAGCTCGCGAGGTGAAGTTCTACGACGAAAATCCCGGTTTTAAGCCGAAGCTTCGTACGAGAACCGGGAGAAACGTCAGGGAAGCGTGACTAGGGGACACAGGAGGGCTGTCCGCGCCGGACGAGGGCGCGGCGGAGCCCGCCCTTGTCTGCGCCCTCAAGCATCCCGGGAGAGGCTCGCTGTCAAGGATCGCGAAGCGACCGCGCAGCGGCGCGAAGCGTCCTTGACAGGGAGGCCCGGGATGCTAAGCGCGCGGACAGCCCGACCACGAATGACCCCAGGTGGACAAGGACCCAGCCACCCACCACCCGACCCCCGACACGCAACCCACCCAAGCCCGACACGCAAGACCCACCCAACCCGTCGCACCGAGCACCCGGAGGTGGGATGATCCCGCCGTGGTCATCTCCCAGAAGCTGCTCAACCCGGGCGAAGAAATCCTCGTCAGCACCCGGACGCACGCCAAGGCGCTGCTGCTGCCGCTGCTGACCCTCGTCGTGCTGCTGGCGGTGGGCGTGGTGGCGCAGGTGTTCATCGACCTCGACGACGCCGACACCGAGCGCATCCTGCAGCTGGTGATCTGGGCCGTCATCGCGGTGCTGGTGCTGTGGCGGGTGGTGTGGCCGTTCCTCGACTGGCTGCTGGCGTCCTACACGATCACCAACCGGCGCCTGATCACGCGCCACGGCATCCTGACGCGTCGCGGGCACGACATCCCGCTGGGTCGCATCAGCGACGTGGCCTACGAGCGCGACATCATCGACCGGATGCTCGGCTGCGGGACGCTGGTGATCAGCGACGCCAGCACCAACGGCCAGGTCCTGATCTACGACATCCCGCGGGTCGAGGAGACGCAGCGCGACCTCAACGACCTGCTCCACCGCCTGCACGGCGGCGAGACCCGGACGGCTGAGGGGCACTGATCGACGGCGAGACCGACCCCACGGGCGAGAAGGCGTGGGCCGACCCGGGCGGGATCGTCGAGGCGATCCTGCGCGAGACGCCGTCCTACTCCGCCTCCCAGGTCGCGCGCGAGGCCGGGATCACGCTGGGGGAGGCCCGGCGGCTGTGGCGCGCGCTAGGGTTCCCCGAGGCCGAGGGGGCCGCGGTCTACACGGCCTCCGACGTCGAGGCGATCCGGACCCTGGTCGAGGCCATCAAGGGCGGGCTGCTCGACTTCGACCTGGCGATCACCATCACCCGGGCCCTCGGGCAGACGATGGCGCGCCTCGCCGACTGGGAGGTCGCGGCGCTCGTCCACCGCGTCGAGGAGCTGCAGGCCGAGGCGGCCGAGGACGGCTCCGGCGGACCCGGTGACCGCACCGCCACGGCGATGCGGATGCTCGACGACCTGAGCGACGGCTTCGAGACGATGATGGTCTATGCCTGGCGTCGCCACCTCGCGGCCGCGGTGTCGCGAATCGTCGCGCTCGGTGAGGCCGACGACCTGCACACGACCCAGCTGACGGTCGGGTTCGCCGACATCGTGAGCTTCACGGCGCTGAGCAACGAGATCTCCCGCGACCGGATCGGTGACCTGGTCGAGCTCTTCGAGTCGCGGTGCGCCGACGTCGTCGCCGCGCAGCGCGGCCGGGTCATCAAGAGCATCGGCGACTCGATCCTCTTCGTCAACGACGACCCGATCCGCGCGTTCGACACCGCCGAGGGGATCATCACGGTCATCGGCCGCGACAGCCGGATGCCCGACGTGCGCGTCGGCCTGGCCAGCGGGTCGGTCGTCATGCGGCTCGGCGACGTCTTCGGTCCGCCGGTCAACCTGGCCGCCCGGCTCACCGCCGTCGCCCGCCGCAACCGGATCATCATCGACGCCGCGACCGCGGCCCTGCTGCCCGAGGACCAGTTCGAGACCCGGCTGCTCCCCGAGCGCCCGGTACGCGGTTTCGGGCTGGTCGAGCCGGTCGCCGTACGCCGGCACTGAGCAGCTTTCTCACAAACCGGTCTAGAGCACCGCATCGAATTCCCCCATACGGGTGTGCGTGGCGAGCTGCCTTCCTACGTTGTGGCTGTGCACGAGGTGCAGGGGATCCGCGTCGATCCCGTCGACCGGCGGGTGTGGGTCGACGGGGACGAGGTCGCGTTCTCGCGCAAGGAGTTCGACCTCCTGCACGCGCTCATCGCCCGCGCCGGACAGGTCGTCTCGCGCGAGGAGCTGATGCGCGACGTGTGGAACACGACCTTCTGGACCTCGTCCAAGACCATCGACGTCCACCTCGGCTGGATCCGTCGCAAGCTCAACGACGACAGCCGGCGCCCGCACCTGATCACCACCCTGCGCGGTCGCGGCCTGCGCTTCGAGACCGAGGCGCCGGTCCGCGCGTCCTGAGGCCTCACTATCCTCGGCACGTGTCCTCAGCCCCGCTCGTCGCGGTCGTCGGGGGCGGGCAGCTCGCGCGGATGATGGCCGAGCCGGCCGCCGCGCTCGGCATCCCGCTCCGCCTCCTCGCCGAGGCCGAGGGCGTCTCCGCCGCCCAGGTCATCGTCGACCAGCTCGTCGGCGACCACACCGACCTCGCCGACCTGCGCGCGGTGACCGCCGGCGCCGCCGTCGTCACCTTCGACCACGAGCACGTCCCGACCGACCACCTCCGCGCCCTCGCCGCCGACGGGGTCGCCGTACGCCCCGGTCCGGACGCGCTGGTCCACGCCCAGGACAAGGGCGTCATGCGTGAGCGGCTCGGCGCGCTCGGCGTCCCGTGCCCCCGCAACGCGATCGTCGCCACCCGGGCCGACGTCGAGGCGTTCGGGCTCCCGTGCGTGCTCAAGACCACCCGCGGCGGCTACGACGGCAAGGGGGTCTGGTTCGTCCGCTCGGCCGACGACCTCGAGACGGTGGCCGAGCCCCTGCGCGTGGCCGCCGAGACCGGCGTGCGCCTGCTGGCCGAGGAGCTCGTCGACTTCCGCCGCGAGCTGTCGGCCCTCGTGGTCCGCTCGCCCAGCGGCCAGGCGGCGGCCTACCCGGTCGTCGCCTCGACCCAGGTCGACGGGGTCTGCCGCGAGGTCGTCGCCCCGGCGCCCGACCTCGACCCCGACCTCGCCACCCAGGCCCAGCAGGTCGCGCTCACGATCGCCGGCGAGCTCGACGTGACCGGCGTCCTCGCGGTCGAGCTGTTCGAGACCGACGACGGCCGCATCCTCGTCAACGAGCTGGCGATGCGGCCTCACAACACCGGCCACTGGACCCAGGACGGCGCGGTCACCTCGCAGTTCGAGAACCACCTGCGCGCGGTCCTCGACCTGCCGCTCGGCTCGCCGGCAGCGCGCGAGCCGTGGACCGTGATGGTCAACATCCTCGGCGGACCCAGCGACCAGGTCGGCCGCCTCTACGACGGTTACCCCCACGCCATGGCCCGCGACCCGCACCTGCGCGTCCACCTCTACGGCAAGGACCTGCGGCCGGGCCGCAAGGTCGGCCACGTCAACGCCTACGGCGACGACCTCGACGACTGCCTCGAGCGCGCGCGGCACGCCGCCGCGTGGTTCCGCGGCGACCTCGGCAATGAGAGCGAGTGACAGCACCATGACAGGGACAGACACGAGCACGCCCCGCGTGGGCATCGTGATGGGCTCCGACTCCGACTGGCCGGTGATGAAGGCAGCCGCCGCCGCGCTCGAGGAGTTCGGCGTGGCCCACGAGGCCGACGTCGTCTCGGCGCACCGGATGCCCGAGGAGATGCTGGCCTACGGCAAGGACGCGGCCGGCCGGGGGCTGTCGGTCATCATCGCCGGCGCCGGGGGAGCGGCCCACCTGCCGGGCATGCTGGCCGCGGTCACGCCGCTGCCGGTGATCGGCGTCCCCGTGCCGCTCAAGACCCTCGACGGCCTCGACTCCCTGCTCTCGATCGTGCAGATGCCGTCCGGCGTGCCGGTCGCGACCGTCGCCATCGGGGGCGCCCGCAACGCCGGGCTGCTCGCCGTGAGGATCCTCGCGGTCTCCGACCCCGAGCTGCGCGACCGGATGACCGCGTTCCAGGCGGACCTCAAGACGGCTGCGCAGGACAAGGGTGCGGCCGTGCGTGGGGACGTCGGTGGCCGCCGGCTCGGCTTCTAGCAGTCGCGCCCGGCTCGTCGGGCTCGACGTCGCGCGGTGCCTGGCGCTGCTCGGCATGATGGCGACGCACGTGCTCGCCGCCCGTACGCCCGACGGCGACCTGGCGACGTCGCACGTCATCGCGAGCGGGCGCGCGTCGGCGCTCTTCGCCGTCCTGGCCGGGGTGGCGATGGCGCTCGTCTCGGGCCGTCGTACGCCGGTGCGTGGCGGTGAGCGGGTGCGTGCCAGCCTGGCGCTGCTCGTCCGGGCCGTCGCGGTCGCGGCCCTCGGGCTGGTGCTCGGCGTGCTCGGCACCGGCATCGCGGTGATCCTCACCTACTACGCCGTGCTGTTCGTGCTGGGCCTGCCGTTCCTCGGCCTGACCTGGAAGCCGCTGCTCGCGCTCGCCGTCGGGTGGGCGGTCGTGGCCCCCGTCGTCAGCCGGCTGGTGGTCCCGGAGCTGCCGGCCCGCCAGTTCGAGAGCCCGCGGCCCGACCAGCTGGGCGACCCCGGGCGGCTGCTGTCGGAGCTGCTCCTCACCGGCTACTACCCGGCCGTCCCGTGGCTGACCTACCTCCTGCTGGGCCTGGCGATCGGCCGCCTCGACCTGCAGTCGCGCCGGGTCGCAGCCGGGCTCGCCGCCGGTGGGGCGGTCGTCGCGGTCGCGGCGACCCTCGTGTCCGACGCGCTGACGAGCAGCCGGTTCACGGCCGCCGAGCTCGACGCGATGGCGGGGGGCATGTACGGCCAGACGCCGGTCGAGGGCCCCGACTCCGGCTGGCGCTGGCTGACCGTGGTCGCCCCGCACTCGACGACGCCGTTCGACCTGCTGCAGACCGCGGGCAGCGCCGCGGCCGTCATCGGGCTGTGCCTGCTGCTCGTCGCGTGGGTCTCCGACCTGTCACGCCACGGCGAGCGCGCGGTCCAGGTGCTGTTCGGGGCCGGCACGATGACGCTCACGCTCTACACCGTGCACCTGCTGATGAAGACCGAGCAGGTCTGGCCCGACGACGTGCCGTCGTCCTACGTCTGGCACGTCGTCGTCGTGCTGTGGGTCGGCAGCGTCTACGCCGCCCTCCAGCGCCAGGGCCCGCTCGAGTGGGCGGTGGGCGTCGTCCCGCGCCGCATCCGCGGCCGCGCGGGAAGCGTCAGGAGATGAGCTCGTCGATGCGCGAGTAGGCGGTGGCGTCGCCGCGCAGCACCCGGCTGGGGCGCCCGTCGATGCTCACCGGTACGTCGCCGGCGACGGTGATGCGACGCATCTCGCGGTAGTCGGTGCCGAAGTCGGCCACGGCGTAGTGCTGGGTGGCGCGGTTGTCCCACATCGCGACGTCGCCCGCCTGCCAGGTCCAACGGATCGTGTTCTCGAGCTTGGTGATCCGGTTCTGCAGCAGCTGGAAGATCGCGGTTGACTCGGCGGCGTTGAGGCCGGTGAAGTTCTTGACGAAGTGGCCGAGCACGAACGACCGCTCGCCGGTCTCGGGGTGCACGCGCACGACGGGGTGCTCGGTCTCGAAGACCTGGGCGGCGAAGTCGGCGCGGGTGTAGTTGGCGTCGGGCTCGTCCGACTCCTCGTCGCGCTGCGCGTAGTCGTAGCTGTTGGTGTGGACGGCCCACAGGTCGTCGACGAGCGCCTTGAGCGAGGCCGGCAGCGCGTCGTACGCCGCGGCAGCGTTGGCCCAGACCGTGTTGCCGCCGAAGGGCGGGAGGGCGACGGCACGCAGCACGCTGATCGCCGGCACCCGGTCGACGAAGGTGACGTCGGTGTGCCAGGCGTTGGCGGCCATGCCCTTGTCGGCGGTGACCTTGAAGACGCGGCCCGACCCGGTGTTGACCGTCGGGTGGGCGGTCGTGAGCGGACCCATCCGCTTGGCGAACGCCTCGTGGGTCTGGTCGTCGAGGTGGTGCTGGTCGCGGAAGAACACGACCTTGTGGCGGAGGAGGGCCGCGCGGACCGTCGCGACCGTCGCGTCGTCGAGGTCGCCGCTGAGGCGGACGCCGTCGATGCGGGCGCCGATGCGGCCACCGAGCTGCTGCACCTCGACACCGGTCGTGGTGGCGCCGGTGGGCGTGGTGGGGGTGGTCGTGAGGTCGGGACGCTCGAGGGTGCTGGTCATCGGTCCTCCTGAAGTTGAAGCGCGAAACGCTAAGTCAGGTGAAACCATAGAGTTAGAAGTTCGACAACTCCAGTCCTCCAGGGCCCGGAGCGAGACCAGTTCCGGGAAACAGCTATAGATCGTCTCTATGGTCAGCGGCGCCGACGATGCTGCGAGCCACGTCGAGCAGGCTCCGCCCGGCCTCGGTGAGCAGGTGCTCGCGCCACACCAGGTGGACCGCGGCCCGGCTGGGCGGGTCGAGCCGGGCCAGCCGCGCGCCCTTGGCGCCGGCGTCGGCGGCCATCGCCTCCGGGAGCAGCGCAGCGCCCGCGCCGGCCAGCACGAGCGGCACCAGGCTCGCGACGTGCGCGGTCTCGACGGCGACCACCCGGTCGAACCCGTCGGCCTCCAGCCGCTCGTCGAGCAGCGACCGCAGGGCCGTGCCCGGAGGCGTGCTGATCAGGCCGTGCCGCACGAGCTCGGCGGTGTCGGCGACCAGCCCGTGGTGCGGGCCGGTGCCCGGCGGCAGCACCGCGACCAGCTCGAGCTCGACCATCGCGAGGCTGGCGAGCGGCCGGCCCGGCGGCGTACCCGCGAGCAGGCCGAAGTCGACCTCGCCCGCACGGACCTGCTCGATGACGACGGTGCGGCTGGCCGGGTCGGTGATCTCGAGGCGCAGCCGGGGCCGCAGCTGGCGGAGCTCGCCGACCACGCGGACCAGCGGGTCGAGGGCCCACACGGTGTTGGTGACGACGCGGACCAGCGCGAACCCGCTGTCACCGGCACCGCGGACGGCGACCTCGGCCCGGCCGAAGGCCCGGAGCGTACGGCGGGCCGGTCCGACGAGCGCCTGGCCGGCGGGCGTCAGCCGCACCCCGCGGCCGTGACGCTCGAAGAGCGTCTCGCCGAGCTCCTTCTCGAGCCCGCGCACCGCGTAGGACAGCGACGGCTGGGCGATGCTCAGGACCCGGGCGGCGTGGGTGAAGCTGCCGGCCTCGGCGATGGCGAGGAAGTACTCGAGGTGCCGACGGTCCACCTGCGGTAGTCAATCAGCCGCGCGGACCAGGCGGGGGAGTCAGGCGGGGTCGCCGCCCACGTCGACGGTGCGCGCGGTGGCCTGCGAGCGGTCGGCCAGGTCGATCCGGGTGCTCGCGCGCGGTCGTACGGCGCCGCGCACGCTGATCTCGACGAGCCCGGCGTCGAACTCGGCCGTCACGTCGGCGGCCTCGGTGCCCTCGGGGAGGGCGATGACCCGGCGGAAGGTGCCGTAGAACCGCTCGCGGACGTAGAACTCGGTGCCGCCGTCGGGGTCGTCGGCGGCCCGGGTGCCCGAGACGGTGAGCGAGCCGTGGTGGAAGTCGATGTCGATCTCGGACGGGTCGACCCCGGCCAGCTCGATCCGGATCACCAGGTCGTCGCCGCGGGCGAGGATGTCGGTCGGCGGCACCCACGCCGAGGCGTGGGTGCGCTCGGAGACCTCGGCGCCGTGCTCGGTGCCGTGCACGCCGAGCGTGCGGAGCCGGCCGAGCTCGGTGACGAAGTCGGTGACGCCCTCGAAGGGGTTGCGTCGCTCTGTGGCCACGGTGGGCCTCCTGTCGTGCGGGCGGGATGGGGGTGGGGGTGGGGATCAGTCGAGGTCGAGCGGCGTCATCAGGTCGACG
Organism: Nocardioides sp.; assembly: GCF_030655615.1. Taxonomy (GTDB): domain Bacteria; phylum Actinomycetota; class Actinomycetes; order Propionibacteriales; family Nocardioidaceae; genus Nocardioides. The sequence goes on from NZ_JAURVJ010000213.1 coordinate 66,581, forward strand.
CTGCGCAGGAACGCAGTGGCGACGGCCTTCTCGTCACGCCCGTCGGTGACCTGGGCGTTCATCGCGACCATGGCCTCCTCGGTGAGCGAGCGGTTGACGGTGCCGACGACGGTGAGGAACGCGTCCTTGTCGATGGAGTCGAGCTTGTCCTCGCCGACCACCATGACGACGTTCTGCGACCCGAAGAGCAGCTCGGGGTCGTCGAGCAGGCGGTAGTCGCCGTCCTCGAGCTGCGGGTCGGTGGTGAAGGCGTCGACCGCGTCGACCTCGCCGTCGTCGAGGGCGTCGTACTGCGCGCCGAGGTCGAGGGGGACGAACGTGGTGTCGTCGAGGCCGTAGACGTCGGCCAGGCCGGTGAGGCCGAGCTGGAGGTCCTCGAACTCGGGACGGGCGCCGAACCGTACGGCGCCCTGGGCGGCGAGGTCCTCGATGGTCTCGAGATCGTTGTCCTGGGCGTAGGTCTCGGTGACCGCCACGGCGTCCTTGTTCTCGAACGGCGTCCTCTCGCTCATCACCATCTTCTGACCGGCGTAGAAGGCCTTGGCCTTGGCGTAGGTCGCGTCGGGGTCGAGCCCGGTGACCTCCTCGCCGGCGACGACCGAGAGCACGGTGCCGGTGTAGGCGACGTAACCGTCGATCTCGCCGTCCTTGAGGGCCTGGTCGAGGTCCTCGGCCGGACCGACGCCCTTGCGGAGGTCGACGGCGTAGCCGTTGACGGCCAGGGCCTGGCGCCAGAGCTCACCGAGGATCCGCGCCTCGGGGAACTCCTGGGTGCCGAGGGTGACCCGCAGCCCGGCGCCCTGCGGCTGCGACGAGGCGTCGCGCTCGTCGTTGGCGTCGCCGCAGGCCGCGAGCAGGCCGCAGCCGAGCAGGAGAGCGAGCAGGGCTCCGCCCGCGCGCCTCACGCGTCGCCCCCGGGGGCAGCGACGAGGACCTCGGGCCGCTCGTCGGCGTCCTTGCCGTCCTTGCCGGCCTGGGCGATCTCGCGGTGCTCCTCGCGGAGCGCCTTGACCCACGACCACGCGACGAGGACGAGCACCACGGCGAACGGCACCGACCCCAGCACGGCCGCCTGTTGCAGGGCGACCAGCCCGCCGACCAGCAGCATCGCGCAGGCGATGCCACCCATGAGGACGCCGAGGACGACGACGACGATCTTGGACGGGGCGAGCGAGCCGCGGGAGGCCATCGTGGCCATCACGACGCTGGCGGCGTCGGCGCCACTGATGAAGAACAGGGCGATGAGCACGACGCAGAGGGCCGAGCTGATGACGGGCAGCGGCAGCGCGTCGAGGGCGGTGAAGAGCGACAGCTCGGGGGTCGCGAGCGACCCCAGGATGTCGGCCTTGCCGTCCTGCTGCAGCTGGATCCCGGTGCCGCCGACGACGGCGAACCACAGGAACCCGAAGCCCGTGGGGGCCGCGACGACGCCGATCACGAACTCACGGATGGTGCGGCCGCGCGAGATGCGGGCGACGAACATGCCGACGAACGGGGCCCACGAGGCCCACCAGGCCCAGTAGAAGATCGTCCAGCCGGCCATCCACTGCTCGTCGCCGACGCCGGTCTCGAGCGACATCGGGAAGACCTGCAGCACGTAGTCGCCGATCGACTCGATGCCGTTGGAGATGACCACGACGGTCGAGCCGCCGACGACGAGGAAGAACAGGAACAGCCCGATCGTGGCGAAGGAGCCGAGGTTGGCCAGGAAGTTGATGCCCTTCTCGACACCCGAGGTCGCCGAGACGAGGAAGAGCCCGGTCACCGCGATGATGATGACGACCGCGACGGTGTTGGACTTGGGCACGTCGAAGAGGTACTCGAGGCCGCTGTTGAGCTGGAGGCCGTTGAGGCCGAGCGCGGTCGCGGTGCCGAAGAGGGTCGCGACGATGGCCAGCCCGTCGACGACGCGGCCGATCGGCTTGGTCGTGACGTCAGGTCCGAAGATCGGGGTCAGGGTCGCGCTGACCAGCGTGGGCAGGCCCTTGCGGAAGCTGAAGTAGGCCATGGCGCCGCCCATGACGGCGTACATCGCCCAGCCGTTGAAGCCCCAGTGGAAGTAGGTGTAGCGCAGCGCCGTGAGGGCGGCCTCCTCGCTCTGCGGCTCGGCGAGGCCGTGCGGCGGCGCGCTCCAGTGGGTCACCGGCTCGGCGATCCCGTAGAACAGCAGCCCGGCGCCGAGGCCGGCGGCGAACATCATCGACACCCACGAGAAGGTGCCGAACTCCGGGCGCGAGTCGTCGGGCCCGAGGCGGGTCCTGCCCCACGGGTGGATGACGAGGAAGACGCACAGCGCCAGCGCGCCGAAGGCGAGCAGGATGAACGACCAGCCGAAGTTGCCGATGACGAAGTCGAGCGCGGTCTTCATGACGCTGCCGAGCGACTCCGGTGCGAACAGGCCCCACCCGACGAAGCCGGCGATGAGAACCGCCGAGCCCCAGAACACCCAGGGGTCGACGCCCTTGAACAGGCGGTTCATGCTGCCTCCCACATCGATCTGCACCATGTCACGTGACAAAGTGCGGGGACTGTATCGCAGACGGACGGGTCCTCGTACCTGCGACCAGGACGGCGGCACCTGCGGCCGATCCCCGGTGCGGGGCGGTCCCGCGAGCATCGAGCCATGACTGATCCGCAGACCGGACGGATGCGCTGGGCCGACGTCGCCAAGGGCGTCTGCATCGTCCTCGTCGTGCTGTGGCACGTCACGCGCAAGGACTACCTGCAGCTGCCGTGGGACCTCGGGGTGCCGGTGACCGGCGCGTGGGGGCAGATCTCCGAGGTGCTGCTGCCGGTCCGGATGCCCTTGTTCTTCCTGATCTCGGGGCTGTTCGCGGCGCGCCAGCTCGACCGGCCGTGGGCGCGGGTGTGGTCGGGCCGGGTGGCGCCGGTGCTCTACCTGTTCGTTCTGTGGACGCTGGTCCACACAGTCGTCCTGCAGCTGACGCCGGGCTTCGACACCGCGGTCGCCGACGGCCCCCTCGACCTGCTGGTGCAGCTGACGGTCACGCCCGGCAACCTCTGGTACCTGCTGGCCCTGGCGGCGTACGTCGTCGTGGCGCGGGGCACGCGCCGGGTGCCGCACGGGGCCCTGGCGGCGGCGCTGCTGCTGAGCGCGGTGGCGGCGGCCGGCGTCGTACCGACCCCGGGCAACCGCTACGGGCTGCTCACCAACCTCGTCTGGTTCCTGCTCGGGACGCGGGTGCCGCGCCTGGGACCCGTGGTCGGACGGCTGACCCGGCCGCGTGCTCGGACCGTCGTGGTGGCCGTGGCGGCGTTCGCGGTCGGTGCGGTCGCGTGGCAGGCCCTGGGTGCCGGCACCTGGTTCGGCGTCCGACCGGTGCTGGGGCTGCTCGGCATCGCCGCCGGGACCGCGGTCGCGTCGGTGGTCTCGCTCGTGCCGCGGTGGGGCGAGGTGCTCGCAGGGCTGGGGAGACAGACGCTGCCGGTCTACGTGCTGCACCTGCCTCTGGTGGCGCTGGTGCACCTCGGGTCCGCGCGCCTCGTGGGCGAGGGATCGTGGGCCGCGGGGTCGCTGCCGCTGGCGCTCGGCTACCCGGTCGTGGTCTCGGTGGTCGTGGTGACCGCCTGCCTCACGCTGCACCGGCTGCTGGTCGCGGCCGGGGCGGGGTGGCTGTTCGTCGCGCCGTGGCTCACCGCCCCGCAGCGGCAGCAGCGGCGAGCCGCTCGCGCACCAGCGGGATGATGTAGCGACCTGTGTCGACCGCGCCGTCGAGGTCGCCGGCGCTCGGGAGGCTGACGATGTCGGCGCCGAGCCGGACGTAGGCCTCGATGGCGGTGGCGATCGTGTCGGGACTGCCGACGAGCAGCGACGAGGCGCCGCCGGCGCCAGCGATGCTGCGCGGCATCCAGAGCGCGGTGTCGTGGTGCTCGCTCTGCTCGGCGATCTCCTGGAGCCGCACCGACCCGACGTTGGTGCGGGGCTCGCGCTTGGTGTCGTTGGTCGGCCAGAGCCTGCCGGCCGAGCGCTCGACCAGCCGCTCGGCCTTCCGCCAGGCGAGCTCGTCGGTCTCGGCCACGACCGGGCGGAAGGTGACCCAGAACCGGATCTCCGACGGGTCGCGGCCGGCCGCGGCGGCCAGGGTCCGGACCCGGTGGATCTGCTCGGCGGTCTCCTTGAGCGGCTCGCCCCAGAGCGTGAAGATGTCGGCGAGTCGCGACCCGACGTCGAACGCCTCGTCGGAGGCGCCGCCGATCGAGATGGGCAGCGGGCCGCCGGACAGCGGCTGCGAGCCGGGACCGAACTCCTCGAAGCGGTAGTGGTCGCCGTGGTGGGAGAACGGCGCGTCCTCGCGCCAGACGCGGCGCAGGATCTCGATGTACTCCGCCGAGCGCGCGTAGCGCTCGGACTTGGGCAGGTAGTCGCCCTGGCGCCGCTGCTCGGCGTCGCTGCCGCCGGAGATGACGTGGACGATCGTGCGCCCGCCGCTGAGGTGGTCGAGCGTCGTCAGCGCCTGGGCGGCGACGGTCGGGTGGCAGATGTTGGGGCGCAGCGCGACGATCGTCTTGAGCCGCTCGGTCCGGGCCAGCACCCGCGACGCGATGGAGAACGGGTCGGCGCCGTCGGAGCTGTAGCCCAGCAGCGTGTAGTCGAAGCCGTAGTCGTCGAGCGTGCGCGCGAAGCGGTCGGTCCGCGCCGGGTCGGTGCCCTTGCGGGCGCTGCCACCGCCCTTGGCCGTGATCGCCTGGAGGAACGAGTGCACGAACTCCACCTGACGGGCGGCGCTCGGCTCCGGGTCGGGAGTCGCGCTCGCGCGGTCCTCGCTGACGCTCGTGGTCACGTGCGGCTCCTCTGGTCGGCTCGTCCTCACGCTAGGGAGGCGCCGTCGGGCGGTCCAATAGGAACCCTCCATCGGTACGGATCACAGGAAACGATGCGTCCGCGTGGGGCGGGTCGGGTGTCCCCGGTCGGTGCCAGGGTGGGGCCATGTCCCGCGTCTCGCTGTCGCGCCTGCCGGGTGAGCGGGTGCTGGTCGTCGACGGTGGTGACGGCGCCGAGGGAGACACCACCGAGCTGGGCCTGGGCGACCTGCCGGCCCACGTCGCGGAGCGCGAGCCCGACGGGCCGCGCTGGGTGTGGGACGACACGGCGCGCTGGTACCCGCCGCTGCTGGCGGCCGGGGTCCGCGTCGCGCGGTGCCACGACCTGCGCCTGGGCCACCACCTGCTGCGCCGGGCGCCCGAGGTCGACGGGGCCCTGCTCGACGGCGAGCAGTCGGAGCACTGGGACCGGCTCGGGCCGACGACGCCGTCCCACCCGGCGCTCTTCTCGGTCGACGACACGGCCGAGCACCTGCGGGCCGACCTCGAGGACGCCCGGCAGCTCGCCGCCGTCGCCGCGTCCGCCGAGGCGCCCCGGCTGGGTCTCCTGCTGGCGGCAGAGTCCTCGGGCGCGCTCGTCGCCGCCGAGATGACCCACGCCGGCATCCCGTGGCGGGTCGACGTGCACGAGCGGCTGCTGGCCGACCTGCTCGGGCCGCGACCGCCGCGCGGCGCCCGGCCCCAGGGGCTCGAGGCGCTGGTCGTCGAGGTGCGCGACGCCCTCGGCGCCCCGGGCCTCAACCCTGACTCGCGGCCCGAGCTGCTCGCGGCGCTGCGCCGGTCCGGTCTCGAGGTCGCCGACACCCGCGCCTCCTCGCTGCGCGCGCTCGACCACCCCGGCATCGCGCCGCTGCTGCGCTACAAGCAGCTCGCGCACCTGTTCTCGACCAACGGCTGGTCGTGGATCGACCAGTGGGTGCGCGGTGGCCGTTTCCGGCCGTCCTACCAGCCGGCCGGCTCGACCACCGGTCGCTGGTCGTCCAACGGCGGGGGAGCGCTGTCGATCCCGGTGCAGGTCCGACCCGCCGCCGTGGCCGACGACGGCTGGGTGCTCGTCGTCGCCGACGTCGCCCAGCTCGAGCCGCGCGTGCTGGCCGGCATGAGCGGCGACCGCGCGCTGGCTCGGTCGGCGCGTGGAGCCGACCTCTACCAGGGGATGGTCGACGACGGCGCGGTCGCCAGCCGCAACGATGCCAAGCTCGGCCTGCTCGGGGCGATGTACGGCGCCACGAGCGGCGAGAGCGGCCGGATGCTCGCCGGCCTCGCGCGGCGCTACCCTGACGCCTTCGGGCTCGTCGAGGACGCGGCGCGCGCCGGCGAGCGCGGCCAGGTCGTCCGCACCCTCCTCGGGCGCGGGTCTCCCGGCCTCGGCGAGGCCTGGGACCGCGACCCCGACGACCCGCCCGCCGACCCCGACAGCCAGGCCCGCCACCGCCGCGCCTACGGCCGCTTCACCCGCAACTTCGTGGTGCAGGGCACCGGGGCCGAGTGGGCGCTGTGTTGGATCGCCGACCTCCGCAACCGGCTCTGGCGCCTGGGTGGCTCCGGCCCCCTCGTCGAGCGCCCACACCTCGTCTTCTTCCTCCACGACGAGGTCGTCGTCCACACCCCGGCCGCCCTCGCCGACGCGGTCGCCGCCGAGGCCGCAGCGGCGGCCTCCACCGCCGCGGGCCTGCTCTTCCGCGACCTCGCCATCGACTTCCCGCTCAACGTCTCTGTCGTCCGCTCCTACGCCGACGCGGGCAAGCCGGGTGTCGTCGTTCAACCGTGAGCGGTGCTCTCACCTATCCATGCTCACGGTGGTCTCCCCGCGGGCTCGACCATCGTGCTGACACGGTGGTCGAGCCGCGGGGACGGAGTCGCCGTGTGTCGAGACCGCCGCAGGTGCAGGTCGACCTGGGTATGTCGGCTGCGGGGGTCTCGACGCGGGCTCGCTGGGGCTCGCCCGGCTCGACCACCGTGGGGGTCACCACGTCGCTGCGCGGTGGTCGAGCCGCGGGCTCGCCCCGCTCGACCACCGTGGGTGCCGGGTCGGGGGTCAGGTGAGCCCGTGCTCGTGTGCGTAGACCACGATCTGCACGCGGTCGCGCAGGGCGAGCTTGCGCAGGATCGCGCCGACGTGGGTCTTGACGGTCGACTCCGAGGCAAAGACGAGAGCACCGATCTCGGTGTTGGAGAGGCCGCGGGCGACGGCGGCGAAGACCTCGCGCTCCTTGTCGGTCAGCTCGAGGTAGGACGTCGGGGTCGGCGTCGGTGCGACGAAGCTGCCGGCCATCAGGGCGGTGAGGTCGCCGGGAGCGAGGACGGCGTTGCCGGCGTGGACGGTGCGGATCGCGTCGCGCAGCTGGATCGGCGTCGTGTCCTTGAGGAGGAACCCGCTCGCGCCGTGGCGGATCGCGGTCGCGGCCCGGTCGTCGAGGTTGAACGTCGTGAGCACGACGACCCGCACCGGACCGGCCCCGGCGGCGGTCCGTCGCGCGACCCGGTCGGCCGCGAAGATCTGCCGGGTCGCCTCGACCCCGTCCATCTCGGGCATCCGGATGTCCATGAGCACGACGTCGGGGGTCAGCTCGTCGACGAGGTGGACGGCCTCGAGGCCGTCGCCGGCGGTGCCGACCACGCTCATGCCCTCCTGGGCGTCGACGATGACGCGCACGCCCTCGCGGAAGAGGTCCTGGTCGTCGACCAGCAGGACCCTGATGTCGGTCGGATCGGGAGTCATCGCGGGCCCAACGGTATCCACGCCGTCACGGTGAACGTCGTGGTGGCGTCGTCCTCATCGCGGCGGCGTACGTCGAGCCGGCCGCCGACGGCGCCGAGCCGCTGCCGCATGCCGTCGAGCCCGGAGCCCCGCCGGTCCGTGGTCTCGCCCGCCCCCTCGATGCCGTTGCGCACCTCGACGCGCAGCTCGTCGGACAGCGAGTCGTCGGGCCAGTGCCGCTCGACGAAGACCGGCTCGTCGCGGCGGCCGTGCCGGACGGCGTTGGTGAGCATCTCCTGCAGCACGCGGTAGGCCGTCACCTCGAGCTCGGGGGGCAGCGGGCGCGCCGTACCGAGCTCGCGCACGACGACCTCGTGGCCGCCCGCGCGGACCCCGTCGACCAGGGTGTCGAGGGGGCGCGTCGCGACGGGGTGATCGGGGGCGGACAGCACCTGGCGCACGTCCTGCAGCGACGACCGGGCCGAGCCGGCGATCGTGGCCATCGTCTGCTTGAGGGCGGCGGGGTCGTCGGGGAGGTACTGCGCCGACTCGGCCTGCGCGAGGATCACGGCCAGCGAGTGGCCGACGACGTCGTGCACGTCGCGCGCGAGCCGGGCCTGCTCGTCGCGGAGCCGGGCGATCTCGCGGGCCTGCTCGGTCTCGCGGACCGCGACCGCCGTCTGCTCCTCGGCCCGCTCCTGCGAGGCGCGCGAGTCGCGGGCGCGCAGGGCGAAGCGGATGGTGAGGCCGGCCAGCCAGGGCGCCGCGAGCACCGTGCCGGCCGCGGCCAGGCTGGTGGCGAGACCCCCGGTGCTGCTGGCGTAGAAGAGGTCGCCGACCCGCTGGCCCAGGGGCGAGGCGGAGAACGTGTCGTAGCCCTGGCCGACCAGGGTCGCGACGCCGGCCGCGACGACCAGCGGGATCGACATCCCGCCGGCCACGACGGTGGCCGCCCGGCCCCAGCGCGCGGTGCCGAACATGACCGCCACCAGGAAGATCTCGACGAACATCGGCTGCACGCCGGACACCAGGTGCAGCGCGGCGAGCACCCAGGCGATGGCCAGCGCCGCCGCCGGCGCGCGCCGGCACAGGGCGACCGCGATGGCGGTCATCGTCGCGACGATGACGAGGTCGGACCGCGACCCGTTGAAGACCTCGGTGGTCACCGTCTCGTAGGCACCGAGCACCAGCACGACGGCTCCGAGGACGAGCCCGCCGGTCCACTCGCCGAGCCACTCGCGCAGCCGGCCGCCACCGTCGTCGTTCCGTGGGCCGCTGGACATCGCGGCGACCCTACCGAGGGGCGGCGAGGGCGTCGCGCACCAGGACGTCGAGCAGGTCGGCGTAGGACAGGCTGGCGGCAGCGAACATCTTGGGCACCTGCGACTGCTCGGTGAAGCCGGGCATCGTGTTGACCTCGTTGAGCACCGGACCGTCCTCGGTCCAGAAGAAGTCGACGCGGGCCACGCCGGCGCAGCCCAGCGCGTCGAAGACCGCGACGGCGGCGTCCTCGAGGGTCTTGGTGTCGGTCTCGTCGAGGGCGGCGGGGATGTGGAAGTCGGCGGTGCCGCCGTACTTGTCCTCGAAGCCGAAGATGCCACCGGGTGCGACGACGATCTCGAGCGTCGGCGCGACGACCCGGCTGCCGTCGGCGCGGCCCAGCACGGCGACGTCGATCTCGCGGCCGACGACGACGTCCTCGACCAGCACCCGGGAGTCCAGGGCGAAGGCCGCGGCCAGCGCGTCGTCGAGCTCGTCCGCGCTGGCGACCAGCGAGACGCCGTGGCTCGACCCGGCCGCGACGGGCTTGACCACGACCGGGTGGGTCCAGGCGTACGCCGACCGCGTGGCCGGGGTGAGCAGGACACCGGGCGCGGTGGCGACCCCCACCGCGGCGGCGACGAGCTTGGTCGTCCACTTGTCCATGGCCAGGGCCCCGGCGCGCACGCCGGACCCGACGAACGGGAGGCCGGCCAGGTCGCACAGGGCGGCGAGCGTGCCGTCCTCGCCGTGCGGGCCGTGCACCACCGGCAGCACCACGTCGCAGCGGCGCAGCAGGCACGCGGCGCCGGTGAGCCCGACCGGCCTGCCGCCGCCGTCGAGCCAGGTGCCGTGTGGGTCGATGGTCAGCCGGACGACCTCGTAGGCCGCGGGGTCGAGGGCGGCCGCGACCGCCGTCGCGCTCGCCAGGGAGACCTCGTGCTCGCAGCTGGCTCCGCCGCCGATGACGGCCACGCGGGTCCGGGTGCTCATGAGCGGGCCACCCGGGCGCCGATGCCGGTGACGATCTCGTGCTCGATGGTGCCGGCCCAGGCGGCCCACTCGGCGACCGTCGGCTCTCCGTGGTGACCGGGGCCGAAGACCGTGGCGACCGTCCCGGGGAGCACCGCGTCGTCACCGAGGTCGACGACGACCTGGTCCATCGAGACGCGTCCGACCACCGGCCGTCGCCGTCCGGCCAGCCAGACCTCGGCGCGGCCGCCGGTCGAGCGGGGCAGGCCGTCGGCGTAGCCGAGCGGCAGCAGGGCGAGGGTCGTGGGGCGGCCCGCGTGCCAGTCGTGGCCGTAGCCGACCGAGGTGCCAGCCACGACGCGGCGGGTGCCGACGGCCGGCGCGGTGAGGGTGAGGGCGGGGGAGAGGCGGGTGGTCCCGCTCGGGTCGATGCCGACGAGCCCGGCACCGACCCGGCTCATCGTGTGGAGCGCCGCGGGGTCGGTCAGGGTGGCGGCCGTGGCGGCCAGGTGGCGCAGCGGCGGCCGGAGCCCGGCGGCGCGGGCGACCCCGAGACCCCAGGCGTACGCCGTCCGCCCGGCCGCGTTGGCCGGGTCGTCCGGCACGTCGGCACAGCCGAGATGACCCATGACCCCGACGACGCGGAGGACGCCCGACCGCTCGGCCCGGCGTGCAGCGCGGCAGAGGGCCGGCCACTCGCTCGGTGCCGCACCGTCGCGCGCCATGCCGGTGTCGAGGTGGAGGTGGACCCGGGCCCCGATGCCGGCGCGGGTGACCGCCTCGAGGTGCGCGAGGCTCGGGACGGCGACGTCGACGCCCGAGCCGACCGCGGCGACGAAGTCGGCGTCGACCGGGTTGAGCCAGCTGAGCACCGGTGCCCGGAGGCCGTCGGCGCGCAGCGCCAGCGCCTCGCCAATGCTCGTGACCCCGAGCCAGGAGGCGCCGTGGGCCAGGGCGGTGCGCGCCACGGCGGACGCACCGTGGCCGAACCCGTCGGCCTTGACCACGGCCATGAGCGCCCCGGGCGTGCGGGCCGCGAAGGTCCGGGTGTTGGTCGCAATGGCGTCGAGGTCGACGGCGAGACGCGGTCCGGTCGCGGCGCCGGCCGTGAGGCGGTCGGTCAGGAGCGCGCTCATGAGAGGGGGCCGTAGGGAGCGTGGGCCGCGCCGGTGACGAGGGCCCAGTAGCGGTCGCCGAAGGACCAGTGCCACCACTCGGTCGGGTAGTTGACCAGGCCAGCGCCGCCCAGCGCGTGCGCCATGAGGTCCCGGTGGGCGCGGGCGTCGGCGCCGATGCCGTCGGCGGCGGTCCAGCAGCGGCCGTCGCTCTGCTCGGGGGTCGCGTCGATCGGGGTGCCGAGGTCGAGGTCGTCGCCGCACGCGTCGACGAGGGTGAGGTCGACCGCGGCGCCGGCGACGTGCGGCGCGACCTCGACCGGCGAGACGAACCGGCTGGTCAGCACCCGCAGCGCGGCGTCGTCGACGTCAGGGTGCAGCACGCGCAGCTCGGCGGAGTACGTCGCCACGATCGCCGTCTGGTCGACGACCGAGCGGTGGCCCTCGACGACCCGCAGCCCGATCCCGGCCGGGAGCCGGCTCGCGGCGACCGCGAGCCGCTCGGCCAGCCCGCGGCGCACCGGCTCGCGGGTGGGGGAGAGGTGCCGGGGCAGCCGCACGAGCGGCTCACCGGACTCCGCGACAGGGACGGCGACGACGCGCGGGTCCGACAGCAGGATCGTGGAGGGGAGGATCTGGATCGTCACGTCGACGACGCTACGAAGCCGCCGACCTGGCGGGATCGGTCGGAGGTGCCGGTCGGCTGCCCGCAGGTACCGGCGGTCTCAGTCGTCGCGGACGCGGCCCCGCAGGGCCTTGGTGGAGCCGCGCTGCTTCTTGGCCTCGAGCCGGCGCCGCTGCGACCCCTTGGTCGGCCGCGTCGCCCGGCGGGTGGGCGGCGGCGGGAGCAGCGCGTCGCGGAGCCGGGAGGCGAGGCGCTCGCGCGCGGCCACGCGGTTGCGGTGCTGGGAGCGGTGCTCGGAGGCGACGATGACGACCGGCGAGCCGACCCGGCCGACGACCCGCGCCCGCTGGGCGTCGGTGAGGGCGGTCGAGGTGAGGACGTCGTACTCCAGCTCGACGCGGCTGTCGGTGGTGTTGACCGACTGGCCGCCCGGCCCCGAGGACCGGCTGAAGCGCTCGACCAGCTCGACCGCGGGCACGACGAGGCCGGGCCGTACCTCGAGCTCGTCGCCGGGACCCGCCACCGGGCTCAGCGCTTGCGGAGCTCGATGGCCGGGCAGGTGTCCATGACCATGGCGACACCGGCGGCGCGGGTGCGCTCGAAGGCCGCCTCGTCGATCACGCCGAGCTGGAACCACACGCCGCGGGCACCGATGGCCACCGCCTGGTCGGCGAACTCGCCTGCCGCCTCGGAGCGTCGGAAGACGTCGACGACGTCGACCGGGAACGGCACGTCGGCCAGGGTCGCGTAGCCGGTCTCGCCGAGCACCTCGGCGGCGTCGGGGTTGATCGGCACGATCCGCTTGCCGCGCTGCTGCATGAGGGAGGCGATGGACCACGCCGTGCGGTCGGTGTTGGGCGTCAGGCCGACGACCGCCCAGGTGGCGCAGTCGTCGAGCATCAGCGAGACCGCGCCGGGGTCCTGCCAGTCGGAGGTGGTCGGAGTGGAGGTCACGTGCCCACGCTACCCACCGCATAGCGGGAGCCCCCAGGGGTACGACGCGGGCGGAGAGCCGCCGAGATCCCCCCACTCGGCGGCTCTTCCTGCACGGTCCCGACCGCGCCGCAGCCTGAGACCTCCTTGCGAGGATCTTGAGGTTATCTTTCGGTCTTTTTCCGAGAACCTATGCAGTTCACCCCTGCGTGTGGAAACATCAGTCACAGCGGGAGCGCATCTCACTCCGGTCACGCAAGACGTCAGACAGATGAATCTCGGGGCAATCCGCAAGGGTCCCCAACCGGAAGGTAGCTCGCACATGGGGTCGAGTCGCACCATCACTGATGCACGTCGTCGCGTCGACACGGCAATGCTGCTGTCGCGCGCCCGAGCCAGCCGCGGCGACGCGCGAGCGCGCTACGAGGACGAGGTGATCCGCCTCAACATGGTGGTCGCCACCGACGTGGCCCGCCGCTACCACGGCCGCGGCATCGCCGCCGAGGACATCGACCAGGTCGCCTACCTCGGCCTCGTCAAGGCCGTGCGCGGCTTCGACCCGACCGTGGGCGACGACTTCCTCAGCTATGCCGTCCCGACCCTGCGCGGCGAGATCCGCCGCTACTTCCGCGACGCCGGCTGGGCCGTGCGCCCGCCGCGCTCGGTCCAGGAGGTGCAGGCCCGGGTCACCCAGGCCGACGCCGAGCTGACCCAGCGCCTCGGCCGCAGCCCGCGCCCCGCCGAGATCGCCGTCCACCTCGATGCCCCGCTGACGCTCGTCGTCGACGCCCTGTCGGCCAGCGGCTGCTTCAGCCCCGTCTCGCTCGACGCCCCCCGCCCCGACGGCGAGGCCGTCGACTCCCCGCTCGACCGGATGGGCGACCTCGACCCCGCCTTCGCCAGCGCCGAGGCCCGCCTCGCGCTCCGCCCGCTCATGGAGTCGCTGCCGCTGCGCGACCGCCGCATCATCGAGCTGCGCTACTTCGAGAACCGCACCCAGGCCCAGATCGGCGCCGAGGTCGGCGTCAGCCAGGAGCAGGTCTCGCGGCTGCTCACCGGCATCCTCCGCAAGCTGAGGGCTTCGCTGGCTGCCTGATTGGTCCGTCCTGCGTGATTGGTCCGTCCTGTGGGGACGGCGGTTCCCGCCGCCGGTCGTCGTGGGGCGCAGGCGCGTGGCACCGGCCGTCCGCCGGGCGGTCGCCGTGTTCCCCGGTCGTGCGCCGGCGGACGGCCGGCACCACGCGCTGAGCCGCGCCCCACGACGACCGGCGACGGCAAGAAATCCGCCGTCCCCACAGGACGGACGTGCGCCCTGTGGTCGATTCGGCCTGTGGCCCGGGCGCCTGTGCCTAGATAGTGGCTTTGCCCGAACCCCGGCCTACCTAGTCCCTGACGTAAATCATGTTCTCAGGCCACAGAACCTTGATCTACGTCAGGGACTAGCCCGCCGGGGGCCATGGTCAGGACTCCGGGAAGATGCGGGGGAGGTCGGAGGCCTTGCCGGTGAAGTGGGGGGTGCGCTTCTCGCGGAAGGCGGCGACGCCCTCCTTGCCGTCGCCGATGGAGGTGTGCCACATGGCCACCGAGTCGGAGAGGTGGGCCTCGAGCGGGTGGTCGGCGGCGCCGTTGCCGTAGACGAGCTGCTTGGCGAGCGCGAGCGCGACGGGGGAGCGGTCGACGACGAAGGAGCGGGCGAGCTCGAGCGCCGCGGGCAGCAGGTCGTCGGGCTCGTGGACCGAGCGCAGCAGCCGGCCGGCGAGGGCCTGCTCGGCCGTCAGGATGTCGGCGGCGTAGACCCACTCCAGCGCTTGCTGGACCCCGACGATCCGCGGGAGGAACCAGGTCGACGCGGCCTCGGGCACGATGCCGAGGCGGCCGAAGACGAAGCCGATGCGCGCCTTGGTCGAGGCGAGGCGCAGGTCCATGGCGAGGGTCATCGTCGCGCCGATGCCGACCGCCGGGCCGTTGATCGCGGCGATCACCGGCTTGGGCAGCGCGTGGATCGCT